>NZ_DYXC01000025.1 GCF_020742345.1 Enteractinococcus helveticum | reverse complement strand
GTCGATATCCTCTGATCTGTAGGACCCGCGCCGTGTTTGTCATAGTGGCGTGAGTTTCATCAATACCGTCGATCGTGTTGAGCATGATGGGCCAAATGCAGATGAAAGCGATGACCGAAATTTTCATTTCGTTTCCGATGCCCAGCAACAAGACAGCAGGCGGTAAAAGAGCTGCGCCAGGAATAGATCTTAAGAAAGAAACGATGGGGCTAGTCAACCGGCGAGCTATTTTTGATAATCCAACGATCGAACCAATGCCAGTGCCAATAATGACCGCCAGGAAGAACCCGCCAAACATTCTGCCCAGGGATGGCAGGAGATCTGAGAAGAATCTTTCTCCGAACCAGTTTTCACCAAAGCGGGCCATGATTTCCGATAGTGGTGGATTATAAGCTGATTCAGAATTTGCTGAAAGAACCCACCACAGCGCTAAGAGCAGTAGGGGAGTGATAATTTCCAGGGCAACGAGAGAAGTCTTGCGCAATTTCACGTTAATTCCCTTCTTCTGCTACCCGTGCCCAGGCACTTGTACGCTTTTCGACGCTTGTGACCACCACATTGAGGACCACACCGATAATGCCGGTCATCGCAATGAGGGCATACATCCTGTCAAGTGCATAAGAGTTTTCAGCGTTCGTAATGGCGAGTCCCAAACCTGGGGCGCCGATAATGATCTCGGTGGATACAGACACCAACAAGGCTATGGAAGCAGTGATGCGGATGCCCGTCATGATATAGGGCCCTGATGCGGGTAGCAGAACTTGTATAAGCCGGCGCCAACGGTTGAGTCGTAAGACTGTAGCTGTGTCGAGAGCGACTGGATCGACGTCTCGTACCCCATAAACCGTTTGGACAACGAGTGGAAATACGACAGCTAAAAATACCAGCAATAGTTTGGCTTCCACCCCGATGCCAAAGAACAGGACAATTACAGGAATCAGAGCAACGGTCGGAACTGGACGTGCAAATTCAAAGATGAATCTTGTAGCGTGAAACAAAATGTCATTTCGTCCCACGGCAATCCCGACGGGTACTCCCACTACGATACCGAGGATCAACCCTACAATCGCTGTGTAGAAAGTACTGCCAAGCGCAGACCAGAATGCCGGATCTGTGAATAAACCAGCCCAAGCGCTCACAAGAGTCGCAATGTCGGGGAAGTAGTCCGTAGGGAGGATGTTGGTCATGACGAGAATCTGCCAAGTGCCTGCCGCCAAAAGAACTGATGCAAGGCCCCACGCCAAGAATTTAGTCCAACGAGTGATCGGAATGATCAGCGAATCTCTGGCAACGTTGTCGGCCAGTTGTTCACCACGCGTCGTCTCAGCAAAAGTAGTTTGTTGTAAGACTTGCATTACTCTGTGCCTGTCAGAGTTGGGGCGTTACCGATGATGTCTTCGAGCGGCAACTCCGATTCCAGGACCCCGTATTTTGCGCCTTTTTGCATAATTTCTTCTACGGATGCTTCGTTAATCCTGGTCTCGTAGAAGGGCAGAGTAACTTTTTGACGAATTTGTGCGTCGATATCGGTGTATGTATCGAGCTGTTCACGCGCTTCATCCGGATTTTCGTTGATATACGCGTTGACTTCATCTAGGGCGGCCCGGAATCGCTCGATTACTTCAGGATTTTCTTCCGCATACGCTTCAGTAGCAAAATAAATGGATACATTGCTGGCAGCATGTTCGAAATCGGAGAATGGACTGGCAATTTCCCGATGCCCAGCTTCCAGGACTACCGTTGTGAACGGCTCGTTGACACTGACCGCATCTACGCGTCCACCTGACAACGCACCTTCAGCCTGTGATAATGGGAGTTCAACAAGTTCGATGGATTCAGAGTCACCGCCAGTTGAATCAATAGCATTGCGAACAGCAACTTCCTGGATTCCTCCCAGGGCATTGACCGAGATCGTCTTACCCGCTAAATCCGATACATCTTCGATGCCTGAATCGGAGGTGACCGCCAGTACAGACGAATTGTGCTCGCCTACAGGTTCTAAAGTATCTGGGTTCATTGTGTGGGGCCCACTAGCGACAATTGTGGTACCAAGTCCTCGTTCTACGGCTGTCATGTGCGTTAATATGTTGGAGAAGCCGATATCGGTGCTGCCTTCAAGGACGGCTGGCAATAATGCGGCACCACCTTGAGCAGGAACTGGTTCCACTTTCAGACCATGTTCTTCAAAGATGCCATTTTCAGCGGCAATGTAAATTGGCAGTGCTTCGATATTCGGTAGAACACCGACCTTTAGTGTGGTGACATCGCTGGCTTCTGCCGCATCGTCTGCGCCGTTATTGCCGCTACAACCAGCAACGGCTAAAGCAAAACTGGCTAATCCAGCAAGCCCGAGATAAGTTCTTCTGTGTTTCATGAAAAGCTCCTTAGAAAGTTGGAAGTCCAGCTATCACTTAGTGTCCTGAGTCACTGTACATTCATTGGGTGGGATAGATTCAATGGCGCTTTCAAAGGGTGCAAATGCTGGCTGAATTTGGATAACGCAGCGATTGAATTACGAGTGTGATGTCTCAAGACTTTGGTGACAGTTTTGTATCAGGACTTCGGTGACACTTGATGTCTCAGGACATCGGTAACACTACGGTTGTGTTGGACAGACTGGTTTTGGAATCGGTAGCGGGCGGTGGTGATGCCTTGGTATTTGGTGCCGGCTGGGGCCAAGCGTATTCAGCGATAATTTCGCCCACGGTGGTGGCAAAGATGATCCGATCAGGGTTCCAGTCGGCGATGATGATGCGGTTGGCCATGGCCCGGGTGACGGAAAACAAGGTGCCAGCAAAGTTGACCACGCCGTTGGCGTACACGCGCAGCTGTCGGGTGCCGGTGGCTGCGGGGTTGTGAATGCTGCCGGTGATCTTGGGCTGAGCAGTTGTGGTCTGCGTGGGGGTTATGGTGGCGGCTTCTCAGAGCACGCTGAGATCGGTGATGCCTTCCTGGGCTGGCACCTGGGCCAATTGCTCGGGTTGGGTTGCCGTTGGGACGTCAGGGTCGATGGGTTGTGGCGCTGGCCGCAGTGGGGCAGCCACCGGGGTCGCGTCCCAGACTTGTTGTGGCGTGATCCGTCCGGCAAGGGCTTGGTGGCCACGTTCGGTGTTGTACAACTGATCGAACTCATCGACCTGAACTTGCAGCTCTGCGCAGGTTGCGGCCAAGGGCTGTTTATCTAACCACCGGAACAGGGTCTGGTGGAAGCGCTCATTTTGCCCTGGGTCGTAGGCCGGCCAGGCTTTCCGGTGATGGGTTCCACGCCGAAGGTTTGAGCATACGCGACCAGTTGGCTGATCCAGCCTCGTCGTTCCGGATGCAAAGCGGTGCCGTTATCGGTCAGCAGTCGCTGTGGTACCCCGGCTGCAGTGACAAGTGATCCCCTTACGCATTATCGCCACTGCGTCAGCACCGTTTTCAGACGGGGCCACATGTGAGGCGATGGCCTTGCGGGAATGGTCATCTTGCAGTTGGAAGATCACACACTTTCGCCCACCCACCAGCACATATTCGGTGGCATCCAACTGCCAGCACGCATTGGGGGGCAGGATACACAAACCGCCGGTAGGCGGCCCGAGGCTTCTTCTTGGGTTCCGCCCCAGCCACGCCACGTTCTCGGAAAATCCGCGCCAACGAGGCTACTGCTGTTGGCCCATGGCCAGCATTTTTGTCATGCACACTGATCGGGCCGCAATCCCACCCCGAGGCTTCCAGTGCTGCACGGACCGCCACCGTTTGATCTTTGACATCTTTGGTAATTTTGGTCGGCGAGGTCTTCGGCCGCCGAGATCGGGGCTCCAACACCGCGGCCTGACGATCTTGCTGGGCCCGAGCACGCAGGGCATAAAAGGTTTTGCGACTGATGCCATGTTCAGCACAAAACGCGGTCACACTGCCGCGAGGTGCATCATCAGGCCAATCAGCAATCGCAAGACGGATACGGGCATCAACAGGGGAATTAGATTTCGTCACCCCTGCAGCGTTCCACGCTCTCAACGCTCAGAAGTGTCATCACCACAAACCCCAGAACTGTTACCGATGTCCTGAAGCAGAACCGTCACCGATCTCCTGCGACATAACAGATTGAATTACGGGTCACTGAATTAGAGCGCTCAGCCGTGTTCTAAGGCCGGATGAAAGAGGCATTGTCAGGCGTATATCAAGGACGTCTGCAAGTACCTGCCAACACCGCCACTGCACACGGCCAGGTTCTCAAATTAAAGACGTTCGTCTTTCTCATCAGTCGTTAGAGTTTTTGCAAGAGCTCTTAAGGTCAGGTACAAGCGAATACAGGGGCAGGTTAAGGAGACTCACACTAGTGGTCTTGTGGCTCCGGTAGGTGATTACCGAGCTGATCCAATGGGGTTTGGTATGTTTCACGGGCGAAAATGGCCCCAATCAAAACGATCCCAATGCCGACGGAAACTACTGTTGCTGCGATACCCCATTTCGTTATGTCGCCGTCAACGAGGGCCGTTCCGAGGGCGGGAGAGAAACCGGCGATGAGAATGCCGACCTGAAGGCTCACAGCAAGTCCCGTGTAGCGAACCTTGCCATTAAATTGTTCCGCGAACCAGCTTGTGTAGATGCCATTCGTTGCCGCATAGGAGCCCCCTGTGATGAGACAAGTCGTCAAGAAAATCATTGGCACGTTATTGACTGACACTGCGTGGAAAAAGAAATAGACCATGACAGCTGAGAGAATTTGCCCGGGAATAAAGACTTTTTTGCGCCCAATTTTGTCGGCCAGTAACGCCCACAACGGCTGGGACAGGATCGCGACCACATTACCGGCAACACTGGCCCAGAGCATCGTACTTGCCTCAACGGTACCGATCTGTGCTCCGAACGCCAACCCAAAGGATTGCATATAAGTGTTTACGATGATCTGCACGCTCATCAGTGACACAACCAGAAACGGTATCGGGTGGGTTTTCAACATCGTCCAAAAAGGCGCCCGAGATTTTTGCTTGGTCGGTTTCGTCTTTTGGATTTTTTGGAACTCTTGTGACTCATCTAAGGTACGACGCACCATGTAGGCCACGAAGAGTACAACAATCGAGGCCAGAAATGGGATCCGCCATCCCCAAGCTTCACGAGATTCTTGCTCCATAGCAGCTACCGGAATGAATGCTAAAGAAGCCAGCACAATTCCAGCGTTGATTCCGGATGCAGTGAAGCTTGGATAGAACGCTCGTCGGCCAATAGGAGACTCTTCTAATGTCAGGGATGCCGCACCGGCTGTCTCCCCACCGGCAGACAGACCCTGCAGAACTCGCATCAATGTCAATAGTGCGGGGGCCCACCACCCGATTTGTTGATAGGTGGGTAGACAACCAATCAGAAAGGTTGCCCCGCCCATAAGCGCCAGAGTCATAACCAAGGTATTGCGACGACCATACCGGTCACCCAAGTGGCCGAACAACACAGCTCCCAATGGTCGGAAAACGTAGCCGACCCCAAAAATTGCAAAGGACTGGATCAGCGCAACGGTCGGATCACCGGGAGCGAAGAATACGTGGTTGAATACCAACGAAGCCGCAGTGGTGTAAATGAAGAAATCATAGTATTCGAGTGTGCCACCGAGAAAGCCGGCCAGGGCAGCTTTGCGGGACCGGCGATTTTTTCCCACTTCGTTTCTAGCTCTTGAGGCTGAACCGTCCGTGGTTAAGACATGAGTGTGGTTATTCAAAATACTGTTCCTAGTTCATCTTATATTTGCGCCAGCCGTCGTCGAGAAAGCATGCGTTGGTAGAGCACCAATTGTGGCGCTTTACCGACGCTGTTACTAAGCGAAGACGATGGTGTGATTTCCCTGTCGAATAACTCGATCTTCCGCATGCCATTGCACTGCACGCGACAAGACCGCTCGTTCAACGTACTGGCCACGTTGTTGCATGCCTTCAGCGGTGTGCGCGTGGCCGACTCGAGCGATATCTTGCTCGATGATGGGACCTTCATCGAGGTCAGTCGTGACATAGTGCGCGGTCGCCCCGATCATTTTTACTCCACGTTCCTTGGCCTTACGGTAAGGCGCCGCACCGATGAACGCAGGTAAAAACGAATGGTGAATGTTGATAATTGGCACGTCGATGTGCTCGAGAAAATCCTCGGACAAGATCTGCATGTAACGTGCCAGCACCACAAAGTCTGCCTTTGAACCGATGAGTTTGAGAATTTCTGCTTCGGCAGCCGACTTATCGGGCCCTTGGGAATGAACATGGTGGAACGGAATGTCGAATTGTTCCACGGAATGTTGCACGTCCCGGTGGTTCGAAATCACCATCGGGATTGAGACCGGTAATTCACCTCGGTTTTGACGCCATAGAAGTTCATTGAGGCAATGATCCGACTTTGATGCTAGGACCACCATGCGTTTGGGACGAGCCCGGTTGATCAGTTGCCAGGTCAGCCCTAACGGTTCCAGCCGCTGCTTTAACTCAATCTCAATATCATCGAAGACTTCGTTGAGTGCGTCGACGATGAATTCGATACGTTGATACAGTTCTTGGGGTTCACCTGGTTCGGTATGTTGCTCGAATGTCAGCACACGGGCAGCATATTTACCGACCACGGTTGCAACTGTTGCAACGGCTTCAGCAAAGTCAGGACCTTGGACGATCAAACACGCATGGTTCTGCAGTTTTTCAATGGAGTCGCTACGATCTGTCATGCTATTCACCGACTCTTTTGTTTGAATTCTTGGACCCATTGAGCGGTGGCCTGTAGACCGCCAAACGTATAGAAGTGTACTGCTAGATTGCCCAGCGTAGGGTCTTGATCCAATTCGTGCTGCATGTCGAGAATGAACTTATCTGGGCCGGCAGTTCCTAATAAGTTTGTCAGTGAGAACCCGTACTTTTTGACGATGCCAGCTGAGGAAGCCACACCGAAGCGGCGCGCATATGACAGGAGACGTTTAATGCCGGCTGGTCCTGGAGTACCGATGCGAATCTGACCGTTATAGCCGTGTGTCCGTACCTGCCGAACCCAGGACGTGACCGCAGTGGCGTCGAATGCGAACTGCGTGATGACTACAGGTTCAAGGGATTGCTCTTTGAGGGCGTTAAACTTGTCCACGAAGGCTGAATCGAGGACAGCATTCGACACGTCAGGATGACCTTCGGGATAGCCGGAGATACCGACCTCGCGAACGCCGTAGTCCGACAGCTCATTGGTATTGATCAGCGCCAAGGCATCTTCATATGGGCCGTGCGGTGTTGCGGGATCCCCGGCGATCAAAAACAACCGCTCAGACAAGCCCAGATCCTGCAGTGTAGATAGGATCTGTCGAAATTCATCAGTTGAGGTGATGCGACGAGCCGCCAGGTGTGGTACTGGAATGAATCCGGCATCACGCACCGCTTTGGCAGCCGTAACCCGTGTTTCTAGGTCTTCATTTCCTAGGAAGGTAACGTTGATGCGGGTGTCAGCCGGGATGTCAGCTTGTGCCGCAACGACGGCGTCGGAGTCTTTGCCAGTGATCTCTAATGAGAAATCATCCATCAAAGACAATGTTGTGGGGTGTGGTTGTGCCACTTTTTCTCAATTCTTTAGTAGGGGGTCAGGCTAAATTCGTCGGTCAGCTGGCGTTCGGGTCAGATCAATCAGAGCAGCCACGGGGCGATCCGCGTCACCGGCAAAAACTCAGCCATCCTGTACAAAATGTGGAATGCTGAGACCAGTGACCACGATGTTTCTACGATGTATACCTGAGGCCATTTCCTGTCATTTTGAATGAGTTTGGATCACAGTGGAAGCGATGCCACCGTGAGGCAGCAGCACAGCTCGTGGCCGTCCAACGTTTGGGTCGTGTTCTCATCGTGTTAGTTCAGGATGCTGATCGTCGCAGCTAGGTCGTATTCTGAAAGCGGGTCGTCACTGACCAACAGGTTCCCCAGCTTTGTGAGATCCATGCTGCTGGTGGCCTGCTGGTCAGTGACGATGGCGTTTGTGCGCCGATGCGACTTTATTGTCGTTGAGTCTGGTACTCGCGGCTTCTAGCAAAGCTGCGTATGCTCGTAGCGCCGTTGTTAGGAGTCTTTGCGGTAGGACTCGCGAGCAAACCGTGAGTACGGGGCAGGCTGAACGATCGCACGAATTTCCACTTGGCGGTGTGGTTCAACTGCAGGCTTCGTGGAGACTGGTGATTCGCCCCAGACCAGCACGACTTCGGTACCGGGTTCTGCGAACTCAGTGTCAATACTTGCCAGCGAGATGAAAGCTTGTTCGTTGGTTAGATAACCGGCGTCGTGCGAAATGCCGACGATCTTTCCGTCTTTTGTCACGCTGTCAACTTGGTAGAGACCGTAGCGAGCTTTGGGGAAGGTGATGTATTTAGCCGGGGTACCTTCTTCGTACAGGGTGCGTTGGGTCGCTGCTAGGTCTTCAGCGTTCCATTCCAGTGAGACCTTGGTGCGCTGTGGCTGTTCGGCACGTTCTTTGAGCGCTTCACGTCCCAGGAAGTCATGATCCCAGTCGATCAGACGACCATAGCCGATCTCAAACGGAGTGTTGTAGAAATCTTCGATGTTGTCGGAATCAAAGCTTCCGGCAATTGAACCCATGCGGCTGGCCGGCAGCCACTTCAAGTACTCTTCGGTTTCTTTGCCGGTGAAGATTGCGGGAGTTGGGGACGGAACCCAAGCTGACTCGACGTTGGCGGTTGAATAGGCAACCGAGCCAACGAGTTTCAGATCGAATTCTTTGCCAGCTTCGATGATTGCGTTGCGGATCAGGTCGTAATCTTCCCACGGTCCCCAGAACTCGAACCCTGGTTGGCCTGCCATTCCGTGACGGATTGCCGGGATACGGCGACCTTCAATCTCAAATTCCAGCATGCCAAAGAACTTGGTTTTCTCAACTGGAATCGAGCTGACTTTTTCCATGAGCTTTTCAGCAACGGGACCTTGAACTTCGAAACGGTACTGCAGCGGATCACCTTTGCGGACCGCGGAGCTGGCGTCGCGTTCAAAGGTCACATCATAATTGCCGGTTTCACCGTGGTATTGGACCCAGTCAATAACCATGTGCCAGCCCACCAGATCGAAGAGTCCCTCCTCCAAATAGACCAGTACGGCGTCGCCAACAAGATAGCCTTCGTGGTTGACCGCGACGAACTGTTTGGCCATGTTGGGTTTGAAGTTGGAGAAGTTGTTGATGCCAAGATCGCTCAGCAGCTTTAGTGCATCAGGGCCCTTGATGAACAGGTCGGTCATGTGGTGGGACTGG
>NZ_DYXC01000024.1 GCF_020742345.1 Enteractinococcus helveticum | reverse complement strand
CGAAAAACCCGGGTTCGTCTTCGACTTCGTCGCCGGCTTTGCGTACCGTAATCGAGTTGCGCAACAGGGCCCCGGGCTTGGTGGTGGCAATCCCTTTGAGCTTCAGCCGGTCGCGTTCAGCTTTCAGATACCGGTCAATAGTGGCAGCACTCATAGACAACAATTGGGTACGCACTGTGGGGTTGTACCCGGATCGGCCAACGGCGATCTCATCGTGGGCTTCTAATGCATCCAGCCAGATCAACAGGACGGCAGCCATGTATTTGCCCGAGGGCATGCCCATCAACCGCCACACCCGAATCAGTTGTTTTTTCGCGTTGGCCGAATACTTGGTAGGTTTATGCTTCCGACGGTCGAAGCGCACCACGTTGCTCACCCCGATGGTCTTGGACGTCAGATACCGACGTGCCGTGGATCGGCCCAGCCCAGTGGAGGCACAAAACTGATCCAAGATCGCCGACTTCTCAGACTTGCTGCCAGTCCGGTAATCCGTGCGTAATTGCTGAGTGACGTCAATCCGAGTACTCATCGAAACAATATCCTTATCCATGCGTTCAGACTATGGCTTCGCGCTCACGATCCGTGAGGCACGACATGAGCTACGCGCTCAATATGAATAAGGTACGTCGCACGCTTGACTGGCTCTTCCTGCCGGTTATCCTAAGTATTAACAGCAGTTTTATAACAAAATAGGGGATCCATTGCACCACATTTTTAACTCACAATTGAGTCCAACGACACTTCGTGCCGCCCTTGTCGCCACGGTTTCTGCCATCTGTGTGATGGCCTTAGGGTTCGCACCGGTTCCCCAACTGTGGTATTTTCTGGTCGGCGGAATAGTGGTCGTGACCGTCACCTTCGCCACCGGACCAAAGCCCACGGATACGTCGGTGGCGCTACCATCCATATTCATCGCCGTCATCCCGGCCTTACTTCCAGTGGTATTTCGTAATACTTCGCTCATCTGGGCCATCACGCCTGTCCTAGCGTTCGTGACGGCAACAGCCACCTGGATGCTGGTGACGAATCGTTATCCCGAAACCACAGTTGAAGAAGCAGTGGAATCAGAAACCACCGACCGGGTGTTTGAAGATGAACTGGCACCAAAACGGGAAGAAAAAACCGCGGTCACCAACGATGACTCGTCGGCAACCGCGGCATAAAACGTTTTAGTGCTCTTTCTTCCATTTCGCCGGACGGTGCTCGGCCTCAATGGTGCGCACCGTCCCGGTCTGACCGCGCATCACAATCGACTGGGTCTCAATCCGATTTGAGAAGTACCGGGTACCGCGCAGCAGGTCACCATCGGTAATGCCCGTCGCAGCAAAGTAACAGTTTTCGGTGGAGACCAGATCATGCGTAGTCAAAATGGCGTCCAAATCATGACCAGCATCAATAGCTTGCTGACGTTCTTCGTCGTCAACCGGGGCAAGACGCCCCTGAATCATCCCACCGGTAGCTTTGATTGCACACGCCGTGATGATGCCTTCAGGGGTGCCACCGGTTCCCAATAAGATATCGACATCGGTATTGTGGCGTGCTGCAGCAATACCTCCGGCCACATCGCCGTCCATAATGAATTTCACGCGGGCACCAGCCTCGCGGATTTCTTTGACTAGACCGTCGTGACGCGGCCGGTCCAGGACACACACGTTGAGCTGGGAGACTTTCTTGTCCAAGGCTTTGGACAGCAGCAACAGGTTTTGTTTGACAGGCAGACGCAGGTCAACCAGATCGGCAGCTTCTGGACCGACAACCATTTTTTCCATGTAGAACACGCTCGAGGCGTCATACATCGAACCACGTTCAGCCACCGCCATCACGGACAGGGCGTTATTGTAACCCATCGCCGTCAGCGTGGTGCCATCGATCGGGTCCACTGCCACATCGACCTTCGGACCTAAACCGTCACCAACGCGTTCACCGTTGTACAGCATGGGGGCTTGGTCTTTTTCGCCTTCACCGATAACAACGGTGCCGTCCATATGCACGGTGTGCAGGAATGCGCGCATCGCATCGACTGCGGCCCCGTCGGCAATGTTTTTTTCACCAAAGCCAACCCACTCAGAAGCAGCAATTGCCGCAGCCTCGGTCACTCGGACCAGCTCCATAGCCAGGTTGCGGTCCTGTGTACCGGCACCTTTCGTTTGCTGGGCCGAAGCTTTATTCGTCATGTACGTACTCCCGAAAACTTGGTGGGTTAGAGAAAATTTTCGTTCCTAGTCTATCGGAATGTCCTCTCACCCAAATTTGGTGGCACAATAGGGACGTAGAGTTTTAAGTTCTTGTGTTGTTGCAAAGGAAAAAACATCACTACCAATCACGACCGTGTCGACACCAGCCCGGCTGCTGCTGGACCCGATGAACCGGCGCCCAAGCCAAAACTGACCAAGTCGCAAAGCGAGCGGATGAGCCAAACTGCCAAGGCCATGACGTATTCAGTCTTGGCGACCTTGGCGATTGTGCTGGCGTTTATGGCGTTGAATCCCCAGTCCAATAACGAATTTGATCCGGGCGTGGATGTCACAGCGGCCCAGTCGGAAGTTGCCAAAGTCGCAGCATTTACGCCGGTTACGGTCAACGCACCCGACACCTGGCGTGCCAATTATGCACGCTGGAATTCGGGTTCCCTTGACGACGTACCGGCTTGGAATGTCGGATTTTTGACCGAGGACGAGGAATTCTTCGGGGTTTCCCAGACATCGAATGCCACCGATGGCTGGATCCGAGACAAGATCAAACCTGCGGGGAATTCCACAATGGTGACCATTGCCAACCACGACGTCGAACGCTGGGTCGGACGCGATGAGCATATCTATTTGGTTGCTCGGTTCGATCAACCTGCAACAACGAATGACCGTCCAGCTGATTCAATCGAACCGTCGGACACCATGACGCTGATCATCTCCGGTTCCATGGAAGAAGAAACTCTGCACCAATTGGCCGCTGAACTCATCAACCAGTACCGCTAAAACACCCCGACACCGCACACTATCCCCGTGTGGGTCCAACCGAAGGAGCCCCTTGTCAACAACGCTGACACCCCAACAAGCGTGGGAACAACTCAAAGCCGGCAACCGACGGTTCGTCGATGGAACGGTTGATCATCCGCACCAGGACGCCGGATGGCGCGCAACACTGGAGAACTCACAAAGCCCGCACGCTGTTATTTTTGGCTGTGCCGACTCACGCCTTGCCGCGGAGATTATTTTTGACGTCGGACTGGGCGACGTTTTTGTCATTCGTACCGCCGGCCAAGTCATTGACGACGCCGTCCTCGGCTCACTACAGTTCGCAATTGAAGAAATTGATGTTCCCTTGATCATCATTCTGGGACACGACAACTGCGGTGCTGTCACAGCAGCGGTCGAGGCCGTACAAACCGCCGTCATGCCAAAAAGTTTTATGCGTTCACTGGTAGAACGCATCATGCCATCAGTAATGGCAGCACGGTCCAAGGGCATCACCGATGTCAATGGCACCGTGGAAGAGCACACGGACCAAACCGTTCACCGGGTTGTAGATACTTCCTATGCAGTCGCACAGGCCGTTAAAGAGGGCCGAACCGCTGTTATGGGGGTAACATATTCGCTGTCCGATGGCTCTGTGAAAATCGGTGATATTTTAGGTCCGGTAAATCCCTGACTACCTGGCTTGGCACCAAGCCGAACATAAATAACCCGGGGGCGCTCCCCCACCTAGGATGAGGATTATGACAACGAAGTCTAATGATCAGCAATTCCGTATCGAACACGACACCATGGGTGAAGTCCGAGTGCCGGTCAATGCACTGTATTCGGCTCAAACCCAACGAGCAGTAGAAAACTTCCCAATTTCAGGTCAGGGGCTGGAACCCGCGCACATTCACGCACTGGGCATGGTCAAAAAAGCCTGTGCCATTGCAAATAATGAGCTGGGTGTCATCACCGATGAACAAGCAAAGGCCATCACCAACGCTGCTGATGCGATTATTGCTGGTAACCACGATGACCAGTTCCCTATCGACGTCTTCCAGACCGGTTCGGGTACCTCTTCGAATATGAACACCAACGAGGTCATTGCCAGTCTGGCGAACCAGGCGTTGGAAGCTGCCGGTTCTGAAACCACGGTGCACCCGAATGACCACGTGAACGCATCACAGTCCTCCAACGATGTGTTCCCAACCTCAGTCCACGTTGCGGTGACCAATGCGCTGATCAATCAGCTCAAACCGGCCCTGGCATACCTGGCTGAATCACTTGAGCGTAAGGCCGAAGAATTCTCCGACGTCGTCAAAGCTGGTCGCACTCACCTCATGGATGCCACCCCGGTCACCATGGGCCAGGAATTCAGTGGTTATGCCGCTCAGATTCGCTACGGCATCGAACGCATCGATTCCTCCTTGCCACGCGTTGCTGAAGTACCCTTGGGCGGTACCGCCGTCGGGACCGGCATCAACACTCCGTTGGGCTTCTCTGAACGTGTCATCGAGATCCTGGCCGAAGAAACTGGCTTGCCGCTCACCGAAGCACGCAACCACTTCGAAGCCCAGGCCAACCGTGACGGACTGGTGGAAGCCTCCGGCCAGCTGCGCAACATTGCCTACTCACTCCTGAAGATTAACAACGACTTACGCTGGATGGGTTCGGGCCCGAACACCGGGCTGGGCGAATTGTTCATCCCAGATTTGCAGCCAGGGTCTTCGATCATGCCTGGTAAGGTCAACCCTGTCATCGTTGAAGCCGTCTCCATGGTGTGTGCCCAGGTTATCGGTAACGACACCACCGTGTCGCTGTCTTCAACCAACGGTGCCTTCGAGCTCAACGTCGGTATCCCGGTCATGGCCTCCAATCTGTTGGAATCCATCCGACTGCTGACGAACTCTTCTCGTGTCATGGCAGATAAGATGATCGACGGCCTACAAGCCAACGTCGAACGCACGGCATTCCTAGCAGGAGCTTCCCCATCAATTGTGACCCCTCTGAATAAGATCATCGGGTATGAGGCTGCCGCAGAAATCGCCAAGCATTCGGTTGCTCAAAAGATTACCGTTCGTGAAGCCACCATTGCACTGGGCTATGTTGAACGCGGTGAGATCACCGAGGCACAGCTGGATGAAGCACTTGATCCAATGTCGATGACTCGCCCAAGTTAGTCTCAAAGCTTTGACAACGTCGTCCCCGCCCTTGTGCGGGGACGACGCGTTTAATGCTTGATCAACACGCCGGCAGAGTCCAACGGTGCAGCTGTTGAGCTGTCCGATGGTCGCTTGTGGCATACTCGTCAGCCGCGCGCCATCGAAGCTGGGGCACAACGGCATTTATAAACGGTCACGTGATAGACCTCGGGCTTTTGGCACCTAGACGATACTGTTGGTCGTGCAGTGCAATTTCTTACATGAGCAGGATCAGTAAACAGCCCACGAGCATGGCCGGTCCGAATGCAATCCGAGTCGATTTACTAGCTCCGCGGAATAAGACGAGGAATACGGCTTGCACTCCTCCGATCAGAAAGGCCAGCACAAAGCCTGCGATCAATGCGTCAATCCCAAGAAAGCCGGTGTAGAGCCCAAGCCCTGCGGCCAGCTTTACATCACCCATCCCGATGCCTGCTCGGGTGACCACATGCAGGATAAACATTGCCATGCAGTAGGCCATCGCGCCGACGAGTGTAGGGATCGCACGACCGTGTAGTAATGAATCACTGCTGGCAGTCAATGTGCTGGTCAGCAACAAGGCCGTCGCTCCGATGGCTAGCGTGCCAGTCAATGCGTTCGGGAGTCGGTGTTCACGCACATCAATGACAAACAGCGCCACCCCACAGACAGCGAATAATACTAGAGCTGCGAACAGACTAATGAGAGGCAACAACTCGGGAGAGGTTTGGGCCAGTTCTTGAGCTACCAAATCGATCACGTCAGCAACCTTAGCTAACGTTAGCGTTCAGCAGGAGTGTCCAAGGCTCTGGTGTGGATAACCTGGGCTAGGAGCCGTAACGACGATTACGGCTTGCGTAATCGCGTAAAGCCCGCACAAAATCCACCCGACGGAATGCAGGCCATAGAGCCTCACAGAAATAAAATTCAGAATACGCCGACTGCCACATCAAAAATCCAGACAACCGTTGTTCCCCCGAAGTCCGAATGACCAGGTCAGGATCCGGCTGACCACGAGTATAGAGCCGATCTGAAATGGCATTGACGTCGAGGCCTTCGATGGCCTGATCAAGGGTATAACCAGCCTCGGCGGCATCTGTGAGATACGCCTTGGCTGCATCTACAATTTCCTCGCGCCCGCCATAACCGATGGCAACGTTGACGTGGACGCCTTCATGGTGTCTGGTCGCGGCGGCTGTTTCGGTCAAAAGCTCAGCCAAATCGGACGGGAGAATACCCAAGTCTCCCACCGGATGAACTTTAAGTTGTGTGCCATCGGCTAGTCCTGCACCCAGTTGGCGCAGCGTGTTAGCGATAATACGGATCAGCGGTTCCAGCTCAGCCTTTTCGCGGTTGAGGTTTTCGGTGGACAGCATATACAACGTGACCACCGGAATGTTGAATTCTGCCACCCAGTGCAAGAATTCGTGAATTTTCTCGGCCCCAACTTGATGCCCATAGGCAGTTGAGGCACCCGATTGTTTTGCCCATCGACGATTTCCGTCCAGCACGACACCAATGTGATTTGGCAGCTGGTCGGACTGCAAACTGCGAGCCAGACGTCGTTCGTAAAAACGGTAGACAACATCAGGGACTCGCAGCGTCCGATGTGGAGAGACTCCCATGCGCTATGACAACCTAGTCTTGACGCCCAGAGTCAGGCTCTTGGGCTTCCAGAGTTGGCATATCCAGGTAGCCTGGATACTTCTTGCGCAGAACATCGGTCTGGCTGTTTCCGACTTCATCAATCTCGGAGCGTTCACGATCTTCTGGGGACAGATGCGGCTGGTTCCGCTCCACAAGCATGTCTTCCGCCGTTGTAGAGCGGAGTTTCACCCGGCGGATCTGACGGATCATAATGCGGAACACAACTATAGCTGCCAATACGAATGCGAAAGTAGCCAGGAAGCCGAGAATGCCGGGTGTGACGTCTTCTTCACGCAGGCCTTCACGCAGTGTTGGGTCTTCAAGGCCGGCGATGACGACGTTGGTATAAATCGAATAGAGCATGGTGTTCTCAGTCTAGCGGGGTGTCTCGGAGCCCGGCGAATAAATCGTCTTCGGGCAAGCTGGTGGGAACTTTAGAATCAATCAATACGTAATCTTCCCATGGCCACTGCTCGCGCAAGATTTCATTTGGCGTAAAGAAGAAAGATCCGTGGGTGTCGACTTGTGAGCGGTGTGCTCGCAGCGCGGCGTCTCGGTATTCCAAAAACTTCGCCGTATTGAGTTGCGTCGTGACCTTATGTTTGGTGATACGCCAGGCGTCTGGATCGTCTTCTCCAGCTTCGACTCTGTCGTACCATTCAATGCGCTCCGCATAGGGGGATTCTTGTCCGCTATTGATTAGAGCACGGTGGACAGCACGGAACTTATCCGGATTGAATGCTTTATCGTAATAGAGCTTAGATATCTCCCAGGGCTCCCCTGTTCCCGGATAGGCTTCGGGGTCCCCAGATTTTTCATAAGCTTCCATTGAAATAGCATGTGTGCGTAAATGATCCGGGTGCGGGTAACCCCCGATTTCGTCGTAAGTCACCAACACGTGGGGTTTGAACTCACGAATCAAACGGATCAGTGGCGCGGTGGCGTCTTCTAAAGTAAGGTCAGCGAAACATCCCGGTTCCAGATGGGCCATGGGGTCATCACCTTCTGGGAAGCCCGAATCCCGAAAGCCTAACCAGCGGTGCTCAATATCAAGGATCTTTGCTGCATCAGCCATTTCTTGATACCGGACCGCCGCAATATCACGCTCCACGCGAATCGATTCCCCGTAATGTGGATTATTCAGATCCCCCATCGCACCGTCGGTAGCTGTAGCCACCATGACGCGGGCACCGGCATGGACATAGGCTGCCATCATGGCTGCACCTTTAGAAGCCTCGTCATCAGGATGAGCATGCACGGCCAGCAGCCGCAATCCAGTTGAATCGGGCAGACCCGGGTCTAAGATGTCTGGCAGCTGCGGATCGGATGACATGACGTGGACTCCTTGTATACGTGAGTTGTGGCGCCGACGGCGGACACAATTCGGACTCAGGTGCCGGCTGTACTAGGCTGAAACTCGATATGATTGCGAACTCGAATCAGACGGCACCTTCTGCCGACAATAGTGTAGCGACCAGATATGGCGACACCAAACGGTTTCGCCTTTCTAAAAAATCAGGTACTGTCATTGCCATTATTGCCCTGGTAGCAGCTATTGCAGTCAGCTTTTGGTTCGCTTTTTCTTCCAGCTCAAGAATGTTGGCTTTTAAGAGCGTCGGCTATTCAATTACAGATGAATCCCAGGCGTGGGTTGAGTTTGAAGTCACCAAGGAGCCCGAAGCCACCGTGGCCTGTACGGTGCGAGTCCTATCCGAAACGGCTGCGGTCGCCGGTTACCGTACGGTGGTAATCGGTCCAGATGAGAACCCGGATTCCACCGGCAAAGACTTGACCAAATACTATGAGACCGCGCTACGCACCGATCATCTTGGGGCCTCAGGTGAGGTCGATACCTGCTGGTACGTAGAAGACGAAACGGCCCCAAATATTTCAAACTTCCGAGATTACTAATCAGAACACGAAGCGCCGTGAGCGTTCTTCAACACTTGATTTGCCATATCGTTTCGGTGGTATAATTACTCCGGTATATTCCAGAACTGTCGCCCCGTCTGCACATATATGGTGCCGCGGGGCTTTTAGTTTGATGCATGAGACAAGTAAGGAGGCCGGTATGGCCAGTAGTGGCACACCTTGGTTGACCCAAGAAGCATACGACCGGTTGAAAAACGAACTCGATCACATCTCAGGCCCCTATCGTCAAGAGATCGTGGACCGCATTGAAGCTGCCCGCGACGAAGGCGACCTCAAGGAAAATGCCGGCTATCACGCTGCTCGTGAGGAACAGTCCAAGAATGAAGGACGCATCCAAGAGCTCAAAGCCTTGCTGGAAAACGCTGAGGTCGGCGAATCAGCGGCTGACGACGGCATCGTCAAACCGGGCATGCTCGTCGAGTGCAAACTCGCGGGCAACACGATGAAATTCGTCCTGGGTTCCCGAGAAATCGCGGAGGGCGCTGGTGTAGACGTCTATTCTGTAGCTTCTCCGCTGGGCTCAGCAATTGAAGGACACAAGGCTGGGGAGACCGTAACCTATAAAGCTCCCAACGGCAAAGATATCCAGGTCGAATTGATCTCTGTCGCACCGTATAACGGCTAAGGCCAAGGTGCTGAACCGTTCGAGTTCAGAACGCAATACAATTTCACTGCAGGTGGTTTCCGACATTTTGGAGACCACCTGCAGTGCATAAAAAACCTGTTTTGGTGTTAGCCTGGGATTGTGTTGAATATCGAAAAATTCCTACTGCTCACCGCTCCCTATCGGTCACAGATTACCGAGGTCGAATCGTTGTTTGTGACTGCGCGAACAGCCTTGGTTCTCATGGAGTTTGAACGCACCGGTACGGTGCAGTTTGTGGCCGCCGATGCTACAAAGGCGTGGGACCTGACGAACCCGCTCATTCGGGTCGATGACTCGCAAACGCCGGATGCTGTTGGACTCAATAATGTCTTCTCCAACCTGGTGAAATTCCACAATAAACGAGTTTCCAGCGCCCTAGGCCATAAGAAGCTCGACCCCGTAAAAGGTATGGAAAAAGAATTCGCCCGGCAAGGCATCTTGACTGGTGCGCCTGGTGACTACCGAGTGGTGGCCAGCGATGCACTAGAACGCGTCCAAGATGATCTTGGGCTGGCATTGCGTGGTCAACGCGTGGTCAACCAGCAAGATCGCATCCTGTTAGAAGTGATTGAGGCGATCAACGCTTCCAGGCTTCTCCTGGGATCCCAGCGTCCGGACTGGTCAATGACCGAGTTCAGTCGGCACGTACACGAATATCCCTCGGGACACCCCGTCGTTGAACAGCTGGTCAAGTCGACCTCGACCATGACCGGGCTGATGGAAAAATCAAAGATGGCTGCACTGTCACAGCGACCTGCAGCTTAGTGCTGCACCATCGCCTCATACCCGGCTTCACGCAGCGCTTCGAGCACCTGCTCGGAGTGTTCGCGTCCGCGAGTTTCCATATCAATCGTGATGTGGACGCCGCCCATAGTCAATCCAGCACCCACCCGTGAGTGATCCACGCGAGTCACGTTGGCATCATTTTCTGCAATAATGCGCGAAATGGTCTGCAGCTCACCCGGACGGTCACGCAGTGGGATCTTGACGGTCAAGAAACGGCCAGCCGAAGCCAACCCAACCTGAATGACCTTCAACATCAGCATTGGGTCAATATTTCCGCCAGATAACACCGCAACAATAGATTCTGTTTCAAGGCCGACTTCTTTGAGCTTGCCAGTCATCAGTGCGGCAACCGGTGCTGCCCCTGCTGGTTCAACCACCATCTTAGAACGTTCCAGCAAAAAGACGATAGCAGCTGCAATCTCATCATCCGTGACCGTAACAACTTCATCACAGAGCTCTTTGATGACGGAAAACGGCACATTGCCCGGACGGCCCACAGCGATGCCATCAGCAATCGTGGCAACATTGTCCAATGTAACCGGCTTTCCAGCCACCAGAGACGGCGGATACGCCGCTGCTTTTTCTGCTTGCACGCCGATCACATTAATATGACGACCTTGACGGCGAGCATGCTCTTTGATCGCAATGGCCACGCCAGCCAAGAGACCACCGCCACCAATACTCATGATCACCGTGTCCACGTCGGGCTGCTGTTCGACGATTTCCAGCCCCAACGTACCTTGGCCAGCAACCACGTGCGGATTATCAAACGGATGGACGAAAGTCGCACCGGTCTCTTCTGCATAGCGTGCAGCTAGCTCCAGAGCTTCGTTCACGTTATTCCCAGCCAACACCACTGTTGCACCATGATCTTGGGTAGCCTGGACCTTTGGCAGAGCTGCACCCAGCGGCATGTAAATACGTGCATTAATGCCAAGCTTCGATGCTGCAAGCGCCACACCCTGGGCATGGTTACCTGCTGAAGCGGCAACAACACCCTTAGCTTTTTGCTCATCGGTCAATGACGCCATATGCACGTAAGCACCACGCACTTTAAACGACCCGGCACGCTGAAGATTTTCGCATTTCAGATGCACCGTGGAACCAGTAATTCGCCCCAGCGCACGTGAGTGATCCATCGATGTTTCTGTGATGACGTTTCTGAGGGTCTCGCGGGCTGCTTCAATATCTTCGTATCGAACGGCTGAGGCACCGGTTTCAGTAGTTTGCAACTATTTCTCCTGCACAACGATTGTCGTCTAGTTGATCGCCCTGATGGACGTTCGGTGGTGTTAGCTTGCGGGTTCAGGTGGTGGGCTGACTTTCTGTTGGGGCTCCGGGTCAGGATCATCCAGCCAGGGTTTTCTTGATAGGTATTTTATAAATTCGTTAATAAAGGCCAATATCGGCACCGCAAAGACCGCGCCCACAAGCCCTAACGTGGCAATACCCGCCGAGACCGCCAAAAAGACGGCCAGCGGGTGAAGGTTCACGGCCTTGCCCATCACCAACGGCTGCAGCACATTGGATTCAATCTGTTGGACGGCAAGCACCACCAACAACATTAGCAAGGCATTAATCCAGTCGTTGGCGACTAATGCCAAGAGCACGGCAACTGCGCCGGTTAGTACGGCCCCGACGATTGGGACGAAAGAGCCCAGGAAAACCAATACTCCCAGTGGCATGGCCAGTGGGACTCCCAGGAGCCACGCCCCTAGACCGATGCCCAACGCATCAACAAAAGCCACGAAAATCTGCACGCGAACATATGAACCCAGTGCGCCCCAGCCGGCATAACCGGCCCCATCGACTGCCCGGCGATGGATTCGCGGCACGAAGTTCAGCAGGAAGCTCCAGATCTTCGGGCCGTCTTTAAGAAAAAAGATCAGCGCGAATAGCGCCATGATCATACCGGCGCCGATGTTGGTTGCAGTTGAACCAAAGCCTAGGGCGCCAGATAAGATTGCACCCGAGTTGGCCTGCAATGTGGAGACCAGATCATTGAGCAATTCTTGATAGTTCAGAGCATCAAAAGAGATCCCCCAAGACTCAACCAGCGCAATGAAGTCACGAATACCGGCCGACACAGAAGCTTGCATCGTGACGAAGCCTGCGGCCAACTGTTGGCCTGCCAGTGTTAGCAATGCGACCACGATCAATACGAACGCCAGTGTCAGAGTCAGTGAGGATAGTACCGGCGGAAATTTGAGTTTCAGTAAGAAGCGGTGGGCCGGTTGTAAGAGGGTGGCCAGCAGCGCGGCGATCAGGATTGGGATGACCAGCAGTGAAACGTGTGACAGTAACCAAATAGCCACCGCGCTCATCACAATGATGAGCAGTACCCGCCAGGACCATGCCGCCGCGACCACGATCCCATAGGGCACATCGGCGGCAAGCTTTTCTTGTACGCGCGCTGACATGGAAGATTGTGGCTCAGTTCGCTCGGCCGGGGTGTCTCCCGCCGACGACGTCGTTGAGGTCGTCACACATGCTCCTTATGTACAGCTGCTTGTCTAGCGTAGTCGGTCGTACGAGGTTTTGGCGTTATATTCCCTCAGAATACAGCGATGGCCGGACCTTTTGGTCCGGCCATCGCTGCTAAAAGCTAACGGGTTTTAGCTTAGTCTTGGTTAAAAATCGCCAGGATACGCAGAATCTCGACGTACAGCCAGATCATGGTTGCTGCCAAACCAAATGCTGCCGTCCACGAGTAACGCTCTGGAGCACCGGCACGTACACCTTCTTCGATCGAGGTGAAGTCCATCACCAGCGAGTAGGAGGCTAGCAGTACAGCCAATACACCAATTGCAATACCCAGCCAACCGGAGCGCAGACCAAAGGCACCATCAACAGCGCCGGTGATCATCAGCACGAAGTTGACCAGGCTAAAGACCAGATAACCCACCATGGCGATCAGCACAATGCGGGTCATTTTCGGAGTAGCACGCACCTTACCGGACCGATAAAGCGCAAGTACGACGACGAAGACCGATAGGGTTGCCAGCACGGCTTGGAAGGCCACACCTGGCCAACGCATGTCGAACATTGCTGATAAGCCACCCAGGAAGACGCCCTCAGCTGCCGCGTAAACCGAGATCAGGACCGGTGACGGTTCGCGTTTGAACGCATTGATCAGACCGGTCACCAGGCCAACCACAACTGCACCGAAGTACAAGATCGGGTTTTGCATTGGGCTAGCAACGGTCCAACCGACAATTGCACCAATGGCAATGAGACCAAAGACTAGGCTGGAGCGGTTGATAACCGAAGCGTAGGTCATCCGGCCAGTATCAGCAGCGGTAGCTGATGGCTGCTGGTACATGTTCGCCAGCTGATCCGGGCTCATATTGGTCTGTGGAGCCGCATAAGGGTTGGCGCCTACACGTGACTGACCTGCGTAACCATATGGCTGCTGTGTCTGACCCTGCGGGTAACCAGCATGTTGTTCCTGTTTTGCACGTTGCACAGGAGCTTGAAAAGCTTTCGATCGAAATACGGGGTTGGGCATGCCCATCCTTTCTCATGTTCCCACCGACAAACAATCACTCAGTGGGCATATCACATCGAAGTCAAGCCTAACGGCACAAGGAGCGTATTGCACGCCGTGACCGTGAATTTTGCCAAAAATTCATATTACGCATCCCTACTTATTAGGTCAAAAGACCCCGTAAGCTGGTGGCGTGACTACTCACGAATCATCCGCACAGACACAGCTACCAGTCCGCATGCTCCACGATCGTATTCTTGTCGAACCCGACGAGGGAACTAAAGAACGTCGCTCGGCATCGGGCATTGTCATTCCCGCAACCGCAGCCATGGGCAAACGACTGGCCTGGGCCAAAGTCGTCGCCGTGGGTCCTTCAGTTCGCCAGGTCAAACTCGAGGACACCATTCTGTACGATCCCGAAGACCGTCACGAAGTAGAAATCGATGCGACCACCTACGTGCTCGTTCGGGAACGTGACCTTCACGCCGTCTGTGACCCACACGGTAGCCAAACTTCCCAAGGCATGTATCTGTAACAACAAGAGGGTGTTGCCATGACGAATCATCCCAACGCTGACGCTGAGAATCCACGTGAGCAGGACGAAGATTCGTTATCTGAATCCGCTACCCCTCCCCCGCCGCCTGAAGAAACGCAGGACGACGACGTCGGGCTGGCCACCGAGATGCTCTTCTCTGGGCACCAGCGCGAGCAGCTCCGCAACGCTCCGGACTACGAAACCTTCGAGACCGGTGTGCTGTCCTTCGACGACGATGAGCTCTATCAAGATGTCGCACCCTCAGAGGGTGAACATGACACAGCGCACACTGAGCTAAACATTACCTCGGATCAGTCAGATGCACGCGACGCCGCCCAAGCAACTGCCGCGAAAAACGCGCACGTCCCGTCGGCGCCAGATCAGCAGTCCTTCGGGAACTACCAGGCTCAGTCATTTGCCCCACACCAGCAACACACGCAAACAGCCGGCACGACGAATGAACCACTTGCCCTAGCCATGTTCATTATTCTGACCCTGGCCGCGCTCGGGCTTTTCGGCGCTCTACTCTGGCTCATCTACCGCCTGGTTACCGGGGCATAAAACCAAGGCTTCGCCACAAGAACACTTGGTTTGCGTGGCGAAGCCTCTGCAGTCATGACCGCTTATTTGTTGTAATTATAGAAACCTGTCCCAGTCTTACGACCGAGCTTTCCTTGTTCAACTAGCTTCGAGAGCGTCGGGCTAACATCTGGCACAAGATGGTCGTTGCGTTCTTGTGCGGCAAGCTGTTGGATACCGAGGTTGATATCTACGCCGACCAGATCCATCAAAGTGAACGGCCCCATTGGGTGGCTGAGGCCTTCTTTAATTGCGGTATCAATGTCTTCGATCGATGCGTAGCCTTCTTCATACAGGTGCAGGGCTTCACCCACAATGGCCATGAGAATACGATTCACGATAAAACCGAAAATCTCTTTTTCGATATGCACCGGAGTCTTACCAAGCGCTTTTGCAAGTTCCATCGCACGATCTACGGTGGTTTGAGCAGTGTGTTCTCCGCCGACCACCTCTACCAAGGTCATCTGTAATACCGGGTTGAAGAAGTGCACGTTGCAGACACGCTCTGGGTGTTTCAAACCATCAGCCAGCTTGGACGACACAATCGATGAAGAGTTAGAGGCCAGAATCGTTTCTGGAGCCGCAATCTTATCCAACTCGGCGAAGAGTTGCTGTTTGGTCCCTAGGTCTTCGATAATCGCTTCAATTACAAAGGAAGAGTTCTTAACTGCGGTGTCACGATCAATAGTAAACGTGAGGTTTTGAAAACCAGCTTCGACAGCTTCCTGGCTGACTCGCTGCCGTTCGGTCATGCGCGTGGTGGATGTGGTGAGTTGCTCGCGTGCGTTGTCGAGAAAACGCTCTTCAATGTCCACTAAATAGGTCTGGAAACCGCTCATGGCTGCGACGAAGGCAATTTCTCGTCCCATCGTGCCACCGCCGATAACTGTGATTGCAGATTCTTTCATAAAACTACTTTCCTAAGTTCTCCAATTCGATCCCTCGACAGATCATTCTATGAATCGATTCTGAATACAACATCTCAGAAGCTGAAGGATACCTGACAGGCCGCGATGCCAAACACTATCAGTGTCATATACAGATTGTGCAGGCTCGAACTTACATTGTCCTGGTCCTTACTTCACGTTGGATTTCAAATGAACCATCCACTGTCTAGCCCATTGACGGCCGGAGTCTATCTTCGGGTTGGATTGCAGGAATGCTTCGGCTCTGGTCCATGTCGTGTCCCGAATGAACAGCATGTCCAGTGCGATCATGGCAAGTGAGAAAGGCCAGAGGCCAAGCAGCAAACCGATGCCAAGATGCATGAAGATCAGACTGATGAGCGCAAAGATTCTGGTAGGCCGCCACAGGATGAATACGACGAATAGTGTTTGAACCAACAGTGCGGCAAAGGTGCCGATGTAGATCACCAGGTTCGATTGCCACAGCAATTCGTTGATCGCCGGATAGAGCATGAAGTTGTCGATGCGTAGGGCGTAGAAGAGTGCAGATCCGTTGAGCCAGTCATCGCCAATGACTTTCCAAATACCGGAAGTTGTGTAGACAACGATGATTTGGAAACAGCACAGGATAAGGCCGGTGTTGTGTGCGGCGTTAGAAATGTGAGCGGGCACGAGATGGCGTCGGGGTGCTGTAGCGCGTCGGCGTCGTCGGGAATCAAGTGAGTAGTGCTCGCTGAGGTTGGCAAAGACCATGAACAGCAGCGTGATGCGCATGAGGGTATCGCCGCCGTTGAGCATGAAATTATTGTTGGCATGCAGCGCAACGAGCATCAACAGCATGATGGGGGTAATGATGCGGGTGTGCCAGCCGAGAATGAAGACTATTGCCAGGGCGATGAGTCCAAAGTATGCAAGGTCAAAAAGTAGGGTCGAGTCTTTTGAGAAGACGGTGTCGAAGGTCCAATAGCCGCGTCGGCTGGCTTCGGAATCGACCCAAAAGGAGGCCGGGCCCCACAGCAGTGAGCGTTCGGGGATGCTGGGCACCAGGAGAAACAGTAGTGCGACGCCGTAGATGATCCGCAGGATCGAGAATGATTTGAGGTTGTGCTTGGCTGTGGTGAGCCAATCGACGTAGCGAGTCAGCGATAGCTTAGTTCGCATCGGAATCCGCCTTTCTGAACAAGTGCTCTTTGCCGGTGCCTTCGATGAGTTTGCGGTACTCATCGAGCACTTCTTCAGGCATGTCAACGTTGGAATGTCGCCAACCGAACGTGGTCACGGAGTCACCGTATTGCTCTTGGTCCCTAAAGCGGTTCCTAAAGTCGTTGGGACGCTCGCGTGTGATGCGCCATTGGACACGTTCAATGTCTTTGTCAAAGCCTGCGGTTGCGTACAGCGTTGCGAACCGCATGTACATGTAGTCCATTCGGAGATAGCGGACGACGTCGCTATCTCCGGCACCTAGGTCATCGATCAGATCTTCAACGTCGATGGGATGGAATTCATTGTTGTCCGTTGCTTCGATAAAGGTGTTTCTGACGCGTTCCTGCTGTTCTTCGTTGAGATCGTTGTAGCGGCTCAGCAAAGTTTGGGAGGAGTTAAAGGCGTTTTTGTGGACTCGTGAAGGCGCGAAATGGCCTGTCACGCCTTGCTCTTCGATTTCGGTGAGCGAGACCCAGTCAGAGTGCACGAGTTGGTTGTTGTCGTCGCGCCATTGGGCCCGGATCTCGACTTTGCGATTGACCTTCAAAATATTGGGTGCAAAAACACGCCAGTTTTGCGAGAAATACGGGGATACCGCGGAGTTCACGGGTTGCCGTAACGGGGTGCCAGCAGGCAAGAGCACCAGAACGGTACTTGCCATGACAATTAGCATAATGACTGAGGCTATGACCGCCGTCGTCGTGTGTTTCGGCTTGCCCCGCGATGGTGGCGACGAAGGTTTAGTGGAAGTTCTGGTACGACTCATCTGGCTGGTATATCCCCGAATGTTTTTCTATGGTTTGTGCCAGGTCCTGTTGGACGACGCAAAGTGGAAGGTGAGGAAATGACGCAGCCGGGGACGCGCGTTGCGTCCCCGGCCAGGTCTCTACATGAATGACTTAGCTGGCGTCATTCACGGTGTTGTTACGGCGTGCAATGAGCAGGCCAGCACCAATCACGATGAGCAGTAATGCAACTGCTGTGGCGATCATGGTTGCTTTGGCACCGGTTGATGCCAGGCCGTCACCGGAATCGCCGGAACCTGTGCCAGCAGTACCGGTGGCTGAGATAGTCAGCTCGGCTGTGGCGGTGTTGCCGGATTCATCGACGGCGGTGATCGTCAGGTTGCCTGGTGAAATATCCTGTGGGACAGTCCAGACGACACTGAAGTCTCCGTTGCCATCAGTCACCGCGGTAACGGTGTCAATGACGTTGCCATCTTTATCAGTGATTTCGACGGCGACGGTTTCTTCAGGTCCGAAGTCATCACCTTCGATAGTTACTTCTTCACCGGGGGTAGCGGTATCCGGATCGACGTTGATTGAAGGGTCAGCTTCGTTGGCGTCGTCACTGTCCGTTGCGTCGGCGTCAGCTGCATCGGTATCTGCATCAGTTGCGTCAGTGTCAGCGTCAGCGTCAGCTGCATCGGCATCGGTATCTGCATCAGCATCAGTGTCTGCAGCGTCAGCAGCATCAGCGTCTACAGCATCAGTATCTGCATCAGCGTCTACAGCATCAGTAGCGTCAGCATCGGTATCTGCATCAGTTGCGTCAGCAGCATCCGCATCAGCATCAGTAGCGTCAGCATCTGCACCAGTATCTGCATCAGCGTCTACAGCGTCAGCGTCAGCATCAGTAGCGTCAGCATCTACATCAGCCGCATCAGCATCAGCGTCAGCACCGTCAGTATCAACAGCATCCGCATCTGTGTCAGCAGCGCCGGTATCTGCGTCAGAGTCAGCCGCATCAGCGTCAGCTGCATCGGTATCAGCCGCATCAGTTGCGTCAGCATCAGTATCTGCATCAGCGTCAGCGTCTACAGCATCGGTGTCCGCGTCAATAGCGTCAGCATCAGCTGCATCCACATCAGTGTCTACAGCATCAGTTGCGTCGGCATCAGCGTCTACAGCATCCGCATCCGTGTCAGTAGCGTCAGCAGCATCAGCGTCAGCACCGTCAGTATCAACAGCATCGGCATCAGCATCTGCATCAGCGTCAGCATCGGCATCAGTGTCAGCAGCATCGGTATCTGCGTCAGCATCAGTGTCTGCAGCGTCAGCATCAGTATCTGCATCAGTTGCGTCAGCATCCGTGTCAGCAGCATCAGTATCTGCATCAGTTGCGTCAGCATCGGCATCTGTGTCAGCTGCGTCGGTATCTGCATCAGTAGCGTCAGTGTCAGTGTCGGCCGCATCGGCGTCAGCGTCTACAGCATCGGTATCTGCATCAGTAGCGTCAGCAGCATCCGCATCAGCATCAGTTGCGTCGGCGTCTGCATCAACGTCGCTGTTTTCTACAACTGAAAGAGAAGTCTCCGCGGAGTTCTCTTCCTCATCAGTCGCAGTGACTGTGAGTTCACCGGCTTCTACTTCGTCAGGGACAGTCCATGTGACATCGGAGAAGTTCCCATTTTCATCTACAGGGACATCCTCGATGGTATCTACAGAGTTGCCTGCTTCATCGGTAATGACGATCGTTACCGATGATCCTGCTACGAAATCCACGCCGCTAATAACAGTCTCATCGCCAGCAGCTACTTCATCAGGATTCACAGTTACGGACGGTTCGTAGACGGTGGTCTCGACAACCAGTAATGTCTCTTGAGCATTAATATCGGGGTTGTCGTTATCAGTCCCATCAACGATTAATTCACCGGGGTCAACATCCTCAGGAATCGTCCATGGTTGGGTGAACGTTCCGTCGTCTTCCACAGTAACTTCAACTATTTCGCCAATCGTGTTGCCGTCCTGATCAGTCACTTCGATCGTAACGGTCGATCCCGGGACGAAGTCGTCGCCACTGATATCGATGATATCGCCGGCCTCACCTTCCGCTGGATTAAGCGATAACGAAGGGTTGTAGTCTTCAGCAGTTTCTGCATAGACGGATGATGTCGCTAGTGGGAGACTTACTGCACTAATGGATGGCAGGACCTCGACCTCAAGAGCACTTACGGAGAAGGAACCCTCACCGAGATCACCTGGTTGCGATTGGGCGTTGACCGTAATAGTTGCAACCTGGTTTAGTGCTTCCAGAACCGGGCTCAGGCTACTGACAACTGGATCTAGAACACCATCAAGCGCTTCCGATACCAGTGATCCAAGGTTTCCAAGTTCAGAGACAAGCGGACCGGTAATCGCTGGAACAACCTCGTTCAAGATGGGCTCCAAAAGAGCACCTACAAGATCGAGAAGCGGAATCGGTATGCCAAGCACGGAAAGTCCACCTGAAATGGTGACTGCATCTTCAGATACTGCGTCCCCAAGCAGCTCTGCGATCGTGGTATCAATCTTGATCTCGGCATCCCCGCTGACGACGCCTCCGAGAGCCGAAATGTCTGGATCAAGGGTTACGGTAACGCTAGTTTCTCCCAGTGAGTCTTCTAGTGATGACGTAACAGAATCCAAAAGTTCACCAAGAAGCGCACTGACCTCACCGGTAATTTGCGTGATTTCGTCTGACGTGAGCAGCGTTGTATTTGCATCAAGGTTGTTTAGACCATCTGCGTGTAGCGCTTCAAGGTCAATGTAAATTTGGCCTTGATTCAGATCAATGGTGGTAACCCCAGAGTCACTGACTAGTGTTTCCCCGATGAGACCATCAACGAGTTCTTCCAAGCCGACTTGAACTTGCAGTTCTGGGGTACCTAGGTTGACCTTCAGCACCGGAATCAGACCGCCGAGGTTCACATCTATTTCGTCAAAGCTCAAAGCATTCAATAGCTCTTGAACAGGGCCCTCTGGTCCGAGGAGACCATTGACAGTGCTGTCGAGGCCACCAACTGCTTCAGTGATTAGAGTAGTCACATCATCAAGAACCGGTGCGTCCAATGCCAGACGAGCGCCGGCGACAGCGTAGTCGCTATTGACGTCACCGTTATTAGCTGTAGCAGTGGAGGCTACTGCACCCAATTGCAGGCCCAATTCGTCAACCACGCCGTCGAGGTTTAGTCCCAATTGGTTTAGCGCATTGGTCAAGTCGACTGTGGCATACCCGTATGGGTCATCTCCGGAACCACTGATATCAATGGAACCATCCTGAGCGATCACGCCTGCAGAAGCGGTAGCTTCTGTAGGAGATGGAGTATGAGCATACGAGCTAACCGCACCCACCTCAAGGCCATCTGGAAGGATTGGCAAAGATATGCCGCCCAAATCCAAAGCAATGAGTTCTTCCAACAGGGCTGCGTTGATGGTGCCGAGGACTGGCTCACCACCGTATTCAAGATAATGTTGTTCGGCGACTCCAGCGTCCGCCAGGTTGAGACCGAGTAAGTCGGCATCGATAAGATGTCCGCGAGCGTGACTGCGATGTTCGCCGTCATCAGCAGCAGCGGGGACAGCCCCGCCAAGGGTCATGGCAGCTGCGGTAGCAATAGACGTGACTATCGCTCCGGTCTTTTTCCAGGATCCTTTACGTGGCTTTGGTTGTTGAGATGTGGGTGGTTCTAAAGATTCTTCAGGCGGTTCGGCCACAAAGTTCCCTTCCTACATTTGCAAAATTTCGGAACCGATGCAGCATTCACAAAAATGCTCAGCCGACTCGACTATCGGGGAAGTCTGGACGAGTTTTGGCAAAGTAATGAGTGACGTCCTGGACAGGACGAAAACACGGCATCACATGGGAAGTTATCACGGACACTCAGGAAATTATCAGGCAACTTTACGTGAACTGTAAAGCTTTAACCATAAACCGTTGAGAGTTCAATAATTTGCTTGAAGTGTGAAGCGATTGTTTAGCCGTCCATTGTGTTTTGTTCAGCAGACGCCGTTCATCGACAATGATTAGTGTCTGAACACAGGAGTTCCAATTCATGCTGAGGACGACGTTGCCCCGACCCAGACTGAGGACGGCGATACGCCAAGAAGACAAGAACCCCAATAAACTCGGAGCAGACTCATGCGGATATTGCAGAGTTTATCCACAATTCGTACAGCTGAGCTTACAGTGTCCTAGCTATTCGTTAGTAATGGTCTATAGGCCGGATTTCAAAATAGCCCCGGCCGGCAGACCGATCATGTTGGAGAGCATAAAGATGATGAGCACAACCATGAACAAAACTGATCAGCTAGAGGCACTCCGGGCTAATCTGCGTACCCTCATTAGGAACAGCGGGAAAACACTCCAAGACATCATTGACCAGACCGGTATCCCCCGAGCCACGCTGTATCAGCGCCTCAACCAAGAGGGGTCTTCGATCTATATACACGAGGTCCATAAAATCTGGACGGCCTGTGGAAAGCCGGGGAAATATGTCGGATCTATTGAAGTAACCAATAGTTCAGCGGCGCATAACCGCATGCTCAAGACGGTAGGCTCCTGACCCCAGGCTCTACTGCCTGTTCAGGCCGCGTCGCAATGATAAGAAACCCCTCCTGCCGCATCAACATGTGCAGGAAGGGGTCTAATAGCCAAAGTGCCTCCGATGGGACTCGAACCCATAACACAGCGATTTTAAGTCGCTTGCCTCTACCGATTGGGCTACGGAGGCGAACATTTAGAGTTTAGCGCATTTGCTACCGTTGGTCACACTTTGCGACCGCTTGTCGCTCACGATAACGGTCCACCGGTAAAAACCAGCGGACCGTCGTCGTAGGAACAACAACTTAGGCTTGTGAAGCAGCCTGTGCTTTCTGTTCCAAGCGGTTTGGTAGCTTCTCAAGACCAGCAGCTTCGCGGAATGCGTTGTGCGGGGTTTCGAGTTCTTTGAGCTGAGTGGTGTCTTTGCCCCAGATCAGTTCGTTGATCCACCCACCAAGAACGCGTGAACTGCGTTCAACGGTTGGCAGTGCGTAGTTGTGGTAGGCGCGGTGAGCCAGCCATGCAGCAACACCGGACAGCTCGATACCTAGTGGGTTACCGATACCTTTACCAACGCCCATACCGGCTACTGCCCCAAGGGACTTGTGGTAGTACTCTTCGACGGCACCTTCGCCGAAGCGGACAGCCATGAGGTTGTCAGCCAGACGGACGGCCTGACGACCGGCGTGCTGGGCGTTTGGTACGCAGAAGCCACCTGGGCCGTCACCGGTAAGGTCTGGAACAGCGGCGACGTCGCCGGCAGCCCATGCACCTTCCAGGACGCCACCTTCGCCGTCAGAGACCTGCAGGGTTGGGGTGACTTCGATGCGGCCGCGCTGTTCGACTGGGAAGTCAGTGGAGCGAGCCAGTTTGTTGGCTGCAACACCGGCGGTCCACACCAGCGTATCGGCGTCGAAGGAGCCAGCATCAGACTGGTCTGTCATATTGACCAGCTCCAGGTGGTTGTCGACTGCCGAGGACAGTGAAGTATTCAGCAGAACCTCGATGCCACGGGAGCGGAATTCTTCGACCACAGAGACAGCTTGTTCTTCACTGACCTCTGGCATGATGCGGCCCATAGCTTCGATCAGCACGATGCGAGCATCCGATTGTGCCAAACGTGGGTTCTTCGAGATTGCGGTGCGAACGAGGTCTTCGATTTCACCAATCAGTTCTGCACCAGCGAATCCGCCACCGACGACAACGAAGGTTAGGGCCTTGCGGCGCTGTTCGGCGTCGGTCATCAAAGCTGCAGATTCGATGCGTTCCAGGATCTGGTTGCGGATGCTCACGGCCTCTTCAATGCGCTTCAGCCCAATAGCCGCTTCACCCAGACCATCAATTGGGAAGGTACGAGAGTCGGCGCCTGCTGTGACAATAACATCCTGATATGGCAGATCGAAGGTTATGCCTGCGGTGCCTTCAACAACAGCAACTTTTTCAGCATGCTTGATTTCAACGATCTTGCCCTGCACGATTTCGGACTGACGCAGATGGCTGCGCAGATCTACAACTGCATGGCGAGGTTCGATTGATCCCCCGACAACCTCCGGTAGGAAAGGTTGGTATGTCAGATAAGAGTTTGGTTCAACGACCGTGACGATGCCGCCGCGGTCGCGAATCTTTTTCTGCAGGCGTTTTGCTACGTTGTATCCAGCGTAGCCACCGCCCACAACGAGGACGCGGGGTTTTGGAGATAGATGAGGAGTAATAGCCATATGCCCTACCTTAGTTGCCTTGAAGCGACTTTGTGAAGTTTTTACCAAAGTCACGAAGATTATTCGTGACGGTTGCGTTGACGAGCGAAAAGGACGGTGAGCACAATCACCGCGAGCAGGAGAATTGCGAAACCAATCACCACGGTTGCTTGCAGCGTAGTGGGTGAGTCTTCGAGCTGGGCGGCCACGGGTAAGTCGGTCGGATAATCGATTGGGCCGGCAACCTCACGGGTGTCCTCAGTGCTGCTGGTGTCTTCGATTTCACCGCGGCGGTGCAGGGTGATCCATTCGGCGATCGAGCCCATCGGGTTGGAATCTACGTTTGGCACATCAGCGTTGACCGCTGCGGCCGCATCGACAATACCGCGCCCATAAAGGTTGTCTTGGCCCGCCTCACCGGTGTCTTGAGCGGTTTCGAGAATGCATTGAATCACCTGGTGAGCCGACATCTCTGGGTGCTCGGCGCGAATCAGGGCAGCCAGTCCCGATACCAATGGAGCCGCACCAGAGGTTCCCGACCAGGTGGTGTATTCGTCGTCGGGCAGGGCACCGATGAGTGGGTCAGCGGGTGCCGCGACCCCGATGGTGATGCCTTCGGTCGAGGCATCCCAAGAAGCATTGCCTTCTTTGTCCAGGCCTGCCACTGTGAGCACACCGGGAATGGTTGCGGGTGCACCGACCACATTGGAACCCGAGGCACGGTTTCCGGCTGCAACGACTACGACGACGTCTTGTTCTTCGGCATAGAGAAACGCATCATCCCAGGATTCGGGCCAGTCTTGTGCAGAAGAGGCCAATGAAATATTAATCACATCGGCGCCTTGATCGACCAACCAGGTCATCCCGTTGGCGATTTGTTGATCAACCGATGGGACATTTGGTGCGCTGTCGTCGAGGAGCACAGACACGGACAGCAGTTCAGCCTTTGGCGCTGTGCCGAGGATACCATCGGTGCCAAATTCATCGATCGGCGCGAGTTCTTCTTCCTCAGCGGTGTCTTCGTCCTCGTCCTTGTCTTTATCTTCGTCGTCTTCGGTGTTTTCGTCGTCCTCGTCGTCTTCTGGTGGATCGCCGTGACCATGGCCGGCAAGTAGTGAGGCCACCATGGTGCCGTGGTTCGGGTCCGGGCCCATTGGTGTGGTGCCGTTGGTCCCACTAGTTCCGGAAGCGTCGTAGCCACCAACAACCTGACCGGAGAGATCTTGGTGGGAGGCGTCAATACCAGTATCAATGATCCCAACGGTCACGCCCTCCCCCATGCTGGTTTCCCATGCGGTGGTGAAGCCGTAATCGTCGAGCCAGTATTGTTCATCGCGCCATGTATCTGCGGCGGCCGGGGTGGCTAGGATTATGGTCAGTGCAATACCGGCGAGTCCGGCAAGTGCCTTTTTGTACATCGTTACCTCAGGAGTGACAGTGCGATGCCGTCCAGTATGTCTTTCTCGCTGGTAATGGCCGTGGTTACCCTACCATGAGTGGCTTGTTGAATGTGTTGCAGCAGTTGGGCCCAAATGATGGCTCCGGCACCAATGACGTCGATACGCCCCTTATGCATAAAGCCGTGGGCTGCGCGCTGTTGGGTGGTTTCAGCAATGATCGCATTGGCAGCCTCTACAATCCGGGCGATGTCGAGTTCAGTGCCGTGGATTGCTTCAGAATCGTAGGCTTCAAGCCCTAGTGCGGCTGCGGTAATGGTGGTGATGGTGCCGGCCACCCCAACGACAGCATCGAGGTCGGTAAAGTCAAATACTTGCGGGTCCAGGGCGGCTAGGTGCTGTGCAAGATCATCCTGGGCTGTGCGAATCTGTGTTTGTGTGGGCGGATCGGCGAGTTTGTGACGTTCGTGGAATCGCACACACCCAACGTTCATCGATGTTTGCGCGTTCATGGTCGCCGTCCCGTTGGTGGGGTCAAGGGTGCCAAGCACAATTTCGGTGGAACCACCGCCCAGATCAATGACGGCGACCTTGACCGGCCGATCCCATCGGGAGGTATCCAGTGCTGAGACGGCACCGGAGAAGGTCAGTTCGGCTTCTACCTCACCGGAAACAACTTCCGGGGTGACGTGCAAGCGCTGGCGAATGCCGGTGACAAAAGCGTCGCGGTTCGACACATCGCGTGAGGCTGAGGTCGCAATGAAACGCGTTGGATAGGCTCCGTGGCGGGTGATTTCTTTGGCGTATTCGTGTACCGCGGCAAAGGTGCGGTCAAGGGCTTCGGGCGCGAATTCCCCGGTTTCGTCAACACCCTGGCCTAAACGGACAATGCGCATGTCGCGGTGCAGTTCTTGCATGCCGTTCTCGGTCATTTTGGCAATCAGCAAGCGGACCGAGTTGGTGCCGGCATCGATTGCGGCAACCGGCCCCGCACCAGATTCTTCGTATTGAATCGGGTTGGTACGCCCGGCTCGGCGCAGTCGACGAGTGTGACGGGACAGATCCTTTTGGGGGGCTTGGCCCTCGGTGTCCCAGGCACCCTCACATCGGCATACGGATGGGTCAAAGTCATGGCGCATCAACGCAAGTGCTTCATCGCCCAGTGGGTTGACCCCGGGCCCTTCTGCCAGGGAGTGTCCTACAAGTACGTGGATACATTTGACGCGTTCGGGCATGCCCCCGGCGGTGACGCCGTCGATCTCTGGAACCGGTCCGACCCCAGAGATTTCACCAATGCGAGCGCGCGCACGCAGGTATTGTTCATGAGCTTTCCGGTAGGCGGCCGCCAGTTCGGCGTCGTCACTCAGGCGCTGGGTCATGTCTTCCATGACGCCGGCATTTTCTAATCGCGACGCGGCAGCGGTGGCATGCGGGTGGGTCAGGTAGAACGTGGTGGGAAATGGAATGCCGTTGCTCAGTCTCGGCGCGGTGGTGGCGACCAGCGGGTTGCCGCAGACACAGCGGGCTCCGATTTCAACGACATCACGAACCGGGCGGCCCAGTTGGCGCGACAGCGTATCGAGATCGTCAGCGGTTGGTTGGTGTTGGTTGGTCACGTTGTTCCTTATTCCTGACCTGAGGTGAGAACCGAACCCCACAGGCGATCGGCCCAGCCCATCTCGATGTCTTCATCGATCGTGGCCACGTTGGGTTCTGGCTCTGTAGCTTCTGGCTGGTCGTCAATCACGAGGTATTTGCGTTCTCCGGGCATCACCATGTTAAAGCGTTCGCGAGCCTGTTGTTGGACATAGGCGGGGTCTTGCCAACGCTCTAATTGGGTTTCTAGGTCCTGCTGGCGTTGTTGTTCTTGGGCCAGCTGCTGTTGAGCCTGCGTGATGTCATTTTGTTGTTCCAATAACAGTTGCAAAGGCTGGGCCACGATGAGAGCAGCAATAAATAGGACGGTCAGCAGCGCGACCGTCCGACCAGAAAATTGCCGAGCCGGTTCCGGGGTATTTTCGAACGACGTCGCCCGATCGGTACGATCCCAGATATCCGAATCAATCTGTTTGGCAGATTGTTTCTTGGGTTTCTTGGCTGCCTGTTTCGCTCCAGCCCACAGGCGCTCACGCATCTTCGATCGCGGTGCCGGCGTTGGATGTTCTTGTGTAACCTCCGGGTCAGCCTGATGTTTTCCCGGTTGTTCTTCGGCGGGTTTGCGACGGTTGATCTTGGTGACAGGTGCCGGGTGATCAGTGATGATCGCGTCATCTTCGGGCTTGAGCTGCTCTGGCTCTTGTGGCTTGGCGGGTTGCCCGCTGCTTGGCATACGTGGTTTCTTCGGCACCTGGTCACCTCCCGTAGCGTGGCTTGTAATGTATCTAGTGTAATAGCCCAGGCGTTGGGGCAGCCCTGCCTCGCCCGTGGCGGCAGGATTTATCAGCCAATACCCAGCTTGTTACGCGGTCTTGACACGTCAACACCGCGACCGGATCGTACCACGGCCGCGGTGTTGAGTAGCGTAGCGCGTTAGCGTGCTAGACGAGGAAATGCTGCGGCGCCGGCGTAGCGGGCGGCATCGTGCAGTTCTTCTTCGATACGTAGCAGTTGGTTGTATTTAGCAACACGATCCGAGCGTGCTGGTGCACCCGTCTTGATCTGGCCGGCGTTGGTAGCCACGGCCAGATCTGCGATGAAGGTATCTTCGGTTTCACCAGAGCGGTGCGAAATGACACAAGCAAACGTGTTGGACTGTGCAAGGCGAATGGTTTCGAAAGTTTCGGTCATGGTACCGATCTGGTTGACCTTGACTAGCACCGAGTTACCGGCTTTTTCGTCGATACCACGTTGCAGGCGTTCAACGTTGGTGACGTAGAGATCATCGCCAACCAGCTGGACTGTATCGCCGAGTTTGGCGGTCAGCTCGCTCCAGCCGGTCCAGTCTTGTTCATCCAGTGGGTCTTCAATCGAGACGATTGGGAAGTCTTCGACGAGTTTGGCATAGTAATCGATCATCGCGGCAGCGTCGCGCTGTTCGCCTTCAAAGGTATATACGCCGTCGTTATAGAACTCTGATGAGGCAACATCAAGGCCAAGAGCGATCTGGTCGCCCACGGTGTAGCCAGCTTTTTCGATGGCTTCGACGATGACTTCGAGTGCTTGGCGGTTGGATTCCAGGTCAGGAGCGAAGCCACCTTCGTCACCCAGTCCGGTGCCCAAGCCTTTTTCCTGTAGTACGGCTTTGAGGCTGTGGTAGACCTCAGTGCCCCAGCGCAGGGCTTCGGAAAATGATGCCGCACCGATTGGCAGGACCATGAATTCCTGGATGTCGACGTTAGTGTCGGCGTGGGCGCCACCATTGAGGATGTTCATCATCGGCACTGGCAACACGTGTGCGTTGGCACCGCCGAGGTATTTGAATAATGGCTGGTCGGTCGAGGCAGCAGCAGCGTTGGCAACGGCCATCGAAACACCCAACAGGGCGTTTGCGCCGATGCTGGATTTGTTTTCGGTGCCGTCCAGGTCAAGGAGAACCTGGTCGACGTCGCGCTGGGAGGTGGCGTCGGTGCCGAATAACGCATCGGCGATCACGGTGTTGACGGATTCAACAGCGTCCAGGACCCCTTTGCCCAGGTAGCGGTCTTTGTCGCCATCACGGCGTTCTACGGCTTCAAATTCACCGGTTGAAGCACCAGAAGGGACAGCTGCGCGTCCCAGTGAGCCATCGGTGAGCAGCACTTCAACTTCAACGGTTGGGTTGCCGCGGGAGTCCAGAATTTCACGAGCATGAATGGCGTCAATAAAGGCCATGAGTGCAATCTCCTTGGAAAGATTTATGGTCACCGGTATGGGTGGCCC
>NZ_DYXC01000023.1 GCF_020742345.1 Enteractinococcus helveticum | reverse complement strand
TCTGCGGGGCGGACTGAACTTCGAATCCTGTTTGCGTTCGACCCTGACCGGCAGGCGATTCTTCTACTGGCTGGTGACAAAGCCGGAAACTGGACACGCTGGTACAAGAAGAATATCCCAGTCGCTGATGACTTATTCGACGATCACCTGCGCACACTGAAAGGAAACTGAGCAACATGTCCCTAAGCTATCGAGAATACCTCGCCAAGCACCCGGTAGACCCCGAGACCCGCGCAGAAATTGAAGCGCACAAGGCGCGTATGCTTGCAGAGGTCCGCGCCTACCGCCTACGCGAACTGCGTGAACAAGCCGGGTTAACACAAGCCGAACTCGCTGAACGCATCGGTGTCGGCCAACGTCAGGTTTCCAAAATCGAACACGGAGACCTCGACAACACCCGCATTGGCACCGTGAGACGATACCTCGAAGCCGTGGGTGGAGAACTGACAATCGAGTATGTCATGGGCGACCACCGCGTGCAGGTTGCCTAGACCTTCCGCACGTCAGAACCTTCTCAAAAAAGCACGCAACCCTGGCCAGGGTCACCCGCGAACATTCTCCGAAGGGATCGACTCACTAGCGGAGTTGTCCTCCGCACGATCTAAGCCAGACTAGAATCGCCTCAGCATCCTCATGACGCTTAGGCGGTGCCTTGTTATAGGTGACCTGACTTCGCGGTTGTGAAAGCTTCCGAATACAAAATTGGCCATCATTGCCGACCGCAATGATCAGCGGTTGATCCGCCACTGCAAGACCGCTCGGGACCAGCGCGGGGCACTTACCGAATTAGTGCTTCTCAACTCTGGCCGATGTGATGCGTTGGCGTTCGCGTTCTTCAACGGCTCGCATGAGGCGTTCTTCGACGTCCTCACCGGCTCGAATGCCTCGTGGCAGACGGTAGTAGAAAAACGCGCCAGCAAGCCACCAACCGAGAAAAATCACCCACGGCTGCCAACCCAATTGCGCTGGCATACCGGGTAGGTACTGACCTAAGAGCGCAATGGTCAAAATGACCGCGAACCAACCGATGATTTCGCCCCCTCGCCCGGCACCACCGACCCGCAACGGTCGTGACATATTCGGTTCACGACGTCGCAGGATTAAGAATGATACCGAGACCAGCAGGTACGTGATCACGATCATTGGTGACCCGGACTCAACCAGCCAATCCAGCATGGCAGTACCGAAAAACGGTGCGACGGCAGAAACCACACCCAGCAACACCAGCGCATTGACCGGGGTCTTATATGTAGGGTGCAGCTTGGATAACCATGCTGGTAGCATGCCGGTTCGCGACAGCGCATAAATCATGCGTGAAGCGCCGATCAGCAGGGAATTCCAGGTTGTCAGGATCCCTGCTAGACCGCCAGCGATCAGGATGTTCGCCGCAGCTTGTGAGTTAAACATGTTAAACACTGCATCCGCGGTTGCCAGGTGAGAGTTTTCGAGCTGGTCACCGGCAAGTCCAAGGGCGGTCGAGAAGATCACCAGGATGTACCATAGCGTTGCCATGACCACCGAGATGACCACCAGGCGACCTACCTGGCGGGGTGGCACGTTGGCCTCTTCAGCAGATTGCGGGATGACGTCGAAGCCCACAAATAAGAATGGCACCGCGATCATCACGGCAAAAAATCCGCCCACCCCCGGGGTAAATACCGGTTCCAAATTAGCGGCCTCACCACCGGTAAATACACCAGTGAGCAGCATGACGCCGACCAATAACAGGAATAGCACGACGAAGGTTTGGACCATACCGGCGATCTTGGTGCCGCGAATGTTAATCCACGTCAACACGACCGCCGTGAGCACACCGATCAGCGCCCAGGTCAGATGGACTTCAAATCCGGCGATCGTCCATAACGGCAGGTGATTGATATTGGGCCAGATGTATTCAATGGTGTTGGGTACGGCCACAGCCTCAAAAGCAATGATGGTGACATACCCGCCAATAAACCCCCAGGATCCAATGAACGCCCCGTGGGGACCGCGAGCGCGAAGGATGAAGTTGTGTGCACCGCCGGCCCGTGGCATTGCTGAGGTGAGCTCGGCGTACACCAGTCCCACAAAGGCCATAATTACGCCGCCCACCAGAAACGCTAGGGCCGCTCCACCAGGGCCAGCATCTAGCAGCCAGCCTTTGGTCAGTACCACCCAGCCGAAGCCGATCATGGCTCCAAAACCAAGGGCGAGTACGTCTTTATTGGACAGGGTTTTGGCTAGCGAGACCTGTTGTCCCTGTTGTTTGGTCATTTTGGTCATGATGTACTCTTCTCGTAGTTACTCACATTGGATTCAAGAAGGCGGACAGAATCGTCATCTGGTGTGTTGAGCCAATACCGAATAGCGGCCTCATCGGCATTGAGTGCCGGCGGGGCCTTGTCGTAGGTGATCTTGCTGCGTGAGTAGTCGATGGGGTGTTTGACCGTGGGAACCTGTTCGGCGCCGGCGGGTTGGACCGGTTCTAAACCAATGTCGTCGGCGAACTGCACACCCTGGGCGATGGTAAAGACTTCAGAGCACGGAATTTGCACTTTCCGCAGCTGGTCAACCCACACCGACGCCGTCTTATGCTGCAGTCGAGCCTCAAGCTCGGTGCGCAATTGCTCACGGTGGGCATTTCGGGCCGGGTTGGTCGCATAGCGCTCGTCGTCGGCAAGCTCCGGGACGCCCAGGGCTTCGGCGAGCCTGCGGAATTGGCCGTCATTGCCAACCGCGATAATCAACGACTGATCAGCGGCAGCGAATGGCCCGTACGGGGCAAGCGAGGGGTGATCATTGCCCATACGCTTGGGCACCACGCCGCCGGCCACATAGGCGGAAGTCTGATTCACCAGCCCAGACAGCGCCGAGGACATCAGGTTCACCGCGATATGTTGACCTTGGCCACTGTGCTGGCGTTCTTGCAGCGCTCCAAGAATCCCCACGGTGGCGTGCAGGCCGGTGACGACGTCGAAAATCGCGACCCCGGCTTTCTGACCGGCAGCATCGGGTTCGCCGGTGATGTCCATGAGCCCGGAAGCCGCCTGGGCTAACAGATCATAACCGGGCAGGTGGGCCCCGCCCTTGGTGCCGAAACCGGTGATCGAGGCGTGCACCAGGTGTGGGTACCGTTGTGCAACGGCGGCGGGATCCATGCCGAATTTTTTCAGCCCACCGGGTTTCCAGTTTTCAATGAACACATCAGCTTTGGCGAGTAGTTTGTGGGCGGTGGCCAGGTCGTCGTCGTTTTTTAAATCCAGGGCGATCGCGTGTTTATTGCGGTTCACGGATAAGAAATAGGTTGCTTGATCGTCGCGGACCGGCGGTTGCCAGGCGCGGGTATCATCGCCGGTTGGAGACTCAACTTTGATCACGGTCGCACCCATATCTGCCAGCAGCATGGTGGCATACGGGCCGGCCAGCACGCGGGAGAAATCGGCGACGACAATACCGTCGAGCACGCCGCGGGATGAAGAACCTGGTGTCATAGTCATAGCTCCATGCTGGGCACGTTGGCACACCAATGCAAGATCGATGTTGGAAACGCATTGATGCGTCTCGATCTGCGCAATGATGCGGCCACGCGGTTGCTGCGTGGGCGCCCGTTGGCTACCGTAAAAGTCATCACGACCAAACCGCACAAGGCCCTCAAGCCGCTTGATTCCTGGAGTATGCATGTCGATAACGCAACGCCGAAACTCAACAACCGACCTGTTCAATATTGCGTTGATGCTGACCGAGGAAGAACTCCAGGTCCGTGACACCGTCGCCGAGTTCGTGGACCGTCGCGTGCGCCCAAATATCGCCAAGTGGTTTGATCAAGCCACCCTGCCCATGGAACTCATCCCGGAAATGGCCGAGCTCGGCCTATTTGGCATGCACATTGACGGCTACGGTTGTGGCGGCCGCTCCGCGGTGGAATACGGTATTGCCATGCAGGAAATGGAGGCCGGCGACTCCGGGCTGCGCACCGTGATCTCCGTGCAGGGGTCGTTGGCAATGACGGCGATCGCCAAGAACGGCTCCGAAGAGCAAAAACACACCTGGCTGCCCAAAATGGCCACCGGTGAAGTGATCGGGTGTTTCGGGCTGACCGAGCCGACTGCGGGTTCGGATCCATCATCCATGACCACCTACGCCAAGCTGGTTGACGGCCAATGGGTGCTCAATGGTGCGAAGCGTTGGATCGGGTTGGCCACCGTGGCCCAGATTGCAATCATCTGGGCGAAAGTTTCGGTTGCCGATGCCAAGGCCGCCGGAGTGCACCCCGACGGCGATACCCGCCCCGACGACGAGATGGTAGTGCGCGGCTTCATTGTGCCCACCGAAACTGTGGGCTATCGTGCCGAGGCGATCGAACAGAAACTGTCGATGCGGGCTTCACTGCAGTGCGATATCTTCTTGGAAAACGCGCGCATCCCGGTGGATGCGATTCTGCCCCACAACCCCGGGCTACGCGGACCATTCCAGTGCTTGAATGAAGCTCGCTACGGCATTGCCTGGGGTGCACTGGGTGCAGCACGCGACTCGATCGAAGCCGCACTGGACTACGCCTCGACTCGCATGCAGTTCGGTAAACCACTGACCGCCTATCAGCTGACGCAAAAGAAGCTGGCCGATATGACCATTGCCCTGAATAAGGGCCAGCTGATGGCCCTGCAGCTTGGGCGAGCCAATGACGCCGGAACCATGGATCTGCATCAGATTTCGATGGCGAAACTTGATAACGTGCGAGTAGCCATCGAGATCGCCCGCGAATGCCGCACCATACTGGGCGGTAACGGGATTACCGGTGAGTACTCACCGTTGCGTCACGCCAACAATCTGGAATCTGTACGCACTTATGAGGGCACCGATGAGGTGCATACGTTGATCGTTGGTCAGAAACTGACCGGCCAGGCGGCCTTTAGTTAAAGCGTTGTCAAACAGAAGGGTGGCGTTCGTTGGCGGCCGTGACGATCGTTGCTTGCCGACGGCGCCCCAACCACCAACGCACAACAGGTAGCGCAACCACAATGAGCACAACGGCAATCCAAATGCCAGCGGCAATCGGCTGGGTGATAAAGTATGTGAGGTCACCGTTTGCTGCGGTCATGCCTTGCCGGAAGTGGCGTTCAACCAGCGGGCCTATCAGGGTGCCCAACAGGACGGGCACCAGCTGGAAGTTGTAGCGCAACATGAAAAAGCCGATGACGCCAAGGGCGGCTGCTACGAACAGGTCAAACCAGCTCATGCGGAAGGCATAAACACCGGCCCAGCAGACCGTTACCACTGCTGGTAGCAGCACCCAGTTTGGGACCCGCAGCACCGCAACCCAGACTCGGATCAGGTTCACATTCAAGATCAGCAGCATAACGTTGCCGATTAATAGGGAAGCGATTAGTCCCCAGAATAGATCTGGGTTCGTGGTCACCAGTTGCGGTCCGGGCTGGATACCGTGGACCTGCATCGCAACCAGCATGACTGCAAGGGTGGCAGAAAACGGGAGGCCTAATGCCAGCAGCGGGATCATCGATGAGGTCGCTGCAGCATTATTGGCAGCCTCTGGTCCGGCCAAGCCGGAGACGGCGCCTTTGCCAAATTTGTGCCGGTCGCGTCCGACGATGGATTCTAAGCGATAGGTCAGCAGGGTCGACAACGAGATACTCGGGCCGGGCAATAATCCCAGTGCAAAGCCAATCCCGCTGCCGCGAAACCAGCTGCCCACAGAATTGTGCATATCCGATTTCGACGGGATCAGTTCACGCCAGCGCAGCGACCCAACGCGCGGTATGGAACCTCGTTGAATAATGATGCGCAGGATTTCGGTCAATCCGAAAAGGCCCACCGCGAGCGCGACAATGCTGACACCCTGGGTGGCTTCGCGGACACCGAAGGTAAAACGTGCCTGGCCGCTGATTGCGTCTTCACCAAGCACCCCGAGTAACAAGCCAAAGCTCAGCGGCAGCAATCCGGCGGTCAAGGACCCACCCATAATGCGGGCAAGCACCAGCAGCCCGCCAAGCGTGAGGGCAAAATATTCAGCTGACCCAAAAACCACCGCCACTTGGGCTACCGGTGCGGCCACCATACTCACCACGATCACGCTGCCGGTACCACCAATAAAGGAGGCAATCGCGGTGATCCCCAGCGCGGGCCCCGCCCGACCCGCTCGAGCCAGTGGATAACCTTCAAATGCTGAGACCACCGAGGGCGCATCACCTGGAATATTCAAAAGTACCGACGTCGTCGAACCACCGTACATGATGCCGTAGAACATCCCAGAAATGACGATCATGCCCGTGAGCGGGTCGAAGACATACGTCAAAGGTAGCAAGATGGCTGCACCGGATACCGGACCGATACCGGGCACCAGCCCCATGATGGTGCCCAGTAGCGCTCCCACGAGTGCCGCGATGAGGTGTTCGACGGTGAAGGCAACACTGAGCCCATAGAGCAAACCTTCCCAAGGGTTCATGGCAGTCCAATCCCTAAGAGGCGCTCAAAAACAAACCAGATGCCAAAGGTTATCGCCGTCATGACCACCGGAATTTTCCAGTGGAATCTCCCCTCGATCATGATGGCTAATACGATGGCGCCCACCAGTGCCACGGGGAGGAACCCGAAGATGGGTAGTAGGACGGCCCCGCCCAAGATGACCGCGGCCCCGATGCCGAAGCGTCGCCAGGCGATGGGTTCATAACCGAAAGTGGCACCGCGTGCCTCAATCAGTGCGATGACCGAGGCAATTGCCATCAGTCCTGCCACCAGTAGTGGAAACAGCCCAACTCCGGGGCGATCCAGTGTACCCAGGTCATATTGGGTCCAAGAAACCCTGGCGACTACTGCGGCTACGAGCAGTCCGAGGACCCCAGCGATGCGCCACACGAGGGTGGCTGAGCGTTGCTCAACCTGCGTATCGGTCGGGGCGTCTTGGGTGGGTTGCTGTTGTGTCATGGTGTGCGATTAGGGCTCGAGAACAGCATATTCTTCAATAAGGCTTGCGATTTCTTCCTGGGTCGCCTCGTGATCCAAGGTGGATTGCGGCAAACCGAGGCTCTCAAGCGTATCGGCCCATTCTTCGGATGTGACCAGCTCATTCATCGCTGCAATCATTTCCTCACGTAAGGACTCGTCTAACCCATCGGGGCTGACGATATAGAAGCTGGTGCCCATGGGAACCTCCAGACCAAATTCTCCGATCGTCCGGGTATCTGGGTTTTCAGGTTCGGGTTCCTCGGCTAGTACGGCCAAAATATTGACGTCACCCGAGTTGATCTGTCCCTGTACCCCGGCTGTTGTGGACACTTGAGCGTCCACTTCGCCGCGCATCACAGCCAGAATGCCTTCGCCGGCACCGTCGGTGTAGGGGACACTGCGCAAATTCCAGTCATTTTGCTCGTTGAGCAGCTGGACGGTTAGGTCTGTTTGGGCGCCCTCACCGGTGACGGCGATCGACAATTCAGCACCCGAGTCGGCTTCTTCAATGAAGTCTTCCATGCTGGCAAAATCGCCGTCAGCGGCAACCATGAGCGAAAATGGCGATTCGGCAACTTTGGCGAGGGCTTCATAGCCTTCGGTTTGATCATATTCCAGGCCGTCTTCCACCAGTGGCTGCCAGAGTAACCCGTTGGATGTTGCCAGTGCTAGGGTCGTTCCGTCAGCTTCGGCGCTCAAGGCTTCGTTCATAGCAATGGTGCTGGCCCCGCCTGTGCGGTTGATCGCTGTCACGTTAATGCTGTGTTCACTTTGCAATTGGTCACCGATCCCGCGGCCGATCAGATCCGGGGTGCCCCCGGGGCCGAATCCGATGAATATCTCCAGGTTGGAATCGGGCCAGGCGGCGTCATCTTGGCTTCCTGCGGCAGTACAAGCAGTCAGGGGCAATGCGAGTGCAGCCAATGCGCCGATGACACGCAATGGGGTTGTCAGCTTCATGGGTGGCAAACCTCCGGTGTGGCAGAAAACGGTTGAGAACAACCAAGAATGAGAGCATCACTCATGCTATTCGTCCGGTGGATCGATGATACTGGCAGCTGCAACTCAAGGTAACAATACTTTGCCTATTGTCAGCCGGTCGGCGATGATGTGAGCGATACTGTGTACCTCAACTACGGAAGGCGACTGGACACGTGCCACGGATTGGATTTTTTACTCGGCTACTCGAGAAGGGTACTGCGGCTCAACGCTACGATTGGGCTCTACAGCAAATTCAACAGGCTGAGCGTGCTGGCTTTGCCACCGCCTGGATTGCGCAACACCATTTCAATGCTGACGAAGGTGGGCTGCCGACCCCGTGGCCATTACTCGGTGCGGCGGCACACGCTACCCAACGAATTCGCTTAGGCACCGCCGTGGTCACCCTCCCTCACGAAAATCCGGTTCGGGCCGCCGAAGACGCCGCGGTGGTAGATATCCTGTCCGGTGGTCGGTTGGAATTTGGCGTTGCTCCGGGTGCCAGTGCTGAAAACCTGACAGCGCTGGGGTATGCCAACACCAACGCTCGTGAACTCTTCAACGAAAAGCTTCCGATTCTGCGTGCGGCCCTGGCTGGAGAACCACTGAGTGCCGCCGGGTTGGTGCTGCAACCGTTGTCGCCGGGCCTGAATGATCGCATCTGGCAAGCAACCTTTTCCCCCAATGGTGCCGCCCGTGCTGGGCAAGCCGGTGATGGGCTGATGCTGTCTCGTATCCAGCCGGGATCCGAAGTTGGTCAGCTGGTGGGGGATCTACAAATGCCGATCATCGACACATATTGCAAG
>NZ_DYXC01000022.1 GCF_020742345.1 Enteractinococcus helveticum | reverse complement strand
ACCGGGGGTGAGATCCACCGGACTCCACCATTTGGTGGCCACCGGGACAGTTGAAGATTCAGAGCGAACGGTATGCACGAGGTTTCCTTGCTTGGTGACTTACACTGATTTCACCATAAACCCTCACCTGCCGCGTCGCGCGAGTCAGCGCAAGGTTGAGTGGTGCCGCTGGTGTCTTCTGGTCACCAGCACTGCGCCGATGAGGACGACCATTGAACCTAGTACGATCCACAGCAGCACACGGAAACCGGTATTGGCCAATGCTAGGTTCGTGGTCCCGTGGTCATCCGAGACTGGAATATGGTTGGGCGGGTCAAGCCCCGGCGATACACTGAGTTCTTCATGGTGACCTGTTGCAGTTATTTGGAATGCCGCGGTGGTGTCTTGCAGTTTTTCAGGGGCGTTTTCAGCAAGAGTCGCCGTGAGTAGAACCCTGCGGGTTTCTTCTGATGACATGGTTGTCAGATCGATTGAAGTTCCCCGGTGAGCCAACTGCCCTGTGTTAAAGACACGGGGTTCAGTGTCAACAGCACAGGTGGTTCTATTTTTCGGGTCTGGGTGGCAAATAACCACCTCCACTTTGAGCCCATCCGGATCGGATATCAGCTGTCCAGCAGCACTGAGCGTCAGTTCAACAGGACTTGGTTCTGGCGCATCAGCCCACACATCTACTATCCAGGTGGCTGAATCTCCGGGCGCCAAATTCTTCATGTGTTCGATATCTCCGGTTGAGCGTAATCGCAGATAGTCGCCATGGTGATCGGTGGAGGTTTGCTGATCAACACTCAGTAGCGGTGCCGTGAGGATGAGCAGGGCGGGGATGGCGATGGTTTGAGCCCGATGTTTGCCGCGTTTGGGCTGCGGTTTGGTTGGGCCTTCTTCGTCATCGCGGGGCCAGAAAGCCCAGATGACCAGCCCGGTGGCACCAAGGGTAAGACCGCCTAATACATACGGGTTTTGAAACCACTGAATGATCGGGGCGATGCCAGGAATACTGAAAAATGCTCGGCGTACGGTATCCGTTGTATACGGTTTGGGGTCGTCGACGTCATTGGCATCCCCGCGCATGACAAAGGTGACCTCACCGGTTGTTTCATTGACGTCGGTGATTTCAGTGACTCGGTGGGTCACGGGTAAAAGTTCTTCGCCGCGATCAACCGTGACGACATCACCTTCGGTGATTTCTACAGCGGGGATTTCGCGAACCAGTGCGACGGAGCCGGTCTCAATGGTCGGTTCCATCGAACCGGTGCGGAACATCATAATCGAAATATTGAGCCATAGCCCAACGACAACCAGGATGATGCAGATCGCCCCGGCAGCGGCCAACAGCCACAGCACAACATTGCCAATTGTTGAGGACAACGATCTAGTCGGGGACAATTGATTCTGCATGGAACGTCCAGGTGTGATCGGCTGCCGTGTCTTGTGCTTCGTTGGGGGCATCGGGAGCAAGCCGCACTTCGAAACAGTAGGCGACCGCATCCGCTGCGGCGGCCGAGGCCGTCCCTGTGGTGTCGGCAGTTGCCGCTTGGTCGAGGGGAACGTAGGAGTTCTGGCCACCAAAAATAAAACCCGAACTGGCATCCAGTGTTGTTGGACAGCTAAATGATTCGGCCTCTGCGGCAGTCAGGTTGGTTGCCGTCGCCCGGTATTCGAGGTAGGGTCCCAACGCTCCGGTGGCGCCTTGCCCGGTGACCGTTAGCTCGCCGTCCACGGTCGTGTCCGGGGTCGTCCTGATCAGTACCGCAGCGGTATCGCGGTGGCCGGGGAACCATTGTTGGGCGGTGAATTGCATAGTGTTGGTGCTCTGCCACGTGCCGTCAATATTGGCTTCGATGGCAAAGGATCCTGCCTGGAATTGTCCGGTCGAAAACGTTTCATCGGTCCAGGCAGCCACAGTCGCGGTTGCGCCGACGCCCAACACTAATCCGCCAGCTGTCAGCGCCAGGATCTTCTGACGCCGACGTCGAGCAGGCGTGCGTTGGTGTTTCAACGCACGCCTCGTCAAGAGCTGATCAGGATTGGAGTCGGTTGCCGACATCGTCGAAGTCAGAGTTATTCGACGGTCTCGCCGAGGAAGCCCCAGCTGGCGGTGATATTTTGTCCTTCTACCAGGTCTTCACCGGCTGTGACCTGGAAACATAGGGTCACCGGCGTGCCGGTTGCACCGTCGGCTCCGGCGGTTAGGTCGAAGGCGGTAGCACCCTCGGTAGAGCCAACGGCGGTGCCTGCGGGAATAATGCTGGTTCCGGTGGCCTCTGGGGTACAGGCGGCGACGTCGTCCACGGTGATAATGCCGTAGGTTAAGTCCGCGGCTGCGGGATCCACGGTGGCTTCAGTGAGGGTGACGTTTGCGTCGTAAGTGGTGTCAGCATCTAGTTGCAAGGCAAAGGGTGCGGCTACGGTATCGCCGGGGGAAAGGTTTTGTGCACCGGGAAGTTCGAAGGTTAGTGCTGCTGCATCGCCTTGGGTTTCATGATCGTCAAAGGTTTCCCCGTCGGCACTGGATTGAATGTTGAACGACCCGGTACCGAAGATGCCGGTTGCCCATTCTTGGTCAGTCCAGGCTGCCAAGGTGACTGCGGCGCCAACGCCGAGTACCAGCCCACCGGCAAGGAGGGCGCGAACTTTGCGAGATGTTTGTTTCTTCGGTTCCGTAACGGTCTGAGACACGGGGGCTCCTGAGCTATGAGATATTCGTGCCGAGGAAAACGACACGGTGGATGCCAGCAAGCAGTGCGGACATCCACCGTAAACGTTACCTGATACTTGAAGATTCCACTAAGTGGTGGTTTTCGCTGCTCTTGAGTTGGCGGGGAATCCTCTGACCTGGGCTATTGCTGAGCCGGTGTTCCGGGACGCAGGGTCACATCACCAACCGCCAGGTCGATGGTGATTCGGTTGGCCGCATCCGGTGCGGTGCGTAGAGTATTATCCAAACTTGCC
>NZ_DYXC01000021.1 GCF_020742345.1 Enteractinococcus helveticum | reverse complement strand
ACCGGGGGTGAGATCCACCGGACTCCACCATTTGGTGGCCACCGGGACAGTTGAAGATTCAGAGCGAACGGTATGCACGAGGTTTCCTTGCTTGGTGACTTACACTGATTTCACCATAAACCCTCACCTGCTGCGTCGCGCGAGTGAGGGCGAGGTCGTGCAATGATTCTTCGGTGCGCCAGCCCACACGTCTACCACCTCAGTGGCTGAATCTCCCGGCGCTAATTTCGGCATGTGCTCGATATCTCCTGGTGATCGTAATCGCAGATCGTCGCCATGAAAATCGGTGGTGGTTTGCGGTCCATAGTCAGTAGCGGTGCCGTGAGGATGAACAGGACGGGGACGGCGATGATTTGAGCCCGATATTTGCCGCGTTGGGGCTGTTATTTGGTCAGTTCTTCTTCGTCATCGCGGGGCCGAAAGCTCAGATGCCCAGCCCGGTGGCACCAAGGATTAGACCGCCTAATATAGAAGGGTTTTGAAACCACAGAATGACCGGGGTGATTCCGGGAATGCCGAAAAACGCTCGGCTTACGGTGTCAGTTGATGACATCATCTCTGGTTATTTCTACAGCGGCGATTTTGCGAACCAGTGCGACGGAGCCGGTCTCAATGGTTGGTTCCAACGAACCGGTGCGGCCAACAGCTACAGCACAACATTGCCAATTTTTGAGGACAACGATCTAGTCGAGGACAATTGATTCTGCATTGAAGGTCCAGGTGTGAACGCCAGCCGAGGCTGTCCCTGTGGTTTCGGCAGTCGCCGTTTGGTCGAGGGAACGTAGGGGTTTTGGCTACCAAAATACAACCCGAACCGGCATCGAGTGATGTACGACAGTTGAACGCTTCGGCTTTTGTCGTAGTGAGGTTTGTAGTAGTCGCCCGGTACTCGAAGTACGGACTCAACTGGCCGGTGGCGCCTTGCCCGGTGACCGTTAGCTCGCCGTCCACGGTCGTATCCGGGCTCATCCTGGTCAGGACTGTAGCGGTATCCGCCAGCTGTCAACGCCAGTATCTTCTGGCGCTGACGTCGAGCAGGCGTGCGTTGGTGGTGTTTCAACGCACGCCTCAATAAGAGCAGCTGATTCTAGTAAGTGGTGGTTTTCGCTTCTCTTGAGTTTTGGGTCCCTTCTGACCTGGGCTATTGCTGAGCTGGTGTTCCGGGCCGCAGGGTCACATCACCAACCGCCAGGTCGATGGTGATTCGGTTGGCCGCATCCGGTGCGGTGCGTAGAGTATTATCCAAACTTGCCGCGGAAATGTCGGAAACCACGGCGTATTCGGCGTCGGGCAGTTCAAGGATCAGTTGGCCGGCACTGGCGTCAATGTCCGTTGTGGTCGGGGCAGTCCCGGTGAGCTCGGAGGCTATTCGCCCGGCGGAAATTTCAAATGCTGCAGCCTCAACATCAGCAAGCTGGAAGTTGGCATTACCGGCGTTGACCTCGGTCTGCAAAGTACGGGCGGCGCCTGCAACGTTGATTTCTCCGGCGTTGAGTTCAACGGCTAGGTCATTGAAGCTACCGCTGACGTTGAGCTGACCGGCGTTGAGATCCATTTCAGCATTGAGACTGCCATCGTTGAGTTCCTGAGGCAGGGTCACGGTAACGTGGGTGTCGTCGCAGTTGAACCAGCACCAGGACCACCATTGGTCTGGGGCGTTGATGGCTAGGACATCGCCGTCCCGGGTTAATTCCCACCGGTTTGCATACTCGCCCGTCGCATCCAAGGTAGCCTGATCGACGTCGTCGAACAGAATATCCACCCGGCCGGCATTCGAGTTGAGCTCCAATTGCGTTACCCCGCTGGTATGAGCTGTTTGGTTGACCGAGCCTTGGGAGGACAGCCCGATAATCGAGGTAAACAAGGTGGTCACCAAAATGCCCACCAAGGCGATGGCGCCGACGACGGCGATGATGATCATGATGGGTTTGGTGGCCCCCGAGCGTCGAGGTTCTGGGCTGGGTGGGGCTGGTGGTTCGGGTTGCGGGTACGGGGTGTAAGTGCTCATGACTAGTCCTGTCGTGGCTGCGGGCTGGCAGCCTGGTTTTCGATGTGTGCCAGGGCGGCCAGAACGCGGCGGTTGCCGGTGCCGTCGGCTTCAAGTTCAAGTTTTTGGAAGATCGCGGTGATGTGTTTTTCGACGCTGGCTTCGGAGAGGTGCAATAGTTCGGCGATGGCCTGATTGGATTTGCCTTCGGCCACGGCTGCTAGCACGGTGCGTTCTCGTGCGGTGAGGCGCTGCATGCGGTTGTCGTGATTGGAACGGGTCAATAACTGTGCCACCACTTCCGGATCGAGGATAGTGCCGCCGGTGCGGATTTGTTCCAGGGATTGCACAAAATCCGTGACATCTGCGACCCGGTCTTTGAGCAGATAGCCCAGGGCCGGGGTATGCGTGGAAATCAGTTCGGAGGCGTAGCGCTCTTCGACGTACTGGGAGAGCACCAGCAGCGGTAGGTCAGGATATTGCTCACGGATTTGCAGTGCCGCCCGGATACCTTCATCCGAGTAGGTTGGTGGCAGGCGCACATCCAGGATGGCCAGATCCGGCATATCGTGTTCTAAGGTGGCAAACAGTTCGGTGGTATCCGGTAGGGCGGCTGCGACGTCGTGGCCGGAGTGTTCCAGCAGGCGCACGAGGCCTTCACGCAGTAACACGGAATCTTCACAAATTAGGATGCGCATGGCACGCTCACTTCCAATGCTGTTGGCCCGCCGGCGGGGCTATCTACCTGAATCGTACCGCCGGCCGCCACGACCCGGTTGGTGATGCCATCCAGACCGCCACCGGGAACCACGCGGGCGCCGCCGGTGCCGTTATCTTCCACCCGGGCCCAGATATACGGGCGGCCTGTCTCGTCGTCGCGCATGCGCACGGTGACCCGAGCTTCGGAGGCCCGGGAGTGTTTGGCAGCGTTGGTCAGACCTTCGGCGATGGCAAAATAGACGGCGGCTTCTGTTGCCCGGTCACAGCGGTAGGGCAGCCGGACATCTAGGCTGACGGGAATGTGCGAGCGGCCAGCCACCGCGGACAGTGCAGCATCCAGGCCACGATCATCTAACACCGAGGCGTAGATGCCGCGGGTTAGTTGGCGCAGCTCGGTGATGGCCGCCTTGGTTGACGTGTGCGCCTCATCGATGAGCTCTTTGGCCTGTTCAGGCTGGTCATCAATGTGTTGTTTGGCCAGGCCGAGGGTCATGCCCAATGAGACGAGTCGCGGTTGGACGCCGTCGTGCAGGTCGCGTTCAATACGGGTGCGTTCCACCTCTGCGGCACGCATGGCACCTTCGCGTTGGACGGCGGTGGTGCGAACGCGTTCGGTCAGATCAGATTCGCGAGCGGTTGCCCCAATGATCGCGGTGGCGATGGTGCGGTGCAGGAATAACATCCCGACGATTACCCCGGCACACACGAGTGCTAGCAGCACCAGCAGGGGAGCGTAACTGGACTCGACGTGGATGCCAAATGCGGTGGTAACCGTCTCGGCATCGGTGAGCGGCGTAAAAGCGGCAATGATCAGGGCGATCATGTACCGGAAAGCGCCGATCATAACGGCACCCATCAGCGATGCTAGAACGAAGTTTCCCAGGGCCGCCCACATGCGACCGTGTACGAAGTTGGCACCCAGGGAGCGCAGGTATCCGCCGAACGTCGCCTCGGTGCGCGGGTACCAGTTCAGCGGATGGGCGGGAATGTCATAGAGGCTGGCGACCCGCTCAATTTCAAGCCAGGCCAGGCCGAAGAGCACGTAGAACACACCCAGCAGGACGATGGCGCCCAGGCCGAGTAAGAACAGCATGCCAAGACCGAGGCCGATCGCGCCGAGCAGCAGCCCAATGACCGCCCAACCGAGCGTGCCAAGTACCGCTAAATGTAACAGGGTCAGGCCCAGCCGAAGTGGCGGGCGCGATATGGGGTGGGTCCCCGGAGGTGTTGATGTTGAAGTCATGCTTTAACAGTATGGTTCCGCAGATCAAACCAACACCGTGGCAACCGGAGACTTCGATTATGGAAAACCCGAAAGTTTATGAGCTCAGCCATAGTCGCAAGGTTCTAGCTACCCTGGAACTATGACAACACCTTCACATACAGCCAGTCAGCCAGAACCGCCCGAACTCGAATATTTTGGCCGTCTCAACATCGAAGTTTCCGCCCCGGTCGAAGTGGGACGCACGCACGCTGGACAACGCAGGGTTATTCCCATCACCGGTGGCAGCCTGACCGGTCCCAACGTTTCGGGCACGATTCTCAACGCTGGCGCAGATTTTCAGGTGATCCGCAGCGCCACCGAATCGGATCTGGACGCTCGGTACATCATTGAACTTGACGACGGCGCACGCCTGTTCGTGATGAACAATGCCTATCGGACCGGCTCGGCCGAAGACATCACCGCGCTCGCCGAAGGCCACGAAGTGCCCGCCGAGAGAATCTATTTCCGCTGTGCACCCCGCTTTGAGGTAGCCGACAGTGACACGTCCTCGTGGCAGTGGCTGGAATCCACGGTGGTCATTGGGTCTGGACGGCGCAAACCCGATGCGGTGATCATTGAGCTGTGGGTTGTGCGTTAAATACTGTGGTGGCCGACCCAGCTGGACCGGCCACCACAGTGTTGTTTTAGTTCGAGTAGGCCATCGTGTAGCCAACTTCGGTTAGGCGATATTCTGCACCTGCATCCAGCAGCGTATCCCACAGGTACTGACCTGAGGAGCGCTCGCAGTGGACCAGATAGCTGCGGGTGCCATCGACGTCGTCGCGAATAATATCGGTGACCACCCCGGCAACACTGCCGCGCAGGGCTGACCCATCGGGCACGATATCATCGGATAGCTCCAACGAACACAACTTCTTGAGCACGGCTGCTGCTTCAGCCCCGGTAACCCGGAACAGTGCGCGACCGTGAGTCAGATCCACCACCGTGGTTAGCTCAGTGGCGTTATCTGCCATGTGCTGTAGCTGGGTGATCATGGTCTGTTGTGCCCCGGGCTCACCCAGAATATGCCACTGACCTGGCCCAGAACCGACCACCAATGTGCCATCTTGGCTGCGATGGGTTCGGCCAAAGCCGGCCTGCAGTGTATCTGCGGTTGACCCGGTCAATGCGCTGCGAACTTCAATCTTGGTCAGCACGCTGACGTCTTGGATGGTCAGGGGACCAGAAGCCGGTTGTGCCGAGACTTCCCAACCGGCAAGTAAGGTCGTGGCATCCCCTACCCGAACCGGGCTGCGGCCGATGGGTTCGCTGAACTCCACGAGTGCCTCTGGCCGGCTGTTATTATCCAAGCGAGTGCCTTCGGGATCGACCGCGGTTAGGCCCTCCATGATCTTGGCATGGATAGTGGTACCGTCAACTTGACGGATCGTGATGATTGTCCCGGGCTGGGCCAGCGACTTGTCGACCTGGGCCAAACAGATTGACCGGTTCAGGGTCGGGGAGAACCGCGAAGAGGTGATGCGCCCGGCAATGGTCCCATTACCATAAACCACCTGACTGGCTTCTTCTGGCACCACATGGGTATCAACCGGTTGGACCGCAACCAAATTGGTGCCACTTTGGGTTTCTTGTTGCCAGAGCAGTTCCGGTTTGCCCACAAAGTCTTCTTTATCGAGTTTCACCGCCCAATCCAGGCCGGCACTGTAGGCCTTGGTCAGTCCGTCAGTATCCTGACCGACAATCAGGTGCCCGGCTTCTAGTCGCAAAATACGCTGAGCTTCGAGACCAAATGGTCCCACGCCAAGATCTTTTCCGACTTCCAACAGGGTCTCCCAAACATGTAGACCGTAGGCGGCTGGCACGTGAATTTCGTAGGAGAGTTCCCCGGTGAACCCGATCCGCCACAGAATCGAATGCTCAACTCCAGCAACCGTTCCGGTGCGCACCTCCATATATTTGAAGGCCTCAGCGGCAACATCCACATCGGTCAGCCGCGACAACAGTGTGCGCGAATGCGGGCCAGCAATGTTGATACTGGTGTAGGCGGTGGAAACCGGGGTCGCGTTGACCTGCCATTCTGGGTGGAAGGTCTGCAACCATTCTTCAATCCAGTCCCAGACGCGTCCGGCGCCACCGGTCGTGGTGGTCATCAGGTAGCGGTCTTCATCCAGTCGAGCAGTCACGCCGTCGTCCATGACCACACCATCTTCAGACACCATGGCACCGTAGCGGACCTTGCCGATACCCAGCTTGGACCATTTATTGGTGTAGAGCAGATTCAACAGTTTTGGCACATCAGGTCCGCGCAGGTCGATCTTGCCCAGCGGGGAGACATCGATAATGCCGACGCCGTCACGAACCCGACGCACCTCAGCCTGCGGGTCGCCATAGTGTTCCGGGCGAATCCACTGACCGGCCACCATCGGTTTGGCACCGTGCGCCTCGTGCCACGGCTGGATCGACGAGTAGCGAACCGGATCGTATTTCTGACCGGCCAGTGCACCCAGTGTCACTGGAGCATACATTGGCCGCCAGGTCGTCGTCCCGGACTCGGCGATGGTCTTCCCGGTGGCTTCAGCGACGACGGCGATAAAATTCACCAGCTCGATCTTGCCCTGTAACGGTCCCATGGTCACGGTGGTAAAGCGTTTGACCAACTCGACCGAGTCATAGCCTTCGGCCACCGCAGCCTGCAGATCCGAAGAGGTGATGTCTTCGGAATAATCCACAAAACCGTGGGTGGTTGACCGGAACAGTTCAGGGTGCTGCGGTACCGGCAACGGTGGGACGTCTGGCAGGTCCTGTGCCACGGGGGCTGCAGGGTGTCCTGTCACAGTTGGTGCCGAGGCGATCTTCAAGCTGCGCTGTTCCAAAGCGTGCACTGCGGCACGGGCGCCAACGGCGGCACCGTGATCGCGTAGCTGCTGCACGGTGCCATCACCGGAAATCCCACCGGCCGCATACACACCTTCCTCGGTGCCTCCGGGAAGGAAACGTGCCGCTTGCGGTTCGTAATAGGGCTTATCACCCGACATATTGAGCAGCGAGGTCGGAGCAGTCCAGCCCACAGCGGTCACCAGCAGATCAGCGGCAATCTTTTGGCCATTCGACAGTTCAACAGATTGGACACGACCACGTCCGGTTGCCCGAACCACCGTGTCACCCTGGCGAGCATCAACGACGGCGACGACCTCAACCCCAGCATTTCGCAGATCTTCAACGGTTGCATCACCTTCGGGGTTCGCAGTCAGCACGACCGCACGGCCCCCCGGGCGCACCGAGTACAGGTGGATCAGCCGACGTGCTGCCGTGGAAAGCATGACGCCGGGCAGATCGTTGCCTTCAAAAACATAAGGACGCTCCAAGAGACCGGCGGCAACGACGAGGCTGCGGGCGCGGGTCTTGATCATTCGTTCGCCCATGCCTGGTTTCGGGGACCGTTGCACAACGGCCAGCCAATTGTCATCGTAGCGTGCTGCCACCGTGGTGTTGGTGTAGACGGTGATGTTCGGGTTGGCCATGACCTGGGAGCGCAGTTGGCGGGCTAGCTCGCCGTCGGACCAGCGCAGATGACCACCGAGTTGATGATCTTCTTCAACTAACATGACGGATGCGCCCGAGGCTGCAGCTGCCAGTGCCGCTTCCATCCCCGCGGGTCCACCCCCGGTCACCAAGACGTCGGTGTGAGCATAACGCTTCTCATAGGTTTCTTCCGGCCGTTGTTGTGAGACTTTCCCACCGTGGACGAACCCACGCAGTACTCGCTGATAAGCGGGCCGCAGGAAGTCAGGTTTCATGAACGTCTTGTAGTAAAACCCAGGTCCCAGGAATCGCGCACCCAGTTGGTTCACAGCGCGAATATCGTATTTCAGCGACGGCCAGGTGTTCTGAGAGGTGACGTTCATGCCGTTTTCGATCTGACGGTGTGCACCGCGCACGTTTGGTTCGTCGTCGACCTGCATAATCGTTCCCGGATCGTGCAGGGTTCCGGTCAGCACGCTTCGTGGGCTATGGTACTTCATCGAACGCGAGAACATGCGCTCACCGGCGGCATACAGGGCCGAGACGATCGTGTCACCCTGGTACCCAGTGTACGTTTTGCCATTCCAGGTAAACGTGACGCGCTGGGACCGATCAATTTCCTCATTGGGCTGTGTCCCTAGACGCAGCGGTTGATTGTGATCAGACGGGGTCATCGAACGTCTCCTTCAGAACGGATGGCTTTATTCGCAAACGTGTCACGGTGCAGCATGAAGAATTGGCGGCAACCAGCCGAATGGAACCACTGCTCTTTGACGACACCCCACGCGTTATCGCGGAAGTACAGGTAGTCGGCCCATTGCTCTCGGGTTGCGTTGGCAACATCAGGCCGCGGTGGTCTTTCACCGTACTGTTTGAATTCGGTGGCATTGCGTAGCCCGCACCACGGGCAGTTGATTTGCATCATAACGTTGCTCCTTGTCGTGACTCGGGCTAGTGGCCAACCGCGGCTGCACCCTTCTCACCGACCAGCTGGCCGGATGAGAAACGTTCCAAACCGAAGCCTTGGATAATTTCTGGACGTTTACCGGTGGCAATGGTCTGGGCCATCGTTTCACCGGCAACCGGGCCGGCTTTGAAACCGTAGGTTCCCCAACCGACGTCAACATAGAAACCCTCAACTTCGGTCTCGCCCATAATTGGCGAGTAGTCCGGGGTCATGTCACACAGCCCAGCCCACTGGCGTAGCAGGCGCATCTTCGATAGTGATGGCATCAAGCTGAGCACATTGGTGGCCAGGCCTTCTACGAATTCCAAGGTGCCACGCATTGAATACGAGGTAAATGGGTCGACACTGGCGCCAAAGACCAGCTCACCGCGGTCGGTCTGGCTAACGTAAACGTGCAGTGTTCCCGAGACGACGACGGTGCCCAAGAATGGCTTGACCGGTTCGGTCACTGCTGCCTGTAGCGGCGAAGTGGTCACCGGCATCCGTACCCCGGCCATATCCGAAATCAAGGACGCCCAACCGGCAGTACAGTTGACCGCTGTACCGGTGGCGATGTTGCCTTTATCCGTACGAACCCGGGTAACACGACCATTTTCGACGTCAATGCCGGTGACTTCGGTGTGCTGGATAATGTGCACACCCATCTCGTGTGCAGCACGGGCATAACCCCAGACCACCGCGTCGTGGCGAATGGTACCGCCGGGTGGGTGGTAGAGCGCACCGAGTATGGGATACCGGGTGTCTGTGGAAATGTCAATGTAGGGGACGAGCTCTTTGATCTCATCTGGCCCAATGACTTTGGAATCAACACCCTGGACCTGGTTAACCTGCGCGCGCCACTGCATCGTGCGCATACCGCCGTCATCGTGGGCCAGCGACATGTGGCCCATCTGGGAGAACATCAGGTTGAAGTTGAGTTCTGACGAAAGCTGTTCATAAAGTTTCAACGAACGATCATAGAACTTCACACCTTCGGGTGTCAGATAGTTCGACCGCAGAATCGAGGTGTTTCGACCCGAGCCACCAGCACCAATGTAGTTCTTATCGATCACCGCGATATCGGTAATGCCATGATTCTTCGCCAGATAGTAGGCGGTTGCTAGCCCGTGAAGACCACCACCGATAATGACGACTTCATAGCTGTCTTTCATATCTGGTTCCGACCAGATTTCAGGCCAATCTTCTTGAGTGAGCCCTTTGGAGAATAGCTGGAAGGCGGAATAGCGCGAACGTTTCTTGCCGGGATGTCTATTATTCACCACGCGTATCAAGTCCTTTAAGTACGAGAATGCTCGTTATGGTCTACGGTGCCGTAGCTGGTACTTTGAGTATCCTTCGGGATCATTTCAGATTGAAGAATGCCCATTTTGCTGCCGTGGATTGTGTCCTGCGTTACAGTTGCTCACCAGGTTGCCACCGGCGATGTTCCTAGTCAAGGTTGAAAGAACATGCCCGATTTTCAGTTCCGGGTGAGGTTAAAGAAGACTAGAAAACCCGCCTGGCTTGACTAAATAGCAGAATCTTGCGTGCTTACGTGAGGCGAATTGTGTATATCGTTCTGCAAACAAAAATGATCGCCCCTGAAACAGAAAGAGTGAGGTGTTGTTGACGGCGCCTCATCGGGTGGGCGTGTCAGTCCTTTCTGTGAAATCTGGTCACCCAGAGTCATTGGGGCAAATGTCCCGCTCTGGAGCAGCATCGCTGGTGGTGCTCATGAGGTCAAGCTGACAGGAATCCGCTGATGGCTTTGCGAATTGGCGGGCAAATTATCACTCACCCCTAACTTGATTGAAGACGGATATGCACGCGAATACTTTTCCGATTGTTCTCGCTGCACTTTTATCGCTCGGCCTGATTGGTTGTCCTCAGAGGTGTCCAAAACCGTGAATGAGATCGATAACGGTTTCCGAC
>NZ_DYXC01000020.1 GCF_020742345.1 Enteractinococcus helveticum | reverse complement strand
GCTGCTGGAGGCGACCAAGCGTCACGACTTAACTGGGCTGCGCATCGGGGTGCTGCAAGAATTGCAGGGTCCGGGTTTTACCGACGGTATCTGGGAGACATTCCAGGAAACCTTGGACATGTTGCGCGCGGCGGGCGCTGAGATTACCACGGTCGAATGCCCGCACATGCCCTATGCCCTGCACGCCTATTATTTGATTGTGCCCTCGGAGGTGTCGTCGAATTTGGCGCGCTTTGACGGGGTGCGCTACGGCAACCGGGTGGTTCCCGCAGGCGGTGGCACCGTGGCCGAGGTGATGGCCGCCACGCGCGCCGCGGGTTTTGGTGATGAGGCTAAGCGCCGCATCATCCTGGGCACGTTCGCGCTGTCGGCCGGGTATGTGGATGCCTACTATGGCACCGCGCAACGGGTTCGCACCCTGGTCATCAAGGATCTGCAGCGTGCCTTTGAACACGTTGACGTCATGATTTCCCCGACGACGCCAACGGTGGCCGTGCGCCTGGGTGATCAATTGGAGAACCCGTTGAGTATGTATCTCAACGACGTCGTCACTATTCCGGCCAATCTGGCGGGGATTCCGGCGATCTCGATTCCGGGTGGCACCGCTGAACATGGCCTGCCGGTCGGTTTACACATTCAAGGCCCGGCGAAATCCGATGCCAGGATCTACCGGGTGGCCGCGGCCGTTGAGTCGCTGATCGAGGCCGATCTTGGCCAACCGTTTTACGACCTCGCCCCCGAGGTTCCGCGCGTACAAGGAGCTCGTTCATGACCGCAACGACCATGCTGCCCTTTACCGATGCTGTGGCGCAATTTGATCCGGTGCTCGGGTTTGAAATCCACGTGGAACTCAATACGGCAACCAAAATGTTCTCGCAAGCCCCCAATGCCTTCGGTGATGAGCCAAATACGAACGTGACCGAGGTGGATCTTGGCATGCCGGGCGTGCTGCCGGTGGTCAATCGCACCGCGGTCGAATCCGCGATCAAACTCGGGTTGGCGTTGCATTGCACCATTGCGCCGCGCTCGGAATTTGCGCGTAAACACTATTTCTATCCGGATCTGCCCAAGAACTTTCAGACCTCCCAGTACGAACAGGCCATCGCTCAGAACGGTTGGGTGGACGTCGAACTGGACGACGGCACCGTATTTCGGGTAGATATCGAACGCGCCCACTTAGAAGAGGACGCCGGCAAGCTAACCCACGTGGGCGAATCCGGCCGTATTCATGCGGCCTCACACGCGCTGGTGGATCTCAACCGTGCCGGGGTGCCTCTCATTGAGATCGTGTCGAAACCGATTCCAGGTGCCGGGGACCGTGCCCCGGAACTGGCCCGCGCCTATGTCCAAACCATCCGCGATATTGTGCTGGCCCTGGGGATTTCGGATGCCCGCATGGAACGCGGTAACCTGCGTTGTGATGCCAACGTGTCGTTGATGCCCAAGGGCGCCAAACACTTTGGGATCCGCACCGAAACTAAAAACGTGAACTCGCTGCGCGCGATCGGTCATGCGGTGGAGTACGAAATTCGCCGTCAGGCCGCAATCTTGAGCGCAGGCGAGCCGGTCGTCCAGCAGACCCGGCACTGGCAGGAAGAAACTCGGACGACGACGCCGGGCCGAACCAAATCCGATGCCGATGATTACCGGTACTTCCCCGAACCCGACCTGGTTCCCATCGTGGTGGATCAGGCCTGGCTGGACCGGATGGCCGCCCAACTTCCCGAACTGCCCGCGGATCGTCGTCGCCGGCTCAAAGCTCAATGGGGATTATCGGATGCGGTATTCCGGGATATCGTCAACGCCGATGCCCTGGATATTGTCGAACAGACCATTACCGCCGGGGCTTCGCCAGCGGCCGCCGGGAAATGGTGGCTGGGTGAAATCGCCCGCCTGGCACATGCCGCCAATGTCGATATCACCCAGCTGGGTATCACCCCGCAACATGTGGTCGAGCTTGAAACCCTGATCACCGCCGGCACGATCAATGACCGCCTGGCCCGCCAGGTGCTCGGGCAGGTGGCCGCCGGCGAGGGCAGTCCGGCCGAGGTGGTCGCCGCGCATTCGCTGGCGGTCGTCTCCGATGACGCCGCACTTACCGCGGCGATTGATGTTTCGATTGCCTCAAACCCAGATGTGGTAGCAAAAGTTCAAGCCGGCAAAACCCAGGCGATCGGTGCGCTCATTGGGCCGGTCATGCAGGCCACCGGTGGTAAGGCCGATGCCGGGCGGGTGCGGCAATTGCTCGCAGAAAAGCTCGGGCTGGAGAACACCTAACTCTTGGTCAAGTACAGACAGTACTCAGGCCAGATTCGTAGAGTGGCATCATGAAAATTCTTTCACCTGGCAACACCGTCGATGACCCAATGGCCACCTATCTGGCGGTGGATCGCAGTGCGCCTCGCTATGAGTGCTGGGTCGCCGGGCACATGGTCGCGGGCCTGGATGGTACCGCGGCCATTGGCGGTAAGGTCGGCGCGTTATCCACCGACGTCGACCAAGACCTCTTTCGTCGGATGCGCCAAATCGCCGATGTGGTGCTGGTCGGGGCAGAGACGGTCCGCAAAGAAGGTTACGGGCTGGTGCGATTGTCCGATGAGGCCATGGCCGCACGCCAAGCAGCGGGCAAACCGCCCACTCCCCCGGTGGCGATCGTCAGCGGCAGTCTGGATTTGAATTGGAACCTCAAACTCTTTCGCAAAGCACCGGAGCATGCCAAGACGATGATCATCACCGGCGAGTCGGCCGATCCTGCTGCGCTGGCTGAAGCACAACAGCACGCCGAGATTGTTTTTGCCGGCAAAGATCGTGTTGAGCCCAACACCGCACTGCAGGCTTTTGCACAACGCGGCTATCAGGTTGTGTTGTGTGAAGGTGGGCCGACCCTATTAGGCGAGTTCGTAGCCGCCGACCGGCTCGATGAACTCTTGTTATCGATCGCCCCGGTGATGGGTGGCGATAATTTGCCGGTCAGTCTCAGACCCGATGGCGCGGGCATCACCCGGTTTCAACTCCAACACGTCATGGGCGAAGATCACACCCTGTTCTTACGCTACGAAGCCCTCCGAGATGAGGATCCCAACCATGAGTAATCCCTTTGCCACCCTGATGAGCTCAGAAAACACCTCGTTAATCGTCGTGACAACCGCGGCAGAAAACGTACGCGCCGGGTGCCTGGTGAGCTATCACACCCAGGCCAGCATGAAACCCCAGCACTACAACATCTGGTTATCCAAGGCCAACCACACGTATAAGATCGGACTGCTAGCCAACCGGTTCGCCGTGCACTTCCTGACTCAAGATGACCTCGCATGGGCCGAACACTTTGCGACCATATCCGGCCAACACACCGATAAATTCGCCGGACTCGAAGTCGAGGCGCGGCACGAGGTGCCATTACTCACGGCACTGCCAAATCGCATGGTCGTGGAACAAATTTCCATGCTGGACGACGGCGGCGACCACGTCTGCGTCACCGCACGCGTCATCGCGGCCGAAACCTCCGGGCACTTCACCCCGTTACGTCTCAGCGACATCGGCGAGCTGCGCCCAGCCCACGACATCTCCGAACGCATCATCGAACCATAAATCCCGCCACGCAGCTGTGGCTTAGTGTGTGCACTGTCAGTTTCAACTGCGCGCAGTGTTTAGACTAAAGACATGACGATTCCTGGTTCCTCCCTGCTGCGTGCCACCGCAATCGGCCTGACCGCCGGTCTCCTGTTGGCCGGTTGTACCTCCAATGACGCCGACTCCCCCAACGGCGGGGGTGACCAATCGGAGCTGGACGTGCCCGAAGCACCCGCAGAAACCCCACAAGAAACCGCACTCGCGGAGACCTTGGAAACCGATTTTGATGTCACCCAGGTGATGACCTTACAAGAGCAGTGGCCGGATATTTACGCGATGGCTTCTGCATTATCTGGCACCGAGGACCCAGACCTGTGTCAGCAAGCCGGTGCTGCACAATATAACCTGCTGCTTGATGCTCAGCCCGCCAGCGTGCGCGCGACGTTCGAGGCAGATGCTAACTTGGATGAGCATTCCAGTGGTGAAACGGTCACCGTGTTTTATGCCAATGAGGCTGCTAGTTCCGAAGCACTGCACGAAGCCTACGAACACACTGACACCTCGTGCGTGGAAGAATACGAAAACGCGATCGAACACGATGTCACCTCCGCCGAAGCTGGCGGCCGACCAGTTGAGGTCCACACTTGGCAGGTTGTCACATCCAATCAGCTCACCGGGCGGATGATCGAAGTCGTCTCCAATGACATCTTCCTGCGTTACGCGGCCGCCTATCCCCCACAGGTTATTGCTGATGAACTCGAAGACGACGCCGAGCAGCAATTCAACGACGCCGCCACCCAACGCGCGTTGGAGATCTTTACCGCCGCCGTCGCACCCGCAGAATAAAACTCTTACGCGCATTCTCAAGTATTCGTAACGCACACCATCTGCGGGCTATGCTCCGGCGGATTACGATGAAGGTGTGAGTCAAACCCAATACGTGCCATCCGGCAGCGAAGTCGTTCAGTCTCTTGCGTGGAAATGGAATGTCCAGGGCCGCATTTTTATTATCGGTGGCCTGGGTTTCATGTTCGATGCCTGGGATGTTTCCCTCAATGGGATCCTCATCCCGTTGTTATCCGAAGCATGGAACCTCACACCGGGCCAAGCGGCCTGGATCGGCACGGCCAACCTGCTGGGCATGGCCCTGGGCGCTTTCGTGTGGGCGACCATTGCCGACCGGATCGGTCGCAAAGCCGCATTTTCGGCAACCATCGCCGTATTCGCGGCCTTCACAATTGCCGGGGTCTTTGCGCCGAATATCGTCGTCTTTGCCATCCTGCGATTTCTGGCCGGCTTCGGATTAGGTGGGGCCATCCCGGTTGATTATGCCCTGGTGGGAGAATTTACCCCGCGCAAACACCGCGGCCGAGTGCTCACCGCCATGGACGCCTGGTGGCCGGTCGGTGCCGCGCTGGCGGGGTTTGTCTCCGCGTGGCTGGTGACCATCTGGGCTGACTGGCGGCCACCGTTACTGGCCATGGTATTACCGGCCATCCTGTTAATCTTTGTGCGCCTGTGGATCCCGGAATCACCGATGTTTTTGATCCGGACGAATCAACACGATAAGGCCCGAGAGGTCATCGATCAACTCGTCAAGGCCACGGGTGCCAAACCCGTGGCCTACCGACTCGACACGATGCAAGACATTCCCAAAATGTCAGCGGGCGCCGTCGTCGACCAACTCCGACGCGTCTGGTCGTTTTCTTGGCGCACAACCTTGGCCGTCTGGCTGCTGTTTTTGACCGTCATGTTCGTCTATTACGTCTCCCTGCAGTGGCTGCCGACCTTCCTCATGGACGCCGGTTTTGCCCAAACTCAAGCATTTCTGACCACCGGTGGCATGGCCGCCATCGGATTAGTGGGTGCGCTGCTCGCCACCGTGCTGGTTGAGACCACCGGACGCAGACCCCTGCTGGCCATCGCGGCAGTGACCGGGTCTATCCTGTTGGTGATCGTGGCGGCATTCCTTCATGTCCCGGCCGCTGTGCTCCCGCTGGTGCTGGTGTACGGGCTGATCATCCAGGTCGCCATCCCGGTCATGTACGCCTACGCCTCGGAGCTGTATCCCACGAGCCTGCGGTCTTCGGGTTTCGGTTGGGCTTCGGCGGTCTCCCGAATTTCTGCGGGCATCGGGCCGCTGCTATTTGTGACCCATCTCGTCCCGGCCTTCGGCCTGACCGGAGCATTTATGTTCGCGGCGGCCACGGTGATGCTCGCCGTCGTCGCAATGTTCATCCTGGCACCTGAGACCACGGGCAAAGATTTGCAGGATTAGCGGTTTTCGTGTTGGATCAAGGGGTGAACTTTCGTTAGGCTCCCTGACGAGGCCTGCACAACTTCTGGCAGGGTTCACCGCCTTCCACGTACTCGCCACACCCGGTGGGTGCCGTTTTGATATTTCTTATACCTGCTGAAAGGTCTGTGCGGTCATGTCCCAACCCACGACGCAACCCGCTAGTCCGTTTCGTGTGATCGCTATCCTGTCGGTCGCCGCATTCGTGGTCATCCTCAACGAAACCATTATGTCGGTGGCACTGCCCCGGCTGATGGTCGAGTTCAATATCACCGAAGCCACGGTGCAGTGGGTGACCACGGCGTTTATGCTCACCATGGCCGTGATCATTCCCACCACCGGCTGGATTCTGACCCGGTTCCGTATCCGCAGCGTCTACCTGGCCGCAATGACCATTTTTACCATCGGCACGGTGGTGGCCGCCCTGGCACCGGTCTTCCTGTTGCTGGTGGTCGGTCGGGTCATCCAAGCCTTCGGCACAGCCATCATGATGCCACTGCTGATGACCACCGTGTTAAACCTGGTGCCATTTGAAAAGCGCGGCCGCGTGATGGGCATCGTCGGGATGGTCATCTCAGCCGCACCGGCTCTGGGCCCAACCGTAGGTGGCATCATTTTGGAACAGCTCGACTGGCGCTGGATGTTCTGGACCGTGCTGCCCATCGCCGTCCTCACCCTAGTGATCGGCGGGGCGCTGATGCGCAACGTTACCGAAACCCGGGCCATGCAATTGGATGTCCTCTCGGTCCTCCTGTCTGCGGTGGGCTTTGCGGGTCTGATCTATGGGCTAAGCTCACTGGGTGAAGCCGCCCGCGGGGTGGCGCTGCTGCCGGCCTGGATCCCACTGGTCATCGGCGGTACTTCGTTGATCATCTTCGTGTTGCGTCAGCTGGCCCTGGGCCATAACGCGTTTCTGAACATCCGCGTCTTTGCGGTGCCAACCTACGCATTTGCCATCATGCTGACCATCATTTCCTCAATGGCCATGTTCGGGACCTTTATTGTGTTGCCCATGTATATCCAACAGGTTCTGGGCTTTGACGCCCAGGTTGCCGGTATGGTTATGCTGCCCTCGGGTGTGCTGATGGGTGTGCTGGGTATCTTTGTGGGACGCATGTTCGACGCCGTCGGCGCCCGCCCGTTGTTGATCCCCGGTTCGCTGATTGGTGCGACCGGCATGTGGGGCATGGTGACCCTGCAGGCACAAAGTCCACTGTGGACGGTGATTTTGTGGAATATTTTAATGGCGGTGGGCATCGGCATGATGATGGGACCGTTAATGACCTCGGCACTGTCCGCGCTGCCGGGCGGGCTGTATCAGCATGGTTCGGCAATCTTTTCCACGCTGCAGCAGGTGGCTGCCGCCGGTGGTACCGCCCTGTACATTACCGTCATGTCGGTGGCGGCGGTGGTTGGCGCGGGCCAGGGTGAAGATCCGCTGGACGCCCAGATGACCGGCATGCACAACGCCCTGATCTGGGGCGCGGTGCTGATGCTGATCCCGGTCATCGGAGCAATCTTTTTCCGTCCGAAACGTCACATCGATCAATCCGAAACGGTTGCGGTGGCTGACTAGTCGTCTTCGGCTTTGCGGAGGTCGCGCATGCGCGTGCCGGTATTGCCACGACGACGCGGCCCGGTGGTCGCGGAGATCCGGTAGTCGATGGGTTTGCCGTCGGGGCTGCGGCGGCTGGCATGGGCCAGATCCTCATTGAGCTGGTAGACGTCGCCGACGTGTTTGGAAAAGAGTTTCATGCGGCGTTCCAGTTGGGCCTGGGTTGCCAGGGCGGAGTCGAGTCGCAGCCCGCGGTACACGGCGATCGCCATGAACACCATGATGATCGAAAACGGTAGCGCGGTGGCCAGGGATGCGGCTTGTAGGCCTTCGAGTCCACCGGCCAGCAGCAGCCCGATGGCAATGGCTCCTTCTAATACCGAAAATAAGATGCGCGACCAGGTCGGCGGGTTCGGGTGACCACCGGCGGTGAGCATGTTTTGGACCAAGGATCCAGAGTCGGACGAGGTAATGAAAAACAGCACCACCAGGATAATCCCGATGATCGAAAATACGGTCCCCAGGGGCAGGTCTTGGAGCACGGTGAAGAGCGATCCTTCAGGTGAGACTTCGCCGTCGGTGACCAGATCCCCTTCACCGAACAGTTGGCGGTAAATACCGGAACCGCCCAGCACACCGAACCACAGCATGCCCACCAGGGTGGGGACCAGCATGACGCCGATAATGAATTCTCGGATGGTCCGCCCGCGCGATACCCGGGCAATAAAGATACCAACAAACGGCGCCCAGGCGATCCACCAGCCCCAGTAGAACAGGGTCCAGGTTGAGTACCAGGTGCTGCCTTCCGGTCCGGCGTAGGCGCCGATGTCAAACGACATTTCAAAGAAGTTCGCCAGCCACACGCCCAGTGATTCGATGAAGTTTTCGACCAGAAACAGGGTGGGGCCCAGCAGCAGTGCGGAAATGGTCAGCACCCCGGCCAACGACAGGTTGATCGAGGAGATCCACTTCATGCCTCTACCAATGCCCGACACCACCGAGGCGGTGGCAATGAAGGTGATGACGATGATCAAGACAATCAATAACGTATTGTCGGCTTGATCCACGACACCTAGGTGTTGCAGCCCGGTGGCGATCTGTTGCACACCCAGTCCCAGTGAGGTGGCAACACCGGCCATGGTGCCGAAAATCGCTAACACATCGACTGTGTCGCCCATCCAACCTTTGACCCGTTTGGCACCGATCAGGGGTTCAAACACCCAGCGGATCGACACGGGCCGACCACGGCGATGGATGGTATAGGCCACCCCGAGTCCCAGGACCCCGTAGACCGCCCAGGGGTGCAAGCCCCAGTGTAAGAACGTTTGGGCCATCCCCAGTTGGGCGAGTTCTTCGGGGGTGCCCTCCCAACCGGGTTTGGGCTCCACGGTTGCATAGGTGAGCGGTTCGCCGACGCCGTAGAAGATCAGCCCGATGCCCATACCGGTGGCAAAGAGCATCGAGAACCAGGCGCCGCGGGAGAATTCTGGTTGATCGTCGGTGTCGCCGAGTTTGATCCTGCCGTATTTGGATAACGCCACGAACAGGCAGAAGATAATGAACCCGAACATGATCAGAATGTAGTACCAGCCCAGGGTGTCTACAATCCATGCTTGGGCGCCCAGCAGGGCCCTGCCCGAGGCGTCGGGGAAGACGATGGAGATGGTTGCGGTGAGTGCTAAGACGATGATCGCCGGGTAAAACACGCGCGGAGTAATCAGGCCGCGTTTTAACCGCACGCCTTGGCGCAGCAGTTTCAGCGTGGTGGTGTCGTCGGAGTCCAGGTTGCGAATCTGGATGTCCTGCGGCAGCACATCGGAGCGGTCTTGGGCCTTGAGGTCTTGGACTTCCTCATCGACCTCGGGATCAGTTTTGACCACGGTGTCCTCTACATCTTCGGGTGGTACATCCGGGTCACTGGACTTGTGGTCAGCTGTGTTATCCGACATGCGTTCCTATCCTTTCCACGTGGTTCTGCAGGTGGTCAGTGTATTCATCAGCCCGATATCACGGGGTTGGCGTACCGGTGCCTAACACCTCACCTTCGGCATCAAGGGCCTCAACAGCAAGGTAATCGGTTGAGGTCTCAAGCGGGATTGCCGTTTCGAATCCCGTTTTTGCCACGACGGCGGCCGCGGTCGCGCTCTGAGCATTGTGCCCGGTCAACAGGCGCCACTGGGCGACTTCGGTGGCACCGTTCCAGGAGACGTATACGTGCTGGTCGCCGTTTTGGCTTTGTTGTACAACGACGTCCGGGTCCGTGGTCGGGTGGCCTTCCCACTGGCCTTTATAGGCGCGGTAACTGGCCCCACCACCACCGGTGTCCTCGTGGCAGGCATCGCCGTGACACACTTCGTAGATCAGTTCGCCCTGTCTGGTGTATTCGGAGAAGAAGGGTTGACTCCCCCAGCCGATGAACACATCACCGTTGTCTAGCAGTTGGGTGTTGGCCATCCAGCCTGAGGGTCGGGCGTCTTGTGGCAGATATTCGGTGGCCACGCTGGCGGTCATCGCCTCTTCGTCGAGGTTCAGGCGTAAACCGCGCGACGACTCTTGTGCTTCGGCTTCACGGGTGTGATTATCAAAGAGCACCAGGGTGCCGTCGGTATCGCGGACTGCCGAATGCTGCCAGGCAAAAACGGCGTCGTCGGGCATTTCGAAATCACTGGCGATACCACCGAGGGTCCACATGACGTCACCGGTGTCCCGGTCGAGTTTATACACCGCGTGGGTGTGTCGTGCCGAAATGAGAATGTTGTTGTCCGTATCCAGGGTGGCCGAATTGATGTGAAAATAGTCAAACGGTTTGTCCCTGCTGCCCAGTTCGGCCTCCTCGTCGCCTGCTTCAATGCGTTCTTGTTGGGCGGCGTATTCGTCGTCGAAATTGTAAATCCCTTGGGTTGCTGTGACCGGCACATGGTCCAGCGAACTCCATTCAAAGAGCACCTGGCCGGTTGCAATGTCAATTTCTTGGACGACGCCGTTGTGCACCCAGCCATCAGTTGGACCACCGATCTGGCTCAAATCGGTTTGGGTGGTCACATAGGCCATCACCAGCATGGTGTCGTCGTCGGTGATGACCGTGTCGTGGAAGTCAGTCTCGTGCGGGGGTAGGGACCCGCCCGTGGTGACGGTGGTGAACACGTGATAGGTGTTATCCATCAGGTAAATGTCGCCGTAGCCCCAACCGTCCTCGGCGGGGCCTTTAAAATACGTGAGGACGGGTTCGCCCTGGTATTGCTGGACGCGCAGATCAAAATGTCCGTTATCGTTGCGGTGTTGTTTCGACGGGTCCATCCAGACGAGCTCACCGTTAGCATCGACGATCATCGCCGCACTGGCGGGTGTTTCGGTTTCAAAATCCGAGGTGAGGAAAATGTACTCATCGGATGCAGTGTATGCGTCGTCCCAGGCTGGACCCCGGGTGAACTCTAGTTCAACGGGTTGCAGGTCCGGACGGGAAACGAAATTTTGGTGCGGGACAGGTGTTTCGGTTGATTCGGTTTCCGCATCTGCGCTACCGCATCCGGCCAAGACGAATGCACAGGCGGTGGCAGCACCTACTGTCGCCAATCGACGTCGCTGCGTTATCGTGTTTCCCCGTATACCCATAACTTCTGGTGTACACGATCTGCCCGGTCTGGGCAATGGCCACTAGGCCGACCAGTGCTGATACCCGATCAGATCCGGCAGCGGATCCAGGCTGATTCCCAGCTCGGGGTCGGTGGCATCGATCTTCCAGTCGCCTTGCGCCCAGACCATATTCAATACCACCGAGGTGCGGGAGGTTTCGGAGCCATCAAAGGAGGTGACCGCCATATCGATCTGGGCGGTCTGGCCGTCATAGTTGACCAGACGGAAGCCACCCAGCGCGGTGTCGGCTTCCGAAAACACGGTGGTGAACAGTTCTTGGGCTTCCGTCAGGTGTGCCTCGGCGTGCTGGCCGGCGAATATCTGAAGGTCGCCTTCCCAATAGGCCGGGTTGGTCAGCTGGCCGGTATAAGCCGAGGCGGCAAACAACATGCCGCGCGGTGAGTGTTCAAAACAGCTAAATTCGCCTTCGGAACCAACATTGCCCGGACCGTATTCTTCCGAGGTGGGCAGCCAGGCCCCGCGGTATTCAACCCATTGTGCATCTGGAGTGTCGGCGATTGACCCCTCCAGCGCCACCCCGCCCAGCCCACATACCGAGTCGGTCGGGACATCACTGTAGGTGGCCGGTTGGCCAAATTCGTTGTCGTTATCGAGGGTAGAAAAGATAAATGTGATGACGACGGCGGTTGCGGCCACCGCAATGCCGATAATGGTCAGCACACCCTTGCCCGTGGTCCAGAAGTTCGCTTCTTGAAGCTGTGGCGGATTTTGCGCGCTGGAGGGTTGCCGCTGGGGTGTGGAATCTGACGTCGTCATGACTATCGAGTCTAATTGGCACTGCGACCTCAGCCCTAGATTCTCCCCCGTGAGCTGATGTCACAGTTCGCGAAGATAGCACAGCATCGGTGTACCGGTGTCGGGTTCCAGGTTGGAAAAGCCGTGACGCTCATAAAATCGACGGGCGTCTGTGTCGACGGCGTCGACACCGATGTGCATTTCGCAGCAGCCGCGGACCCGGGCGTCGTCGAGTGCGAATTGCAGCAAACGGCTGCCAATTCCGGTATTGCGCAGCGCCGGGCGAACATAGAGTTCCTCGAGATGGGCCAGTGGACCGTCGCAATATGGGGTCGGCCGGAAGGTGAGCATCGCAAAGCCGGCGGGTTGCTCGGCAGACTCGGCCAGCAGTACCAGCACATCGTCGCGGTTCAACAGGTGACGAAACCGCTGGGCGAAGTCCTGGACAGTTGGGGTCTCGGCGTCGAATTCGTTGTTGAAATCCCACAGTAGTTGTGCCACGATTTCGGCGTGGTCAGCTGTTGCGACAAAGGTCGTCATGAGCCGACGCTACCACGCGATACTCGCGCGTTGACAGCCTGCAGGTGCTCAAGCACCCGTATTGGCCTGATGGGCAGGTTCTGCAGCTGCATCCCGGAAATGTTGAGGCCCGCGGGTATGCTGTCAGAGGATAAATTGTAGCTCGAGGTAATATCAGCATGGCGTTGGCCACAGATTTAGGACAATAGGCACAGACCAACGTCTCATGTTGAGCAGTAAACGAAAAGGATGCCATGGCAGATCATGAATTTGGGTTCCGTACCCGTGCCCTCCACGCCGGTGCCGTGCCGGATGCGGTGCACGGCTCACGTGCGGTGCCGATTTATCAGACGACGTCGTTCGTCTTCGAATCCCAGCAGGATGCCGCCGACCTATTTGCACTGCAGAAATACGGCAGCATTTACTCGCGGATTGCCAATCCCACCGTGGCAGCTTTTGAAGAGCGCATCGCCTCGCTTGAAGGTGGCATCGGTGCGGTGGCCACTGCTTCGGGGCAGGCCGCGGAATTCGTAACCTTTGCTGCACTGGCCGGTTCTGGTGATCACATTGTGGCCTCGTCGAAGCTCTACGGCGGTACCGTCACCCAGTTGGATGTGTCGCTGCGTCGCTTTGGCATTGACACCACGTTTGTAGACTCGACCGAAGTTGAGGCATTTGCTGCGGCCATCCAGCCGAATACGAAGGCGATTTACACTGAGATCGTGGCTAACCCATCCAGTGTGATCATGGATCTGAAGGGGCTGGGCGAATTGGCCGCCGAGCACGGCATCCCGTTGATCGTTGATTCGACGCTGACGCCGCCGTATCTGATTCGTCCGTTAGAGCACGGTGCCGATATTGTCGTTCACTCGGCCACCAAATTCTTGGGCGGCCACGGCACCACTTTGGGCGGCGTCGTCGTTGAGTCCGGAAAATTCCCTTGGAATAACGGAAACTTCCCACTGATGACTGAACCGGTCCCGTCGTATAACAACCTCTCCTGGTACGGTAACTTCGGCGAGTTTGGTTTCTTGACCAAGTTACGCAACGAACAGTTGCGCGACTTTGGTCCGTCCCTGCCAGCGCAGTCGGCATTCCAGTTGATGATCGGTGTGGAAACGCTGCCACAGCGCATGGATGAGCACCTGGCTAACGCGGTGAAGGTCGCCAAATGGTTGGATGAAGACGACCGGATCGCTTACGTAAACTACGCCGGTTTGGAAGACAACCCGTATTACGAACGCGGTAAGGAATTGTTGCCGTTGGGTGTCGGTTCGGTATTCAGCTTTGGTGTGAAGGGTGGCCGCCAGGCTACCGCCGACTTCATGTCGAACCTACAGTTGGCATCACACTTGGCCAATATTGGGGATGCCAAGACTTTGATGTTGCATCCGGGTTCGACCACCCACCAGCAACTGTCTGCTGAGCAGCTGGTTGCTGCGGGTATTCCAGATGATCTGGTGCGCATTTCGGTGGGTATCGAAGATGTCGATGACATCATTTGGGACCTTGATCAGGCGTTGACTACCACGATGAAAAACGCCTAAGGAGTATCGATGAGTGTAGTAACTGAACGCAAATGGGTCGGTCCGGGCGCCGTTGAACGCCTGAAGATCCTTCAAGATACCAAGACCATTGCTATTGTGGGCGCCTCCGATAAGATCGAGCGCGCCTCGTATTTCGTAGCGACGTACCTGCTGTCTTCCTCCACGTATGATGTCTATTTCGTCAACCCGATCCTGGCGGGCAAGGGTGGCACCATTCTGGGTCATCCGGTTTACGCGTCGCTTGCCGATATCCCGGTGGATATCGATATGGTCGATGTGTTCCGTCGTCCAGACGATACTCCGGCGATTGCGAAGGAGGCCGCCGAGATCGGTGCCAAATACTTCTGGCTCCAGTTGGGTATCTGGTCTGATGAAGCTGCTGAAGTTGCCGAAGACCTTGGTCTGCAGGTTGTGATGGATCGCTGCGTGAAAATTGAGCACGCTCGATTCCACGGTGGACTAAACTTGGCCGGTTTCAACACCGGTGAGATTTCTTCGAAGCGCCAGCGCCTCGATGCCTAAACACACATTTTGTGTACCGGCCGTTGGGATCTTTTGGATTTCAACGGCCGGTACTTTTGTATGTTTATTTTCACAGTGGCTCCGCTCGCCAGATCGGCGAGGGCAGGTTGAGATCAGGCCGCGGTGGCCCAGGCGATGTCGATTGCGCCGAGTGGGGGTGGGTCGCTGTTCCAGTGTTTGATCTCGGCCAGTGGTGGTCTGGTGCCCACCGAATAAGAATGCCCGGTTGGAGTGGTGACGATGAGTTCATCAGGGGTACCGGTGTAAGTCCAGCCACGGTTCTCTTTGCGCTGGTTACAGCGTTTACATAGCC
>NZ_DYXC01000019.1 GCF_020742345.1 Enteractinococcus helveticum | reverse complement strand
CGGTCAGTCCTGGCTGGTGAGCAATCCTGGCCTCTTTTGGAAATCCGAAATATTTTGGATCCTCAAATGGCATGTTCCGTTCGGTCATGGCACAAAAGTACCAGCCGCCAGTGCCCTAGGAATAGTCACTGAGGGCCTTTTGTTTTGAGCACCTCTCGAGTGCAGGGGTATTTGTTCACCAATGAAAGCGCAGCGACGGCCATAACCTCTTTGAAATCTATGGCCACTACCCGTGAGGCGGAAAGCTACACTGCAGCCCTAACCCCACAGGCCAATACCGTAAGCGACGAAGAGCAGCACCAAAATCGCCACGAGGACGATCAGTACGACCAGTGTCGTTTTTGACCGCGGTGGCCGCGGTGCTGGGGCATGAGGTGGGGTTGAGGTTGCCGAATGAGAATCTGGTGGAGTATGACCCGGCTTCACGCCTCCCCCGGGCTCCAAATCGGCATCACCGGTAGTGTTTGGATCAAGATTAGGATTTCTTGGTTCGTGATCTTCTGGACGTCCCCATTGTTGGTTCGACACTGTGACTCACCTCCGATGAGCTGCCTGAAATTTTGAGGTTTCAAGCTTGCGATCTTTGTTCAGCGTAAAGGCCACAGCAAGCACTGACAAGATCATTCAAAACATCATCAAGCCACCGGTCAGCTCAGAAGGACCAGCAACTATCGGATGATACTTGCTGGTCCTTCGTGTGTTAGCCAAGATTGCGCACTAGTCGCTAATATTTTTCCTTCCCCGTGGCGATCTTTCTGATGCGTAACACCGCAAAAACCACAAGTGCTGCGGCAAGAACAAATAACACATATCCGACTGCGTCCGGTTGGGCTGAAACCGTGATAAATCGAACGCCCACGCCGATCAATAAGACGGCACCAACGAGACTGACGGGAACCATAAAAAATCCCATGCGAGTTGGGGATTTCCCATGCTCAGGGTCCGGCTGTTGGGGTTGCTGATCTGGAAGTTTCTCTTCAGGATTCACAGCGACTCCTTTCATCCCTTGAATCGAGGATGCTATAAGTCCACGCTAGTGGTCAGAAGGCAGTCATGTAAGGGCTTCTAGTCTCATGAAAACTTACAAAATAACTTGAAAACCCTGATAATCCGCGCCATCATCGGGATTTTTATGGAATCTCAAGTTTTTTCAGATGATTCAACAAACCCGCCGTAATTGGCACAACCCTCCGCTTGCACCTTGAGACCAACATCATTGTGGATCATCTCAAGACGTCATGGGGTGTACTCTTCTTCCCCACGTCAGAGTGTCGTAACATCCAATGCACGGAGTGTGCACCGGGTACGCCCGCCTTGAATTTGAGGAGTCTTTGCCATGTCATCCCCCGATTCACATTCAAGTACTGCCACAGCTCGGCGAAAGCATGGCACGCCCTTATCGCGGGCGATGCGACCGCTGAACAACGTCGTCGAACGGTTCATCCCGTCTGCACTAGTGTTTTCGATTCTGCTGACCTTTGTCGTTGTGATTCTGGCGCTGATCCTCACTGACACAGCACCCGGCGAACTGGTCTTGCACTGGGGCAACGGGCTGGCCGGCCTCTTAGACTTCATCACGCAGATGGCTTTGATCCTGTTATTCGGGCACATGCTGGCGAATACGGGGCCGGTTCAGCGTGGCCTGGCGTTTCTGGGGAGTGTTCCGCGCACCGAACTTGCCGCCTATGTCTTTGTGTTTCTGGGTGCTGCGTTTGCCAGCCTGATCACCTGGGGGCTTGGACTGGTTGTTGGCGGGCTGCTGGCACGCGAAGTCGCCTATCAGGGCGGCCAACGCGGACTGAAACTGCATTTCCCAATGCTCGTAGCCTCAGGTTTTGCCGGGTTTGTCGTGTGGCACATGGGGTATTCAGCCTCTGGGCCGCTGACCGCGGCCACACCGGATTCATTCCTTGCCGAATCGCTGGGTGGCCAGACGGTGCCGATCAGCCAGACCGTGTTCTCCGGCTGGAACATGATCGCCGCGGTGGTGACAATTGTGGTGGTTGGGCTGTCGCTGTACCTGGTGGCACCACGCAAGGGTGATAACATCACCGAATTCAAGATCGACACTCGCCAAAAAGTCGACGACGGGCAGGAAGATGTCGTCACGCCAGCCGATCGGTTGGATGCCAGCCGCATCGTGACCTTGCTGCTGGGCCTGATGCTGGTCGCATACCTGGTATTGCACTTCGTCCAGGGCGGCACCCTGACCCTTGATACCGTCAATTGGTCGTTTTTGGCGCTCATTTTGCTGCTGGTTCGCAATCCATTTGAACTCATCGCGTTGACGAAAAACGCTGCGGCCAATGTCGGCGAAATTCTGTTACAGTTCCCCCTGTATGCGGGCATCTTGGGGCTGATGACCGGGTCTGGTTTGATTCAGATCTTTTCGGATGCCTTCGTGTCGATTTCCAATCCCGTGACCTTTGGTCTGTTGGCCTTCCTGTCGGCTGGTCTGGTGAACTTCTTTGTGCCCTCCGGCGGTGGACAATTCGCTGTACAGGGCCCGATCATGTTGTCTGCCGGTGCCGAGCTGGGGGTCGCACCAGAAATTACCATCATGGCCGTGGCTTACGGCGACCAGTGGACCAATATGATTCAACCATTCTGGGCGATCCCACTGTTGGCCATTGCAGGCCTGAAGATGCGCGACATCCTGGGCTACACCACGATCGTGTTGATCGCTTCGGGCCTCGTGTTTGGCGGCACGCTGTTGTTAGTGTCCCTCTAGTCCCGGGGTGGATGACCGGCAGCCAGATCACATCATGTTATTCTTCAGCCAGGTGTGCAAGCGCCTGTATACCGAGCTCATAACCATAGGTGCCAAGACCAACAATCACCCCGGCGGCAACCGGCGACAAGTAAGAATGATCACGGAAAGACTCCCGGGCATGAACGTTGGAAATATGCACTTCAATCGTTGGAACGAAAGCACCGGAGATCGCATCGGCTAACGCCACTGAAGTATGCGTATACGCTCCAGCATTCAGGACAACGCCCACACAGTTCCCCTCGGCAACTTGAGCACCTGCTTCGTGAATCCAGTCGACGAGTTCGCCCTCGTGGTTACTCTGGCGAAAAACCAATTCCAGTCCATACCGGTCAGCGACTTTTTGACAGTTCGACTCAATATCAGCCAGGGTTTGTGTGCCATAAGTTGCAGGGTCGCGCAGTCCCAATAAATTGAGATTCGGCCCGTTCAGTACGTAGATAGTTTTCATAGTATTCCTCATCGTATAATGGCAGCTGCATTAGCCGCGTGGTTGGATCGTGGTTAGGGCGATCGCGAGCTGATAGGCAGCGGTGTCTAGCGCGTCGCGGTGTTGTAGTAGATCTGTTTTGGTCGCGCGGAATAATGGTGCGGCAATGGCAATGGCCCCTAAGACGTTGCCATTGTGATCAATAACCGGTGCTCCGATTGCATTCATACCCAGATCCACTTCTTCGGATTGGTACACGTAGCCGGCCTTGCGTCCCTGAGCAATTTGGTTATGCAATTCAGCTGCACTTGAGACCGTTCGCTCAGTGCGGGGTTGCAAGGTGAGTTGTTCAATCACGTCATGCGCCTCGTGCTCTGGTAGACCGGCCAAAATCGCTTTGCCCATCGACGACACGTGCAATGGCAGCCGGTCACCCGGGTCGGTGGTCTGACGAAATTCTGGACCATCCACGGTATGCACCGTGACCGTATCCAGCCCGTCACGGACGGCAAAAAGGCACGACTCATTCGTTGTAGCAGATAACTGTTGCAACACCGGAAGAACCGTACCGTCGTATCCACGAGCTGATGCAACCTTGGAACTGAGCTCAAAAATCACCAGTCCGGGCCGATACTGCTTGGTGTCAGCATCAAATTCTGCAAAACCACTCGCGACCAGGGAATTCAGCAGCCGGTAGGCGGTAGAAAACGGCAGTTCAGAGTCTTTTGCGATGACCGCAGCGGGCGCGCCTGAGGGATACCGGCCCATCAGGCGCAATAGATCAAGTCCCTTCACAAGGGTCGAACTTCCTGAACTCATCGCTGCTCCTTCTTCCATGGCAACTGCGCCAACAGTAATTCAGCGGCCACGTACGTGTCGCTTGACACGCTGGTGTGCGGTGGCTCATCCTTAACGAGTTATCAACATTCAACAACAATTGCCATATAATGGCAATACGATGTGAAGGTCGGGTGATCTTATGTCTGCTACGGCAGCTAAGGTCCAAGCAGTTGCCCAAGGTCAGCTGCCAGAACGCACGCCGAAACGCGCCGCGTTGGCTAGCTGGATTGGCTCAGCCCTGGAATACTATGATTTCGCGGTATACGGCACTGCCGCTGCATTGGTACTCAATACGTTGTTTTTCCCCGAAGACACCTCACCGGGAATTGCCGTCTTACTCGCGATGGGCACCGTAGGAGTCGCCTATATTGTCCGACCCTTTGGCGCTATGATCATGGGGCCCCTCGCAGACCGGATGGGTCGCCGTTTCGTTTTGATGCTGACACTATTCCTCATGGGTGGCGCGACATTCGCAATCGGGTTCTTACCCACCTACGAAGATGTCGGTTTTCTAGCACCCGCCCTACTAGTCCTTTGTCGCATAATTCAAGGTCTGTCGGCATCCGGGGAACAAGCTTCAGCAATCTCGGTGTCACTCGAACACGCAGATGATAACCGTCGTGCCCTCACCTCCTCCTGGACACTCCACGGCACCCAAGCTGGCACCCTGTTGGCCACCGGTATTTTCATTCCACTAACCGCTTTGCTCAATGACGAACAACTCTACTCATGGGGCTGGCGCGTCCCATTTTGGATCTCAGCAATCGTTGTTATCGTCGCCTGGTTAATCCGTCGGCACCTGGAAGAACCGCCGTCATTTGAAGCCCGACGCCGCGAGACTGTCGCACTGACCCCGTTGACGCAGACCCTTCGATTCCACTGGCGCGCCGTCCTTCGTGTCACCGTGTGCGCTTTGATCAACACCATCAACATTTACATCACCGTGTGGGCAATTTCCTTTGCCACCAACGGTCACGGTTTAGATCGTTCCACAATGTTATGGGTTCCCGTGTTAGCAAACCTCTTGGCTCTCGTGGCCATTCCGATTGCCGGACACCTGGCAGACCGGGTCGGACGCAAGAAAGTCTTCATCTTCGGAGCCCTAGGTTCTGCGATCTTTGTCTACCCGTACCTCTATTTCATTGCTCAAGGCAACATGGTCGCACTCTTTATCTGTGGCGTTGTGCTATCCGGTGCCATGTACTCTGCCGCCAACGCGATCTGGCCATCCTTCTATGCCGAGCAATTCCCCACCCGAGTGCGCGCTACCGGCCTGGCCTTGGGCACCCAACTTGGATTCGCCCTATCCGGTGGCCTGGTCCCGGTGGTTGCGACCCTGCTGGCCGGTGATCAGCAGACCAACTGGTTCCCACCGGCCGTATTTGCCACCGTGGTCTGTGTGATTGTCGCGCTGACGGCAATGACCGCCAAAGAAACCTACACCGCGTCTCTGGACGAGATTGATGACATGCACACCACCGAGAAGGAACGTACCACGTTAGCAGGACAATAATGAACACAACTAGTTATCTCATGGGACTGATCGGTGAAGGCGTCCGGCCATCACTGACCCCACCAATGCACGAACGCGAGGCCACCGCACAGAATCTACGATTCGTCTACCGGCCCATTGACCTCTTGGAGCTCCAACTGCCCGCCACGGCGATCGGTGACCTGCTATCGGCTGGCATCAACTTGGGCTTCAACGCGTTCAATGTCACCCACCCGTGCAAACAACTCGTGCTGGAATATCTCGACGATATCGATCCGGCAGCCAAACGGTTGGGCGCCTGCAATACCGTGCTCATTGAGGACGGCAAGCTCATCGGCTACAACACCGACCGCTCCGGCTTCGCCTCGGCCCTTGCACTGGAACTACCCGATGCAAATCTCGCCGACGTCGTCCTGCTGGGTGCCGGTGGCGCCGGCTCAGCGGTGGCCGATGCGCTGATAGGTGCCGGCACACAGCGTCTATCCATCATTGACCCGCAGCCTCAGCGAGCCCAAGCACTTGCCGAACAAGTCCAACATGCCCAGCCGGCAGATTCTGCAGTCGAGATTCGTACCGGTTCACCACTCGATAGCCCCCGGTGGGTCCCGCAGGCCACCGGATTGGTCAATGCCAGCCCAATCGGCATGTTTTCACACCCCGGACTGCCGGTGGATGTCAGCCTGCTGCACTCCCAGATGTGGGTTGCCGATATCGTCTATCGACCCGCGGTAACTGAACTCATCGACCAGGCAAGCGCGCTGGGGTGCGCGGTGATGCCCGGCAAAGCGATGGCGGTTGGTCAAGCTGCCGATACGTTCCAATTGGTGACCGGCATTGTGCCCGACCGCAACCGTATGTACGCTCACCTCAATGAACTCGTAGAGCGAGAACAGCTCCAAGTCAAGGAGAACATATGAAAACCTCCATTGCCACGGTGTGCCTGGCCGGCACCCTTGAAGAAAAAATGCAGGCTTGTGCTCGAGCAGGTTTCGACGGCATCGAGATCTTTGAACAAGACCTCGTCGTCTCCCCTTCCTCACCGGCCGAAATCAAAGCACTGGCCGATCGCCTGGATCTCACCCTGGACCTCTACCAGCCCTTCCGCGATTTGGAAGGCGTCACCGAGGAACTCTTCCAGGACAATCTGCACCGGTTGGAAGCCAAATTCGTGCTCATGCAAGAACTCGGCATGGATACGATCCTGGTGCCCTCCAACGTGGCCACAGCCACCATCGACGACGACGCCGTGGTCGCCGATCAGCTGCGCCGTGCCGCAGAACTTGCCGCCCGCTATAACATGCGCATTGCCTACGAGGCCCTAGCATGGGGCACATATGTCAACACGTATTGGCATAGTTGGCAACTGGTCCAAGCCGCGAATCACCCCAACCTCGGGGTGTGTCTTGACTCATTTCACATCCTGTCCAAAAACGATGATCCTTCCCGGATACTGCAGATCCCGGGCGAGAAAATATTCTTCGTACAACTGGCCGATGCCCCAGAGCTTGGCATGGATATCCTGCCCTGGTCGCGCCACCACCGGGTCTTCCCCGGCGAGGGCAGTTTTGCCATGTTCGAATTCATGGCCTATCTTGCCCAAGCCGGATACCAAGGCCCCTTGTCGTTGGAGATCTTCAACGACGTGTTCCGCGAAACCAACCCGAATATCACCGCCGTCGATGGACTACGGTCATTACGCTGGGTCCAACAAGGTGGCCGCGGACTGATCGCCAAAGACCACCCGTGCCGTGCACTGCTGACCCCCATGCCCAAGGTCGAGCCCATTGAGGTCATCGATCACATTGAAATCAGTACCGATGCACCAGATCACTGCGGTGCGCTCCTGGGATCCTTGGGATTCACCTTCGTTGGTCAGCACCGCAGAAAAACTGCCCAACTGTTTGTGTGCGGAGATGTCAAAGTCGTACTGTCTGCCAACCGCGGCGATGGCACCTATATCGCCTCGGTTGCTGTGCAAGTCACCAACAGTGCCGAAGCCCTGGCGCGTGCAGAGGCCCTGGGAGCCACCCGGGTCTCGCGTCCAGTGACCACCGATGAAGCCCGACTTGATGGGGTGGTTGGTCCCAGCGGCATGCAGGTTTTCTTTATCGACGACGACGCTGCCGCCTGGCCGGAGGAATTCGGGCTGGACCCAGCGAGCCCGGCAGACTCCGCTGGTTCCGTGCGGTTGGACCACCTCAACGTGCCAGAAGCTCGCGACCATTTCGGGGCCTCAGTACTATTTACCAGAGCTTTACTGCGTCTGGAACCACTCCCCGGCCAGGATGTCGCGTCACCGCGTGGGCTTGTCCACTCACAGGTTTTACAGTCGCCTCAGGCCGGGGTCCGCTGGGTTTTCAACCAGGTCCCGCCAACGTATACCAACCGTGCCGGAGAACCGGTGCGCTATCCCGGTCATATTGCCTTGGCCGTGGATGATCTGCAGACCCGCGCTCAACAAGCCATTGACGCCGGTTTACTAGTGTTACCCATCGCCAGCAATTACTATGCTGATTTACACGCCCGGTTTGGGATTGATCACGACACCCTGCAACACTGGCAGTCACTGGGTATTTTGTACGATCGCAACGCCGACGGGGAGTTCTTGCACCTGTACTCCGAAACCATCGGTGGGTTATTCATTGAACTGGTCCAACGCATTGGTGACTATCAGGACTATGGTCCAGGCAATGCTGCGGTGCGTTTAGCTGCTCAAGATCACCATGAACAACACCGCCGGTCGTAGCACTCCCTGCAGGAGTTTCTTCCTGCTATTCGGCAACCGGAACCACCATCGGAGTGCCGGAGCACGGGTCCACCCCGATCATTGAATCCAGGCCAAAGACCTCCGAGACCAACTCGGTGGTCAGTGTTGTGTCTGATTGACCGTGTGCGACAATCACGCCGTCACGCATGACCACCAGATCATCAGCATAGCGTGCCGCTTGGTTCAGGTCGTGTAGGACGGCCACCACGGTGCGACCCTGGTTGGTGATGCGGCGACATAACCGCAACACCTCAATTTGGTGAGCGATATCCAGAAATGAGGTTGGCTCATCCAAGAGCACGTAGTCGGTTTGTTGGGCCAGTACCATCGCCAGCCAGGCGCGTTGGCGTTGGCCACCCGATAATGCGGCAACCGGGATATCCGCAAAGGCGCTCAGCCCGGTATCGTCCAGTGCCTGCTCAATTGCCGGGGTATCATTCGGGGACCATTGCCGCAGCGGCCCGTGGTACGGGTAGCGGCCTCGGGCAACTAGGCTGCGCACGGTCACGCCGTCGGGCACGGTGGGGTGTTGGGGCAGCAGCGCTACCCGTTGAGCCAGATGGCGTGGACGATATGCCTGGAGTTTTTTGCCATCGAGTGTGACCATGCCAGGCGGTGTTGCCAACACTCGTGCCAGGGATTTCACCAGGGTTGATTTGCCGCAGCCATTAGGACCAATAATCGCGGTGAAGCGGCCCTGTGGGACACAAAAGTCCAGGTCTTGGAGCACCGGGGTTTCACCGTAGCCCACCGTCAGGCCGGTTGCGGCCAAGGAATTGGGTGTCATATCAGGCTTGTCCTTTCCGGAATTCACGAAGCAATAAATAGCCCAGGAAGACGCCACCAAACCCCGCGGTGATAATACCGACCGGTAAACCATCCAGCACGGGCACCTGTTGGACGCTAAGATCAGCAAGCACCATCAGCACGGCCCCGATCAATGCGCTCGCAAGCAGATTTGGGCCGGAACTTCGGGCGAGCATACGCGCGGCGTGGGGGCTCATCAGCGCGATGAACGCAATGGGCCCGGCGACCGCCACCGCCATGGCTGCCAACATCAGCGAAACCACGATGGCCCAGGTGCGCGTCGTCGTGGCGTTACCACCCAGCGAGGTGGCCAGCTCGTCGCCCAGTTCCATCAGCTGTAGCCGCGGATTCAGTGCGATGAGCAGTGGTAGCGCGACCAGCAGTGCCATGCCGATGAGCCCGGCGTGACCAAGGTCGCGAGCATTGAGACTGCCAACTAGGTAGGCGGCGAGACGGCCGGCTTCGTCACGTAGCGTCGCGGTCACCACAAATTGTGTGACGGCGGTGGCCATAGCGGCCACAGCGATGCCAGCAATAATGACCCGCGAGGTCGAGGAGAAGCCACTACCGGTGGCGATGGCAACCAGGCCGATGGCCACACCGGCGCCTGCCAGTGCACCGATGGGTGCTGGCAGTCCGGTAGCAAACAGTGAGACCACCGCAACACCTGCACCGGCGCCGGCGGCCAGCCCGAGAACATCGGGACTGCCCAGTGGGTTGCGCGTGACTGTTTGGAACAGCGAACCGGATAAGCCAAAGGCTGCCCCGGCCAGGATGG
>NZ_DYXC01000018.1 GCF_020742345.1 Enteractinococcus helveticum | reverse complement strand
GCGACCGGGCGGTCCGAGCTTCCAGGCAGGATCATACCAGCGTCGAGCAATCTTCGTGCCGGATACGACAGCGTGGCGCGATTTGGGCCAAGATTGTGGAACATCCCCTCGCCAAATACGGAAATGAAATACGGCTGAGGGACCAACACAATATTCTGGTCGGCCATTCGAGCGATTTGATCGTCGCGGACCACCCCGCCGTGTTCAATGCGGTCGGGGAGGGGACCGGAACCGTGGATGCGACGGGCTTCGGTGATGGTTTCGATGGCAAAGTCGATCGCCGCATCGCCGATCGCGTGTAGGGCCAGCGCCCAGCCGGCACCGGCTGCCTGGATTACCTGAGCGCGCATGGTCTCGGGGTCGCCCTGCATATAACCGTGGTTGTGCTGACAATGCGAGTATTCTTCGGTCATCGCGGCTGTGGCACCGAGCAGGGAACCATCGGTGAAGACTTTGACCGGTCCAATTTGTAGACGCGCATCGCCCGCCCCGGAGCGGATCCCGGCATCCAGGCCGCGTGCCGATGGGTCTTTGGAATGACCGGGCAATTCGTGCAGGGCATCCATGGTGACCATGGTTTGGGACCGGTGTTTGAGCAGGTCGCGGTCGACAGCCAACTGATAGGCCGCGAATTCTCTTGGGGTGTGCCCAATCCAGCCACCGGCAATCCCCGCATCGGTCACCGATGTCAGCCCTTCGGCCAGGTAGTGTTGCGACGCGGCTGCAAGGGCGTCTGTCACTGGTTCGAGCGCCTCAGGCTGCAGCAAATCCTGAACAGCGCGCATCGCGTTTTCATCGAGTAGCCCGGTGGCCCGGCCCGTCTCATCTGTCACGATCTCTCCACCCTCCGGCTGTGCGGTTGGGCGGTCTTCAATACCCGCAAGATCAAGCGCCACACCGTTGATCGTGTACGCGTGGCCGGAACGGTGTTTAATCAGCACCGGGTGCCCCAGGGCAACCGTATCGAGACGATCACGATCTATGCTGCCGGTCATCTGCAGTGGGTTGAAATTTGAACAGATCACCCAATCGCCATGCTCAAAAGCATTGATTCGGGACGCGATGGCAGCATAGACATCGTCGGGAGTCTTCGCCTCGGCCAAATCGATTTCAATCAGTGTCTGCCCAAACCACACACTGTGGGCGTGCACGTCGTTGAACCCGGCCACAATACACGCGCCAGCCACATCGAATACCTGTGCGGGTGCCGCGGCATACGGGCCCTTGAGCAGCGGATCAAGTTGTTCATCAAGACCCACGATGAGCCCCTGCCAAATCCCAATTCGGGAGGCCGTGGGGCGGTTCGGATCACCCGTAATGATATCTGCATTATGAATAAGGGTATCCAGACGCATGGCCGCAGCATCCTTTCGACGTTCATTATTCCTACCCTGATTCAATAAAGGTTGGCTCTGCGCTGCAATGGCAAAATATGATCTCGACCCCACTAAAATTATGCATATGCCTAACGACAATCGCCCAGTAGAACCCACTGACGACGCTGCAGCTCAGGTTGCTTCTACTACGAACGCTGGAGACTGGCAAGCCATTTTACAACGGGTCGTCGATGACCTGGAATTGATTGTCGACGATTTTTTGGCGGAACTACAGGGGCGAAGCCTGTACGAAGACGGACTGGTGGAGATCACAGATTTACGGCACACGGCGATCGAGACGTTTCGCTATCTGTTGGACCGGATGATGGGCAAACCCATGACAGAACACCAACAAAACGCAGCGCGACGGCTCGGGGTTCGCAGGGCACGACAGAAAATCCAGATCGAAGATCTCATGGCTGCGATACGATTGGATTTTGTGGTGCTGTGGCGACGCATCCGGGCCACGATGAGTTCTGACGAGATGCCGGTGTTGGTCGAACATGTCGAGACCATGTTGACCACAATTGAGCGCTACATCCGCGAAGTGCAGCTGGAGTTTTTGGCAGAAACCGCACGGATTGCCCGGGATGCGCGGCTGGCCACCGAACGGCACATGGCTCGACTGTTGAACTCCAGCCATTTGACCCCGGCCAGTCTTGACATTATCGCCCAGGGACTTAAGGTCGAGGTCAATGCAGAGTTTGAGGTCGTCGTCATTAATGAATCTGCAGTGCTTGAAGTCCAAGATGCGCTGGCCGAGCCATTGGCTGCTGGGAAGATCCTGGGCTACCCCTACCGCTCTGGCTACTGCCTGATCCAAGAACGCGCTTCGAAGGCTGCTCCGCTCGCCACACTGTGCCGCGATTATGCCGGAGGGTATATCGGCCAAATTACCGGTTTGGCAACCGTACCCAACGCCGTTGCTGCGCTCACAAGGCTATTGGAATACCAGCCGGAAACTACCGGGTTGATGAGTATCGAAGCCCTCTGGCCCGCAGCAATCTCAGACACCTTGTCCACGTTGGTGCCGGACTTCCCCGATAGCTATCTGACCGATCTCGTACAACTCCCGGTTGCAGAGCGGCACGAAGTCATTACCACCATCAAGTACTTCCTGGACACCGGGTCAATTAAAACCACCGCGTCGTGCGTTAATCGGCACCGGAACACCGTCATCAATCGGTTGCGCAGCTTCGAAGCCACCACCGGACTCGACGTCAAAATTCCCCGCGACGCCGTACTGGCAACCCTGGTCCTGGCCTCACCAAAAATGCAAATGCACAAATGACCTCGATGCTCATAGTGCAAGCTTCCATTGCGTGTGGTGTGGGTCATGCCGAAATATTGGGGTAATCATTCACTCGTCTAAGGAGGCTTCGCGTGAGCGACGATTCTCGTTCCCTCGTTGTGGAGGCAGACACGCCCCCGCCGAAGGAAGAAACCCTGCAGGTCAACCCCAAAGATGTTGCGCGCATTGCCCGGGCCGCCTTTGCCGGGACCGCACTGGAATGGTACGACTACTTTTTGTTCGGTACCGCAGCCGCGCTGGTATTCAACTTCCTGTTCTTTACCGAACTGAACCCAACCGCCGCGGTTCTGGCATCTTTTGCCACCTTCGGTGTCGGTTTTGCTGCGCGCCCGCTCGGCGCATTCGTATTCGGCATTCTCGGCGACCGCTGGGGCCGCCGTCCAACTCTGATCCTGTCGATCGTGCTGATCGGTGTGGCCACCGGCGTCATCGGCATGCTGCCAACCTACGACCAAGTTGGCCTGGCAGCTCCGATCCTGCTGGTCGTGCTGCGACTCTTCCAGGGTCTGGCCGTTGGTGGCGAATGGGGAGGTGCGACCACGATCGCTATCGAACACGCACCACCCAAGAAGCGCGCGCGTTATGCCGCCATGGTCCAGCTGGGCTCACCTGTGGGTACCCTGCTGTCCTCCGGTGCGTTCTCGCTGGTGCTGTTGATGCCAGAAGAATCCGTCAATTCCTGGGGCTGGCGCCTACCATTCCTAGCTGCCTTCCCACTGTTGGCCATCGCGCTATGGATCCGACTTAAAGTTGAAGAATCCCCGGTCTTTGAGCAACTCGCTGAAATGGATGACCGGCCCAAGGTTCCAGCAGCCGCGGTCTTCACCAAAGCCTTCGGTCGCCTGGTGATCGCAATCTGTGCGGCCCTGCTGGGTGTTGGTGGGTTTTACCTGATGAACACCTACGTCATCTCCTACACCACCACCGTGCTGGATGTCGCTCGCGGCGACGTTGTCAACGCCACGGTCATTGCAGCACTGGTTCAGATGGTGGTTGTGGTGATCTTCGGTCGCGTAGCTGAACGTCTCGGCCCGGGTCGGGTCACGTTCATCGGTGGTATTCTTACTGCGCTGGCCGCTTGGCCGTTATTCATGATGATTGACACCGGTCAAGTCTGGGCCATCATTTTCGCCATCTCTGCGGGCATTGGCTTGTTGACCATCACCTACTCGGTTACCGGCGCGCTACTGGCCGAACTGTTCCCGGTGGAACTGCGTTACTCGGGTGTCGCCCTGGGCTACAACTTAGCTGGCGCACTGACCGGATTCCTGCCGTTCATCGCAACCTGGATGACTGGCCTCCAAGAAACCCCAACCGTTATGCCCGCCGTCGTACTGCTGGTCATCGTTTCCCTGCTGACCGCGCTGGGCGGGTTCCTGGGCGAACGGATGCGCGTTAAAGACGACCTCGTGCTCACCGAAGCCCAATAAGACTTCCCAGCTTACGCAACTGTCTCCTCGCATCATCGCGTGACAGCATGCGTTCCTGCCCAGGATGGAACTGCGCCTGATGAATTGGTACAGGTCGCACTCGCCGAGCAAGATAGCAACACGGACACCTGGGTGTTCATCACTGCAATGAGCCACTCGACCTAGTTCACAGTACGCGTCTACGATACCGAAGAGCCACACTCTTCGACACTGTGGTTGCTCCGGAGTAGGTGCGTGTCGGCGGCAGCGAGGAGTGCGGCGGGCCCTGCGAAGCAGCGGTCACCGTAAGTCACTGACCATCGGGCCTCGGTCTCACCCAAAAGGTTCCATACGTTGGAGAATCAATTTCCATCTGTGATGCACGCGATAACAGTTCGCACGCTTGCCAACTGTGCGTCAGACCGTGACCTCTCGCCGGAATTTCAGCTCCCCGGGACATTCAGCAGGACGTCTGCGAAAATGGGTTATGAGGTGAAGGAGACAGATGATGGTGTTTCAGGGCGAAGTGTTGACAGTCGCGGCGTTGCTTGACGCCGCGCAGACTGCACCGGCCTCTGTGCCGGGGGCAGATGTTGGGGTGCGTCACACGGCTGCGGCGAACGCGCGTGCTTGTGCTCGGCTACTGAATAACGGCGACAGTGTGGAGGCGGGCTGGAGGTTCGGTATTCTCCAAACTCTGGATGACTATACGTCAACGCTTCGCCGGGGAGGCCCGGGCCTCGCGGCAGGCGTGTTTACTGACGAGCCTCCTCACACGGGTGCAGTTCAGATTGATGCCGCCTTCGCTGCGCTGGCAGACTACCTGGCCTCGCGTGATGGTTGGACAGCACCTGCCTGGGCGCAGGACACGGCACGTCGCACGACGGCCTGGTACCCGATGGTGCCAGAGATATTCCGTGGAGACGCGGAGCGGGAAAGCCCAGACGCGTTCCGGGAGCGCGGTATTTTCATCACATCACGGTCGTTGGATCGCGCGTGAGCCGGAGCGGGCCGGAGCTTGACGCTGGAAGCGTCCGCAGCTTATTCCAAGAACTCTCAGACCGCCTCACAGCGCGGGGGCTTCAGGCGCAACTATTTGTGGTGGGTGGTGCGGCCGATGGCGTTGGCATACGATCAGGAGCGCCTCACCCGCGATGTGGATGCGTTATTCGTACCAGTACCAGAAGTGCGGCAGATCGCAGAAGACATGAGCGCCGCCCACGGTTTGGAACCAGATTGGCTCAACGACGCCGTCAAGGGGTTCCTTCCTGGGGCAGATGAGCTTCCCGCACCGTATTCGAGTCGGAGTCGCTGCTGGTGCAGGTGCCGTCGCCGGAGTATTTGCGGGCCATGAAACTGCATGCTTCCCGCGATGATCGTGACCTCGACGACGCAGCCCTGTTGTTTAACACGCTTGGTTATACGAACGCGCAAGAGTGTATCGATCTGTTGACCAGTAGGTATCCCGTGGCTCGGTTGCTTCCGCGCCACCGCTACATCGCCGAAGATGTGGCCCGACGCGCTAGGCGACGATCCGCGACGGGCTAAGCTTCACGCGTTCTAGGAGTTCGAGATAGCCGGGTCGGTGGCAGAGGTCGAGGCAGTCCTGCCGCGGCCGTTCCAACCCGACCTCGGCACCGGTACGATCTTCGGAGCTGCACAGGTAGACGACGAGCTGCTTCATGCATTCGCTTGTTGTTGTACCGTTCATGACGACCTCCATTCACTGGGTAAATACGTCGGTCAAACCCGACACGTCGACAAAGCAGAACCGGAAGACGCTGCAGAACTGCGTTTGCAGTACCCTGAGATCACACCCGGTTACTATATGAATAAGCGGCACTGGATTTCGCTTGCCACCGGTACCAGCAACCATCCGGGACTCTTCCAGGAACTGCTAACTGATTCATACCGCCTCGTGGTGGCCCGACTCCCACGAGTTCAGAGGCCCATTGATCCCGAGACTTTTGGAACAAGCCCTCAAACTTGACCAGTCCATGATCGAACCAAGTTGCCAAGACGACACCGCCGTCAAAGCGCTTTTTCTACCCTGGGTTCCAGCTGGCACATTGCGCAGACATCCTATTGTGCATTTTGCAGATAGTCTGTTTTACATTTTGCAGATTTCCACTTGCATGTTCGTGGAGTAAGCACTCAGGCAGCTACACTAATCTAGGCCTGGTTCAAGGATTGTGAGTAGATGACCCTAACACCCCAAAGAAAAACTTCGCTGATCGGCAACCTCATTCGCGGGGCACTGCTCGGTATTGTGGAAACCATCCCCGGAATCTCCGGCGGCACAGTCGCCCTGGTCGTGGGCATCTACAAACAA
>NZ_DYXC01000017.1 GCF_020742345.1 Enteractinococcus helveticum | reverse complement strand
CACTGCAGAAGTCGAACCGGGCATTCCGTTGACTCAGCGCGATCACGAACGTCTGGAATTCATTCCGATCACCGGGGGCCAAGTGTCCGGCAAGATCTCAGGACACGTCGTTGCCGGTGGGGGCGATTGGTGTTTGAGTCGCAGCGACGACGCCTTCAACGTCGAAGCCCGCTACGGCATCCGCACGAACGAGGGTGCGTATATCGATATCGTCAACGTCGGCGTCTTACGCCATATAGACGGTGAACATGGTGGACCGGAAGCCATGCGGTACTTCTTCACCACCCCTATCTTTCGCACCTCTGACCCCGACCTGCTGTGGCTGACACGATCCGTGTTCGTCGGCCAGGCACAAGTCCAAGCCCGCGCGACTGTTATCGACGTTTATGAAGTCGTGATCGAAAACAACACTCATACCTCAGGAGAAGCACATTGAAAAAAGTATTCATTACTATTCCGACCACGGTCGCGTTGACATTTGTCTTATCCGGATGCACCACCTCCGGTGATAACGCCGCGATGCCTGCAGAAACCGGCAACGCTGCCAGCGGTGAATCACTGGTACGAACGTCAGTAGACCAGCCCGCGTCTTTCGATCCGACCCAAGGCACTTCACTGCCGGATTTTATTCTTGCTCGAAACAGCTTTGACACCCTGGTTCGCAGAGATGACAACAATGAGCTCGCCCCAGGGCTGGCTGAAGATTGGGATCTGGACTCAACAGGTGGCGAACTCACGCTGCGTGCTGGAGCAACGTGTTCTGATGGAACACCGATTACTGCTGGCGTTGTGAAAGATTCTCTGGAATACTTCACTGACCCAGAAACAGCATCAGTGTATGGACCGCAGGTCTTTGGGCCAGCTGGCAACGTCACGTTCACGGCCGTCGATGATCAGACACTACAAATCGAGCTAGCAGAACCATGGCCTGATATGCTCAACGGTCTTTCCTTGGCTGTTAGCGGGATTATTTGCCCAGCGGGTCTGGAAGATCTGGAAGGACTCGATGCGGGACAAGTCGAAGGTGCTGAATCGGGACCATACATTATGTCGAGCGCCGACCACGGCGTTCGCTACACCTACGACCTTCGCGATGATTACGACTGGTGGCCAGAATACGCCGAACCGATTGAGGACGTGCGACCAGAGTCGATTGAGTTCAATGTGATAGCCGACAAGAACTCGACTGCCAACCAGCTCATCGCAGGCCAACTCGACACCGGTGCCGTCTTGCCGCAATCCATCGAACGCGTTGAAAACGAAGGCTCTGTCAGCGTAGACGTGAAACCATTCTCCGATTTCTACGTGCTCTTTAATGAACGTGAAAGCAGCCCGTTTAGCGACCCAGAAGCACGTCGTGCCGTGGCACAAGTCCTGGATCGTGAAACATTTACCGACATTTCCTCACAAGGCGCTGGTGAGGTCGCCAAGCAAATGGCATCCTCCACGACCGTGTGCGCTAATTATGATGCCTCACCGGTGATTGATCTTGACCCAGAAGCAGCTGCAGACGTGCTTGACGGCATGAAAGTCCGCATCGTTGGTGCTCAAATTATCGGTCCAAATGGTAGTGGCAACACCTACGTTCAAGAGCAACTGCGTGAAGCAGGCGCGGACGTCACGCTCGACAACCTTGATGTCGGTGGTTGGATCTCGACAGTTTATGGGAAACCAGGCGACTGGGATCTGACCGTGTTCGCCGACCTGAACTTCGTTGGGTCCTTGAGTAATGCGGTATCACAAGGCATCGGTCCAGCACTGCAAGATGGCGGTTCAAACGTTGGAGCCACTCAGTCCGAAGAAGCTGAAGCAGCCTTCGGAGAATACCTGAACTCGCAGAACAAAGAAGAAGCATGCGCCGCATTGAATAAGGCATCGGATGCTCTGGTTGCTGACGCGCACATGATCCCGCTGACCAATGATCCTCGTCCGATGGCCAGCCGTGAAGGTTTCACTGTGGTCACCAAAGGTGAAGCAATGGATGATGAACACCAACTCATCGTCCAGTAACCGCACCACGCAGCTTCACCCATCTCGAACACTTTTGAAACCAGGAGCAATTTGTCATGAATCTCTTTTCCTCCGCGAGCTCGCTTGCCCACATGATCCGCGATCGGAAGATTTCACCGGTTGAAGTCGTAACAGAATACACGGCTCACATTGACCGGAAGAACCCCGAAATTAATGCGTATGTATGGCGCAACGACGACCAAGCCTTAGAACAGGCCCGCGCGGCTGAACAAAAAGTTCTTTCCGGCGACACTACCCAACCGTTTTTAGGTGTGCCGGTGCCGGTGAAGAATCTAAGCGACGTCGCAGGTCAACCCAATGACCAGTGCTCGTTGGCCATGGATGATACCCCGCGGACCGAAACGGACCCTGCAGTCCAGCGACTCATTGACGGTGGCTTCACACTGCAAGGACGGACGAACTCACCAGAATTCGGCCCGCTCACGGTGTCACAAAACCGCAAATATGGCGCCACCGCTAACCCGTGGAACCTGCAACGCACCGCTGGTGGTTCTTCAGGTGGTGCCGCAGCAGCCGTGGCTTCGGGTATGGCCCCGGTGGCACACGCCTCAGATGGTGGCGGATCGATCCGCGTACCGTCCTCGTGTTGTGGACTCGTGGGGCTGAAACCAAGCCGTGGTCGCATTCCGCAAGGGGTCGCCGGATGGGAACACTCGACCACCGAAGGTGCCATTACCCGCACCATCGAGGATGCCGCAGGCCTATTGGATGTCATGTCGGGTCCAGACCTGACGGCATGGTATTCAGCACCTGAACCCGCAGAACTTTATATGTATAGCTACCTGCGCGACCCGGGCTCCCTGCGGATTGGCCTGATGCTCAGCCCACCAACCGGACTGCCCGTCGACGACGCCTGCTTGGAAGCCACGCATGCTGCCGCCGGAGTCCTGAGATCATTTGGCCACACCGTGGTTGACGCAACGCCGCGGCTTTACAGTCCCCAAAGCATTGAGGACTTCCAGATCATCGTCAGCGCCTGGACCGGTGCCAACGATGTCGCCGACGAAAGCCTACTAGACACCTACATTCGTGAGCGCGTCCAGCAAGGACGGTCCTATGATGCAACCCAATACGCTGCCGCCTCGGCACGGATCCAGCTGGAAACCCGCGATATCCTGCCGCAATGGGGTCAAGACTTTGATGTCCTGTTGACCCCTACCATGGCCACGACGGTGCCAGATCTCACCGTCGTCTATGACGAGGCGAATACTGCTTCGCTGGCGGAACGGACCACGGAACTGCGCATGATTTCCTTCACATCATTTGTGAACATGTCCGGTCAACCAGCCATCAGTTTGCCCGTGCACCAAGATGCCGAGGGCTTGCCGGTGGGTGTTCAGCTGGTTGGCGGTGCCTTCCGCGAAGATGTGCTGCTTCAGTTGGGCCGTCAACTTGAACAGCATTTCCAGTGGCAACACACCTTGGCAAGCCTACAAACCGGGATCCAGGCATGAGTTTCAACACTGACACTGTT
>NZ_DYXC01000016.1 GCF_020742345.1 Enteractinococcus helveticum | reverse complement strand
ACAGTCGATATTGCAAGGCCAGTACCCATCCTGCCAGCCAGTCCCAGACCAGCCACTTCCAAGTCTCACAGTGTGCTGGGATAATGCCGTGGCCGAGACATTTTTTGCCAGCCTCAAAAACGAAATGTACCACCAACACGTCTTCACCACCCGGCCACGGGCGCGCATGGCCGTGGCCGAATACATCGAAGTGTTTTACAACCGCCAACGACCCCATTCCAGCCTCAACTACCGCACCCCAGCCCGAGCCTGGGACGACTACGAAAACCTCGCCGCGACGGCATCAACCCAAGCGGCTTAACGAAGAAGAAAACCACAACGAACTGTCCAAAAAACTTGACACAGCCCAGAATCGGAAATTTTGCGGCTTTGATCAACCGGTCTACCCGATTGGCCCGGCGGTGTTCTAGGGCTTGGTCCACGGCAGTCAAAAAGAGCTGTTCCGGGGTGAGGGTATCGTAGTGCTCATCGGTGATGAGTTCTTCAAGCCTGGTGGCGATATGCGTGACGCGCAGTTGCCGGAATTTGTCGTAGTCAATGCTGGTAAACGTCACAGGCCTGCCTCCTCACCGGTGGTGTCGTAATGTGAAGCATCGCGAACATAGACCTCTGGGCCAAGCTGCTGGCTGCCACCAACAGCTTGGCGTTTTGTCGTTGAGGCTGCCGGTATCGAAGGCCTAGGACTGTCGTGTTCACTGTGAATCGCGGCCATGATGCGCTTGATCGTGCTGTAGGTGGCGTATCCGCCTTGATTGAGTAGCTGCTGACTGGCAGCTTCCAGCACGGCCCGGTTTTTGCGACCTAACCCTTCCAAAATGTTCTGACACGCTAAATACCCTTGAGCCTCGATGGCGTGACGATCCAAGATTTGGGTGATAACTGCCAAGGTGGCTGGCCCAAAACTGCGGGCTCGATCCGTGAACCAGGCCCGGGACCACAGCCCATCAATACCCTGGTGCTGTTGGGGAACATGCTCGGCCAGGGTGGAATATTGGCCTTTGCGACCGTTGAGCCGATCATGTTCACACACCACGACCGCCCCGTCAAAGACCGTGACTCGCAGCGAGGTCAACCGCACCGATAGCAACCGACCAGCCAGTTGATAGGGCACCGAATAGTGCTGTGAATCTGCCCGGATATGATAATTCCGCCCGACTTTGAGCTGTTTCCATTCAACTTCTTCAAACCGAGTATCCGGCAAAGCGCCCAACGTGTGCTGTTCGTCAGCCACAAACCGGTCCCACCGGGTGACACCATTGACATCTGGCATGTCATGGTTGATTTCATCAACCCTGGCATCGATGGCTGCATTCAAGTCAGCCATCGTTGTAAACACGTCCTCCGCCAGATAGCCCAACACACGTTTTTCCACGATCCCCACCGCGTTCTCGGCAGCAGCTTTATCGCGTGGCTTACCTGACCTGGCGGGCACGATCGCGGTCTGATAATGATCGGCTAATTGTTGATACCGAGCATTGATCACCCGCTCTGTGCTTCCCTTGCTGCGTGGGTGTGATGACGTCAACGGGTTGTCTGGCACAATCAGTGCTGGCACCCCGTCGAGCATCGCAAACGCTTGAATATGAGCATCTAACCACGCCGGGGACTTCATATTCAGATACGCCCGGCAAGAGATCACCCCGGAATACGGCAACACCCCAACCCATAGATAAGCCCTGGTGAGCTCACCGGTGACCGAATCCACCAGATCAACCGTGGGCCCCACCCAGTCAACCAGCATGGCTCGGCCCGGTTCGTGATGCAACACGGCCACTAAATCATGAGACCGCACATAATCAGCAAAGAGCGCACAAAATTGGGAATACCCATAGGGTTTCTTCAGCCCATGATCAGCGTCAGCATACCGCCGCCAGGCCATCAACACCGTGAAAAATCGGTTGGCCCGCATCGAGACCAACACCTGATCAAAATCCGGTTGCGCGAAATTGGCTGATACGCGTTTCCGCCCATCCGGGAACCACCCCACCAGCTGCTCAGTCGTGATCATGTCCATAGAAGTAACATCGTGCTCCGCTACGATCTGCCGCACCCGAGCGACATCTCGCCGCGAACAACCGATCATCTCAACAATCTCAGCGTAACTACGCCCTTGAAGCACCAACTCCATGATCTGGCGATATTTTGCCATCCAGGACTTCCTCTCAAATACCGGCCGACACCCAACGTGTCGGACCTGTATCTAGAAGACCACTACCCACGCACCAGTACCAGATATGCGGAACCCCAGTACCAACTGCGTGGACTGCCAGTACCATCAGAAGCTACGTTCCACAATGGCGAAAGTCGGTGACCGTCAGCCCAGCTAGGCTCATCCACAGTCCTCCAAAACAGTTCGGCGCTTTCTACCTGTTCCTGGACCTGGATTCTCTGGACACGCAGGTCCGAAAACACGTGGATAGCAGCTTCATTAGCTGCGATCCTCCTGTAGTCTCCAAAGGGCTCGAGCTCGTCCCGGGGCTACGACGACAGCGAATTCTTCAGCTACTTCTCGGACCGCTATATGTTCACTGGTTTCTGCTGGCTCCGGTTTTCCGCCCGGAAACATGAAGGCCGTGGTGCCGCGTTTACGGACCAGGGCGACTGTCCGTCGTCGTTGGATAACACGACGGCTGAGACACTAATGGACGGGTTGGGGTGCATGTCGGCTCATCTTTCGGTCGGCAATGACCATGGCGGTCACGACCACGGCGCCAATGATAGCCAGCAGAATGTTCAGGCCAACGCCGTCGGAAATGGGTTGCAGTGCGCCGTCGTCATTTTGGTACGGCCATAGGGCACGCAGGGCACCGATCATCACGCCGGACAGGATGATCAGGGTGGTGGCGTGGTGATGTTCTAGCAGCCATTTCATACACTGCACGATCACGACTGCACCCAGGGCGAGACCGGCGACGAACACGCCGATGTAGCCGAAATCGAGGGCTTCGACTGCGCGCAGGGTGGGCTCATAGAGGCCCAGGGTTAGGAGCACCAGCGAGCCGGAAAGTCCGGGGAGTACGAGGGCGGAGACGGCGATCGCGGCGGCTGGCAAAACGATGTACCAGTGCGGTTGCAGCGCCAGGGTGGCTGGCAGTGACAGCACGATGAAAGCGGCTGCGGCACCGGCGATGAACATGGCCAGGTGGTGCCATCCGAGGCGTTTTTTGCGGTAGGCGACGTCGTCGCGGACCATCAGCAGTGGAACCATGACGGAGGCTGCGACCATACCGAAGAACAGCGAGCGCATGCGTTCTGGATAGGTTTCATAGAGGCTCACGACCGGGCCGGCAACGGTGAAGACCGCGGCGACCATGCCGAGGCCTAAGGGGATGAGTAGGCGCCAGGAGATTTGCTGCCAGTATTCGCGGGCTTCTTCGCGTCGTCCGCGGACGAGCGATAGTCCCCAGTGGATCATGGCGGAGGCGGATTCGATGAGTTGTTTGTAGATGCCCACGACCAGGGCGACTGTGCCGCCGGAGATTCCGGGGATGGTTTCCACAATGCCGATCAGTGCCCCGCGAATGAGGTTGCCGATCAGCGAAGTTTTTCTTTGGGGTGTTGGGGTCATCTACTCACAATCCTTGAACCAGGCCTAGATTAGTGTAGCTGTCTGAGTGCTTACTCCACGAACGTGCAACCGGGAATCTGCACAATGTAAAACAGACTGTCTGCAAAATGTAAAACAGACTATCTGCAAAATGCACAATAGGATGTAGGGATAGCCGGTGGTTCACTTGGCCCCAGCCCTAGAGGATTCGCAGCATATCAGCTGGCTGCCACCGCGACCTGGATGCTGGGATCCGCTCCGGGGTGGACCATGCAGCTATCGACTTTGCCATCGAAACCATCACCGAAGCCCGTCGCATCCACGGTTCCGGCCCCATCCCCGACCGCATTGAACACGGCGGGGTGGTCCGGGACGATCAAATCGCTCTAATGGCCGACCAGAATATTGTGCTGGTCCCCCAGCCATATTTCATTTCCGTATTTGGCGAGGGGATGTTCCACAATCTTGGCCCAAATCGCGCCACGCTGTCGTATCCGGCACGAAGATTGCTCGACGCTGGTATGATCCTGCCTGGAAGCTCGGACCGCCCGGTCGC
>NZ_DYXC01000015.1 GCF_020742345.1 Enteractinococcus helveticum | reverse complement strand
CCCCGTTCTTGCAGGACTGCGCTAGCAGTTGCCTCCATCAGGTCTTTAGAGAAACCGATTACCTCAAGATTGTCTTTATCCCGAACGAGCGCCCTATTGATCTGCTTTATCTTGCGGTAGATGCCGTCTGTTTGTTCGGGGATTGTGTACGACCCGATTTTGGACCTAGAACATACGTTTGCCTTATGACATAATGGTTGCATAAAGAATTAGTAGGCATGAGGAGAGCGAAGTGTCCGGTAAGAATGTCCATCAGTCATGGGATAGTGAACGCCAGCAGTGGAAGGTAGGGAGAGAGGGGGCCTCTCGAGCTTCTGGCTATCGCGATACAGAATCCGAGGCGCGAGAGTGGAGCCAAAAGCTCGCTAAGGACAGCGGCAGCGAGTGGATAAAGCATCGCAAAGATAACAATCGTATCCATCAGCGTAATTCATATGGTGACGATCCCTTCCCTCCTCGTGGTTAAGCGAGATAGCTAAGACGTAAAAGAGCCTGCCGTTCCTGTTCCGGGCAGTCTGGGGATATTTTATTATGCTGATGATGTGCTTGGAGTTTCATGAAGCCGGATTCGCCCGAAAGTAGCTGGGAGAAGGAAGAATTTCTTGCCGTCTTGGGCATTATTGACTCCGAGATTAACCGACAGCTATCAGACCACATTCGTTCTGCCACGTCCTTGACTAACCGGGCAGCGCTGCTCGTCACCTCTTCATTGATTTTTGTATCAATTCCTAAAAATGGGGATGAAAATAACTGTTGGTTCGCCTTGGCTCTGGCATTTGGCATGTCTGCTGCGATTCTCGGAGTGATAGCGCTTTTCTTTCACCCAAAGAGTCAAGAGCTAAAACTTTCCAGCCTTGAGGAGCAACTTGTGGGAAAGACTGAAATTGAGGCTATGAGAGCGATAGCTGAATCGAAGCGTATTACATTGACTCAAGGCAGGGCGCGGGTTCTAAAAACATCGAAGTTCGTGATTTGGGGGTTCGTTTCTTTAGCTATGTCTTTAGTGTGTACGGTAGCTTATTCTTTGATTGGAGGCTGAAGCTGTGGAACCGGAAAAGGAAACGCAGGATAATGACGAGCAGGGACGGTTTCACTTACCGCCTGCTATATCCCTGGAGCGTGAAGACGTTGTGAAATTTAATCAAGCACCTGATCGTCCACGATCCTGAAGGCCAGTGCGTGCAGACTCTTCTCCGCATGGGAATTTTGGAGATGGAGGAGAGGATTGATTGGACACTACTTCTCTAATCATTGCCGTATTCACCTTCTCTGTAAGGATCTTCATCTGTCTCAATCGTCACGGCGGTATTAAGACCTGCATATTCGAGCAGTTGAGGGTCATCAAGAACTAAGTGACAGTTGGGGCAAATATAGAAGTCTGGCTCAAAAGTGACTTCGACGTAGGGGTAGCGTTCGTACGAATCGTCTGAATCTGACCACCATGCGATTTCCTTCGTATCAGCGTAGTCCGATTGCACTTCTCCAACGGAATCACAGACAGGGCATTCCACTTGCAGTCTGTAGCTTAGTTGAGGATTTTGACGTAGCAAGTTGTCCCAGCGGGACTTCTCCCTCGCTGACATATTGCCTTCCTCGAATCTCTTTAGATTGCGTTTCGCTGTTTCAACTGCGGCTTCATACTGCTCTTTGACGCGATGTGTATGAAGTTCTAACTGTTGGTTGACATTCTCGAGCTCGGAAAAGCCGACGAGTTCTCCAAGGCTGCGCTGCTGAGAAGTAAGCAATATATTGACGAGTGACCAATATTCAGGCCACCATGCAGGATCTGGAAGGGTAAGAATTTCAATCCCCGCCCCGTGTAAATAGTCATTCCGTGTGCCAGCGATTTTTTTCGCAGCTTTTTCATCGAACGGACGAAAGATTTGTGCGCACCTTGAGAAAATAGTTTTAGCTGGGGCGGTTACACTCTTTGCACCATCTTGCAAGTCAAGCGCCTTTAGGAGGTTGCTTCCTCCGTCGGCTACGGGATCTATAACTAAGGTCGGTGATGTTTCCGCAAGGGACCACTTCGCCAGGAGTTCCAGGCCGAGAGCCGCCCATATACGACGCTCGTCTTCAGAGCTTGAGCCTGCTGGTTCCAATGCTCGATTGATGAATAGTTTTGCTTTTAACCAAAATCCCGATGGCGCGTAAGGGTTTACAGTCATCTATTTCCTCTTTACTGCAAGACGCTTTAGACGGCGAGTGTTGTCGCCCTCTGAAAGTCGCGAGCGGCCATGTAAAATGCGCTTGTTGTCTATAACCACGATCTTGCCCCTGGCATCCCAATGAATGTGTTCAATTTCCTGTTCGGGAGGGGTGGTCAGAATGCGTGAAAGGCCCCTCGCAGATTGGTCTGCGGGACTCATACAGCCAGGATCGAAACGAATTGTTCCATCGTTATATGCTTGCGTTAACCAGCGCTCTTTTCCGTTGTGTACGACAAATACTCCATTTTGAGAATCCTGTGGAATTCGTGGAACTCTCCAAACTCGCGTTGACGTGTCGTTAGCTGTCTCAGACCACAGCAACACAAAGTCTGGCGTACTTCGTAGGTGAGCCCCGTCCGTATGCAGCGGTTGCTGGTCAAGTCCCGTTGTGGCACTAAGTGAGAATGGATTTGCGGTTTCACGTGTTTGTGGTTTTAGTTCAGAAATAGGATCCTCATTCGGCCGATTCTTTAGTGGCTGAAAGTTATGTTGCTCCAGCCAATTCAGCAGGCTATCTTCGAATGCCCACGATAGCGTGAGCAACGTTAATTCGCCTATAGCTAAGCCAGAGCGGTGAGCTTCGTTGAAGAGCTTGTCCATTTCGCTAATCACACGCAGAGCTTATCAACTGAGGCCGGGGACGTCTTTCGTCAAGGCCCGAATAGTTTTGGAGCCGTAGATAACATTCTCTTGAAGTACATGCCAGCAACGTATTAGTTGCTGGTTTACCAGCACTTTCCGGCTCTTCGCAGTTGAGGGGGTAGCTGCGAAGAGCCCGATAAAGCGTCTACCTAACGAGAGCAGAGCAGGCGTTGTGTGGCGGCGGAAGCACGCGGAACTCCTATTCGCCCGTGACCTCGCGCAGGAAGGTAACGTGCCCCTTGAACGCGACCAGTCCGGCATCAGTCATCTCGGCCCACGTCTTGGTGCGTCCACCGAGCGTGAGCCCTTTATGGAGGCGGAGATAGCCGACCTGCTCCAACTGCTTCAGGTGCTTACTGAGGGTCGGATCGCTCACCTCGAGGGCATCACGAATGACCGCGAAGTCAGTGGCGCCCAGACGCGCGAGCATTCCGCAGATGCGGAGCCGCACAACACCATGGATGGTTTCATCGAAGCGAGAAACGGTGCCTGACACCATCAAGCCCCCTCAGCAACGTCGCGCGTAAGGGCTCGCTCCATCTGCATCCCAAACAGCACCGTTGTGCCGCCGGCAAGAAGTGCCGTGGGCCACAACGCCCACTCGATACCGAACTGATCGTAGGCAATCACCCCGACCGCGATGATGATGACCGCAAGCAGCAACTGAATCACACCTGGAGCGACCGCACGCTTAGACCTCGACCATGGTTCCGCGTGCGTGCGGGTCACCCACGGACGAATCACGCCGAGCCCCACAAACACAAGAACACTCACCCCGAAACCGACCGCCTGTCCGTCACCGAGACCGAACGACAGGGCGAACCCCGCGATGCTCGCCCCATGCAACATGATCAACCACCACGGCGCTGCAGCACGAGCGCCCGCCGCCGCACGATCAGCCGCCAACGATTCCAGCTGAGACTGTGCGTCATCGCGGTTGATTGGTCCCACTTGCTCACGTCTTTCCATGTCGGCAACCTTACACTTGCCGGTTCGGAAACACCACCAGTTCTATCGGAGTCGCTGGATGAGCGGCTCTTTGCAGTTGAGGGGGTAGCTGCGGGTCGTGGTTTGGGCGCGTCGGTTTTCATCCTTAATGACTCCCGCTGGAAGTATTCACCTGGCGTTGTTCTCAATGTGATCGCAGCGGATAAGCAGGGGAAATACTTGGAGTCATCGACTTTAGATTTTTTCGACGCTAACTCCTCCTACAGTTCAATCCCTGTACCTGTGGACATCGTAGAAATATCTCCGTACACGGACATGTAATAGTTCTATTTAGGTACACCCCAATAGGGCAGTTTTAGAATTTCTGTCGCCCTAGCGTGGTCGAC
>NZ_DYXC01000014.1 GCF_020742345.1 Enteractinococcus helveticum | reverse complement strand
ACTGATCAACAACTCCACTATCGAAAATATCGACGAAGCAGACTTCCAGCGTCTTGCAAACGAAGCCAAGGAAACCTGTCCCGTGTCGAAAGCACTACAGGGCGTGGAAATCACTTTGAACGCCACACTCGCCTAATCCGTACACGAGAGATCGCAATCCTGTTGCGGATGCCAGGCTCACTGGCATTCCCACATGACAACAAACGATCGCGTGACTCTTCGAAACCCCAAACAAACTGAAGATAGCAGCTGGTCAGATCATTGCGTTACATCCTGATGGGCAGGGGCCGTAGCGAATGAACTGACGTCGGCACACCTTAGGGCGTTGCCGTCGGTTAGAGCCGCGTTCTGGCGTTCGCGACCTCAAAGGCTGACGGTCTAGGCGTACAAAAACATGTACACCCGCATTCGTGGCGCAGCCGATCGAGCTGGATGGTTGTTGTGAGTGCACCCGTATTTTTAAGTGCTCCATGAATAGGCAGAAACTATGCCAAACATCTCCTTAGCAGCCCAGCGTGTGCTGTCTCCAGTTGAGTTCACACATCCTGGCGATATTGATGTGGTGCCCGCCCAGCCGGGAATCTACGGTTGGTGGATTCGTTCCGGAAGCCTTGAGATCCCGGTAGCGAACTACCAGCAGCAGGACGGTTTTGAGCTGATATATGTGGGTATTTCTCCGCGCAAACCAAGCGCAGCTGGGCGCTTGTCGAAGGGCAATATTCGCAGGCGTTTGAATCAGCATGTAAATGGTAACGCTTCGCAGTCCACACTGCGTCGTAGCCTTGGCGTTCTCCTTATGGAAGCGCTCGATATGACCCTGATATTCCGTAAAGGTCGATATCTTTGGGACAAGGAAGCACACCTTACAGACTGGATACATGACAACGCGCGGATAGGGTATGTCGTCGATGATGCACCTTGGTTGGTTGAAGATGAGCTGTTAGCGCAGGCGGTTCTGGCTCTTAATATTCAGGGCCGGGGCAATGATCCATTCGCAAAGACTCTCGCGGCGCGACGTCGTGCGGCTCGCGCTGTGGCTCGCTTGAACTGAGCGTCTGGCACCTACGGTGCAACCGGCCATCGGGTCAGCATCCGCGCCTGGGCCTAGTCGGTGACTTCTGCGCCGGCGTCAAGGGCTTCGGCTACTTCAGCGAGCTTGGTCACCGACCGATCCAGCGCTTCTTTGGTGTTGGCTCGGGCGCGGTCGAACCGACCTTCGTCGGTCAGCTGGCTCCAGTCGTAGGTGTGACGGACCAAAGTTGTGACATTATCTATTGGTTCGAGTTCCCAGCGCCATAAATGACCGGGCGCTTCTTCACCAACTGGGGCTGGCTTCCACGCAATGACACGGCCTTCTTCAAATTCTACGATCTCGTTGACTCGTTGTTTGCCGCTGGTCAGCTCCATGGTGAAGCTCTGACCGACGCGGTTGATGCGTTGGCCTTGATCAGCATGGGCGAGGTTGTCGTTACCATCAAATTGCGGGTGCCGAGAGGGATCGGCGATCAGTTTGAAGATCTCGGCGGCTGGAAGTGCGATTTCACGTTCAGTGCTGATAATACGTTGTTCCGTCATGGCTCCACTCTTCCACTGGTAACCAACCCCGTCTAGGGGAGACATGATTTCACAGCAAGTTCCCGGGTGGGCACCAAACCGCACCGCCGAGACCGATCAGATCAACGACGAATCCGTGAACATTGTTGAATAAGGTCACTGGCCCGCCGGTCAGCGAAATGAGTACCTCTGATGCCCACGGAAGTTACCGCTTGACGCACGGTGATATGTGAGGTTCGTAGAGGAAGCCGTGGAAGCGTAATCGCCTGAGGTGAAGAGACATGCCTGGATCGACCGTCGGTTGTGGAACGGGGCTTGTGTCCAGGGCGGTGGCCTGTTTGTGTGGAACGTGGAGCCCATCATAGATCTGAAGGAGGACGTATGGTTGAGAACCTGAATGGTCACACTATCGCATTTGTTGCTTCCAACGGCGTCGAACAGGTGGAGCTCACCGCACCCTGGGAGGCAGTGAAAGAAGCCGGAGCTACTCCGGTGTTGGTTTCCGATCAGAAAGACAGCATCACCGCCATGCAAGGTGATTGGGAACACGGCGATTCCTTCACCGTGGACCGTCACATTAGTGAAGCCAAAGTCGAAGATTTTGATTCCGTGGTTCTGCCAGGCGGGACGCTGAATGCGGATGCGCTACGGACCAATGAAGATGTACTGAACTTCGTGCGCGGATTCTTCTCCGCCAAGAAGCCCGTGGCATCGATTTGCCATGGGCCGTGGCTGCTCATCAACGCCGGCGTGGTCGAAGGTCGAACCGTTACCAGCGTCGACAAAATCTCCATAGACCTAAAGAACGCCGGTGCCAACTGGGTGGATAAAGAAGTGGTGGTTGACAATGGTTTGACAACCTCACGAAACCCAGGCGATCTTGATGCGTTCAACGCCAAACTCATTGAGGAAGCCGCAGAGGGCAAACATCAGCAACAGACCACATAATGCCTCACCTACTGCCTGACGCAAGGCCCGCTATCGTTGAATCGATAGCGGGCCTTCGCCTGCGAGGCAAACTGGCAGGGTACACGGTGAGCGCCTTGCCCAGTGCGGTGATGGCCTGGAATACCCATCCAGCGCAGTGACCAAATGGGTACTCTTGCCGATGTTTCCTTGAGAATGTTTCCGTAGCGTGATCAATAGGAGACAACCTCGGGAGCAGTCATGAAAACACAACATGTAAATACAGTTATTATCGGCGCCGGCCAGGCTGGTTTATCGGCTGCGTACCATCTGCAGCGTAGGGGAGTGGAATGTCTCGTACTCGAAGGAAGCGCTCGGATTGGCGACCAATGGCGTGACCGCTACGACAGCCTACGATTATTCACACCTGCGTACGCTGACCGTCTCGACGGTTTGGACTTTCCTGGCGATAAGGAAGCATTTCCCACCAAAGACGAGATGGCAGACTATCTGGAACTGTACGCACTAACCCATGATCTACCCGTTCGATTGCACAGTCAGGTTCGGCGGCTCAGCGCAGGAACCCACGGCGGGTACCTCGTCGAACTGGAACGCGAAGGTCAACGCGAGCTCATCAGCTGTGACGCAGTCATTATTGCTACCGGGACTTTCGGGCAGGACCCAAAGACCCCGGACTTTGCTAATGAGCTTGCCGAGAGTATCTTCCAGCTGCATTCAATTGGCTATCATCATCCCTCTGATTTACCTGACGGTCCGGTACTGGTGGTTGGTGCCTCGCACAGTGGGCTGGATCTGGCGCTGGAACTTGGGACGGACCGTAAGACGACGTTGGTGGGTCCTGCTCGCGGCAACATTCCATTTGAATGGGGGTCGCGTGTCATGCGAAGGGCCTTCCCGCTGATCGAGTTCGTTTTCCAGCACGTGTTGACCAGACGGACGCCAATTGGTCGTAAAGTCTTTAACAATTTGCGTCATCATGGGTCACCCCAGTTACGCGTCAAAGAACACCACCTCAAAGAACGAGGTGTTGAGTGGCTTCAAGAACACATTGTGGGCGTTTCAGCCGATGGGCTGCCGCAGCTTGCCAACGGACGCACATTCGACGTCACCTCGATCGTGTGGGCCACCGGACTGGCACACGACTACTCATGGATTGACCTGCCGCTTCCTATTGAGCACGGCTGGCCGGTCGAATATCGGGGTGTTGTGGAAGAACTACCGGGATTATATTTTCTCGGCCTGGCCTTCCAATACGCCTTCAGCTCCGGTGAGATGAGCGGCGTCGGACGCGATGCGGCCTATCTTGCCAACCGTATTATCCAGGACAACAAAGCTCATGTTCTGGCGGCCTAACCTTGATACTTATATTGCCGAGTTCCTTGTTCAACGGCACAGCGGTGTGGTTGAGCAAGGAATTGCGCACGTTGGCTCCAGCAGTGTTTTGTCCCCGCAAACTAGAATGGTGTCATGGACGTCGTCACAGCGTTGCATCGTGCTCGCGAGGCTTATGAGCGTCGCGAGTGGTTGACTGCCTACAAGACCTTGTCCGATCTGGACGACACAGCGCTCACGGCAACGGATTTCATAACCTTAGCCGACACCGCCGAACTATTGGGTCATTCCAACGATGCAATTCAGGCTTTACAGCGAGCCCACCACTCCGCCATAGCTGCCAATGAACCACTGCTTGCGATACGTGCAACAGCTCGGTTAGCAATGCTGCTGGCACTGCGCGGGGAAACCGCGGTAGCCGGTGGCTGGCTAGCCAGTGGAGAACGCCAACTCGAAGATATTGGTGACGACGTCGTCGAACATGGCTACCTGTTGGTAGCACGTATGCTCGAGCGCGTTGGTGTGGGAGACCTCAAAACGGCAGCGCAGGTCCCACCAAAGATTATTGACTACGCTCGCCGTTTTGATGATGCTAATCTGTTAGCGATCGGGCTCAATCAGCAAGGTCGAGTCTTGACCGTTTTTGGACAGGTTGCTGAAGGCGTGCGTTTCCTTGATGAAGCGATGACCGGCATTGTCGCAGGCGAGGTTGATGATCCAATTTTTGCCGGTGAGGTCTATTGTTCAATGATCGAGGCGTGTCAGTGGATCGGGGACTGGGGTCGCGCTGCCCAATGGACCCGCGCACTCACCACCTGGTGCGACCAGCAGATCGGCATGGTGGCCTTCACCGGTCAGTGCGCGGTACACCGGGCCCAGCTGATGCGGTTCAACGGAGCCTTTACCGACGCCGTAGTCGAACTCGAACGAGCCGTGGAACGATACGAAGCCACAGGTAATCATGCTGCCGTTGCCTTAGCATATATCGAGCGCGGCGATATGCTGCGCCTGATGGGTGACCTCGACGGAGCCGACCAAGCGTATGCTACCGCCGTGGCGCATGGCAGCGATGTTCAAATGGGGCGTGCGCAGCTTAGCTTGAGTCGTGGGGATGTAGCTGGTGCCGTGGCAATGGTGCATCGAGTGCTGGCAGCCGTGCAGGGCAATATCTTTCGGCATCGACTGATCCCGGCGTGTATTGAAGTGCTGCACGCTGCCAATCACACTGATGAGGCCTCCGCGCTCGCAGACGAACTTGCTGGTATCGCTGAAGACTTTGGCAGTGTGGCCGTACGCGCTGCGGCAAGTACCGTAGCAGCCCAAGTCGGTCTTGCACACCATGATGCTCAGGAGGCACTGACTGCCGCAAAGTCTGCGCTGGGTTCCTGGCTTCAACTGGATGCCGCATATGAAGCAGGCCGGTCTCGAGTACTGATTGGCCGGGCCCTGCGACTGCTTGGTGATTACGACGGCGCGAACCTTGAACTACGAACTGCTTTGGATGCGTTCCAAACCCAAGGAGCCACCATAGATGCCCAAGCCGTTGCCGAATTGCTGGGTGAGGATGATCGTCCCGGCGGGCTCACACAACGCGAGATTGAAGTCATCGCCCTGGTAGCCGATGGCCGAACCAACGCTCAAATCGCCAGCGAACTACATCTGTCGGTCAAAACTGTGGCCCGGCACTTGTCGAATATTTTCACCAAGCTCAACGTGGGTTCGCGGACACAAGTCGTCGCGGTCGCACACCGGTATCGTCTGGTGTGACTGCGATCGAACCGGTTGTGACTGCAAAGTCCGCAGCATCAGCATCGGATCCCAAATGCAT
>NZ_DYXC01000013.1 GCF_020742345.1 Enteractinococcus helveticum | reverse complement strand
TTTTCCTCGAAGAGGGCGTCTACATTGAATACGGGCCGTATAAGCACGCGATAAATCAGACGTTTTTCCTATACGTGTGGGAACCGGGTGGTAACCGCATTGAGTTCGCCAACGCCGGGGCGCGGTTGATTCTGAACCCCGATCAGCCGGTGGTCAATTGGTCCGAGGCTGAACGGGCCAAGGGCCAGGCGTGGGGTATGAAGACGGTGCCAACGTTCCACACCCACGGCACCCCGTACGTTGAAAACCAGGAAGAGATCGACCGTGCTGCCCTGGAAGGCAGGCGCGTCTCCTCGTAGAAACAGCCAAAACCGGTGGCACACTATGTGGGCCACCGGTTTTCATGAGCAAGAATCTACAGGTTACCGGCGGAGTGATTATTGCCATAGGTAGGGCCGTAAGGGTAGCCTCCGGGGCTGTTTTTCATACTCATTTCACCATTCCAACCCATGCTTTGGAGTCCATTGGCCCAGAGCAATTCATCACTCGTCAATGTACAGGTTTTGTGGCATCTGGCGGATGAAGCCGCATTTCACAGCATTCTCACCGAGGGTTTCCAGGCGGTCTTCACGGATTTCGGCAGACCAATCCTCCAGGAGAGCATTTTCCGCAGCTTCGGGAGAAAGCCCCATAAACTCTGGCAGAAGCTCACGAATAGCCGACTCATTGGCATTCGTCTCGACCATGACTTCTTCGAGTGCTTCCACGAATTTCCGCACAGTGTCAGGATGCTCCTCGGTAAACTGTGCCGATGTCGTCGAAACTAACATCGGCATCCCCGGCATAGACTCTTGGATGGGATACCCCAAGAGTTCATTGTCTGGATTTTCCAGGGCAGCAGGTAAGAACGGATACGGCAAATATGCGGCGTCGATATTTCCCTGTTCCAGCTGGGCTGCCATATCTGGGAATGGAATTTCCAAGAAATTTAGCGACGCAGGGTCGCCGCCTTGGTTCTCGACTGCACCCATAAGCGTGAGATCCCATTGAGTTTGGATGAGATTTACTGCAGTCTGGGCACCGGCCAGGTCCTCAAAGGAAGAAATATTGCTGTCTTTGCGGACGACAATGCCGCTGACATCGTCTCCCTCAGGGTGTGCATATGAGAATCCCGACACCATACGCATATCCAGACCCTGATCATTAGCAATTAGGACAGTCAACGGGTTGAGCACTCCGATATCGTATGTGCCCGTCTCGATCGCAGGAAGCATTGCAGCGCCGCCCTGTGAATACTCAATTTCTACCTCTAACCCGTGCTTTTCAAAGATTCCTTGGTCTACTCCGTAGGGGATGGGCGCCGAAGCGGAGACTTGGAGCATCCCCACCGTGATCATCTCCAGGTCAGGAGAAGACGACTCGTCATCCGGTGACGACGATGCCGTGCCGCAGGAAGTTAAAAGTATGGCGGTAAGTAGTGCTATTCCCGTCTTTTTAGTGATTGACACAGCATGTTCTCCAAGTCGATAGGCAAGTTTCTCTCAGTAAACAGCAGCGGTAGCTGGAACAGTCCAGTGGGCTAATTATGGGCACTATCACTTCTGTGGATAGGTGGGACCTAGGGTTAGCCGACGTCAGAGGTGGGAACACGTGATCTAAAAATTTTGGATCACGTGTCACCTGTGGTCTGCCTTCGACCCGCAAATGGTGTGCCAATGTAGCGGAACTCAAGCAGCATCGACCATCCTGATAGCCAGTATCAGCAAAAGGTGGGAGTGAAAGCTACGTCACACTGGTGAACTTGTCTCAACCCAATAAGCAAGGAGAAGACATGTTCACTCAACCGCGAAGTGGGAGGAAAAACCTCCTTCAAGCCGCTGCCGCCTTTTCGATTTCAGCACTCCTCTTGACTGGATGCTCGGCCTCAGCAGATAACGATGCCGGTGCAACGTCAGAGACTGAAGAAGGACCAATTTCGATGACGGTCGCACGCGGCCAGGTCAACATCGAAAACACCATCCTTGCCGAAGAGAACGGTATTTTTGAGGATGCTGGGATTATTGTTGATCCCCAAGTGAGTCAAGGAGCCACTGCGACGAACTCCGCCGTGATCTCCGGAGAATTTGACGTGGCTCTCACAGACGCGACCTCAGCAACTCGCGCGATCTCCGAAGGCATGCCCATCACAGTGGTCGCTGGCCAAAAACACGCCGACCCAGAACACCCACTGGAAAGTGGAGTGCTGCTGCCACCTGATTCACCGATCTCCGACTGGAGCGATCTCGAAGGCAAGAAAGTCGGAATTCCAGATCTGGGCGGACTGCCACAGTTGACAGTGCAACAAGCTATGACGGACCAAGGTCTCGACCCTGAATCCGTTGAATTTGTCGCCTTGCCATTGCCGGCACTGGCCGAAGCTGCGGCAACCGGTGAAGTCGACGCAGTTTTTCTCTTCAGTGCATTCTACTTCGGTGCGCAATCAAATGGTTTTACCCCGTTGGGAACTGGAGTCGGAGAGTTCTTGCCCAATTCGCCACAGAGCGTCTGGATCGCTAGCCAAGAATACGCAGCAAATAATGTTGAAGCGCTAGAGCGATTCCGTGAAGTACTCGATACTGCCAATGCACTGGTCGAAGAAGATGAAGAAACAGTACGGAACATCTATCACGAAAATACTGAGTTACCAGCAGATTTCATTGACAACGTGATGGTATTAGCACCGCTATCCTCGGACCTACCGCAAGACGGCTGGGAAAGGCTCGTTGACGTCATGGTGACACATAACGAACTGCCTGAACCTCTGGCTTACGACGAGATCGTATGGGATGGCGCTCGCTAAAAGCTCGCGTTCCGTGGGACCATATCAGTGCTGCGGTCCCGTCACAACATCGTGGAGATACAAACATGACGAAGACTCACACCGTTCGACCCCAAACCCCACGAATAACCGCACCTCGACGGTCACTCAATATCGGCTATCAACGGGTACTCGTGCTATTCGTAGTAATTGGTATTTGGTGGCTTATCGCAGCTACAGCGCTACTTCCTGAAACACTGGTTCCAGATCCGATCGCCGTGATAGTGGAACTTGGACGCCTCAGTATTACGGCTGAATTCTGGCAAGCAATCATAGCTACGTTGAGCGGCGCAATGCTTGGCTTAGCCGCCTCCATCGTCGTGGGGATTCCCCTGGGCGTTGTCTCCGGACGATTCTGGCGGGTGGAGCGTTCCGTCAACTTCCTTGTCGATTTCGGTCGAGCATTTCCCGCTGTAGCCCTAGTAGGTGTTCTTGTACTCATGCTAGGACGCGGGATCGAAATGAAGTCCGTGCTCGTATTCATCGCGGTAATGTTCCCGCTAATCATCCAAACTCAGCACGGTGTCCAGCAAGTCAATCCGATGATCCAAGAAACCTGTCATGCGTTTCGCATTCCGCAAGGGCTCTACATTCGTAAGGTCTTACTACCGGCTGCAATGCCATCGATCATGACAGGTCTTCGACTTGCCGCATCCGTTGCGGTGCTCGTGGCTATCTCAGCAGAAGTCTTGACCAATGCTCCGGGCATCGGTCAAAAGATTGCTGAGGCACAAATCGGCAGCAATGCTCCAAAAGCGTTTGCATTCATTGTGGCTTCAGGAGTCTTGGGTTATCTCGTGAACTACGCGGTCAGTGCAGCCCAAAACAGGATCATCGGGTGGCGACCTGCCCAAGGCGGTGACGAATAATCATGACAAGCGTTAAGCAACCCAGCAAATTTTCTCTGATGGCGTGGCAAATCTGGCTACCACTGGTGCTTATTGTCACCTGGTTTCTCGTCTCAGCGAACTCCACCTCACCATTTTGGCCCCCACTGACCAGTATCTTTGCAGCCATGGGGGAGTGGGCCGCTAGCGGTGCCCTTTGGCAAGACTTCCTGTTCAGTTTTGGCAATTATATTGTAGGCGTTGGCATAGCAGTGGTGCTGGGCCTCGGCTTCGGGGTAGCCATAGGCCTGATGCCCCGACTAGCACGGGTGCTTGATCCCTTCCTGGATTTTCTTCGGTCGCTTCCCAACGTCGTCTTCGTCCCGATTATTGTGCTCGTGCTTGGTATTGACGCGTGGCCCAAGATCGCGCTCATCGCGTTTGCCTGCATGTGGCCGGTGTTGCTGAACTGTATTGAAGGTGTCAGACAGATTGCCCCGAGCGTTTTCGAAGCCACCCTGGCCTACCGCATCCCATTGTGGCTGAAGATTCGAAAAGTGGTGCTCCCCGGCTCACTGCCTCAAATCGTCGTCGGTGTGAGGCTTGCGATCACTGTCGGTCTGGTCATGCTGGTCGTAAGTGAAATGTACGGGTCCACCAGCGGCATGGGCTTCTTCATTCTTGATAACAGCCAACGTTTTCGTCTTGCTGACGCATGGGCAGGCACCATCTTGATCGGAGTGATCGGATGGCTGATCACCTACGTATACGCAAAATTTGAACATCGGATGCTTGCCTGGCACCGCCAGGAAGACATCAAGGAAAGGGCCTCATGAACAACACAACAAAAACCACTACTGAAGTTGCCTTGAGTGCTTCTAACGCGACCAAGTGGTTTGGTAGCGGCGATCAGCAAGTCACGATTATTGCGGACCTCAATCTTGACCTGGTGGCAGGTGACATCACGTGTCTGGTGGGCCCATCAGGGGTTGGCAAGACAACTTTGCTCCGGCTTCTGTCCGGGCTTGCTAAGCCCAGCCAAGGCGAAATCTCGATGGCAGGAAAAGCGCTGGAAGGCCCTGTCGGGGAAATCGCGGTGGTTTTTCAGGATTATCGTGGTTCCATGATGCCCTGGATGCGGGTCTTACAAAACGTGGCGTTTCCGCTTGAAGGACGAGGCGTACCGAAACCAGAGCGTCTGCGTCGGGCCGCTGCAGCGCTTGATGTCGTGGGCCTGAGTGATTCAGCAGAAAAGTACCCTTGGCAATTGTCTGGCGGGATGCAGCAGCGCGTTGCAATAGCTAGGGCATTAGCTTATGAATCACCTATCTTGCTCATGGACGAGCCGTTCGGTTCCCTTGACGCCCAAACCAGATTCGAATTGGAAGACCTTGTACTCAAACTCCGTGAAGATCTCGGGATCACAATCGTGGTGGTGACCCACGATATTGATGAGGCCGTTTACCTTGGCGATCGTGTGGTCGTATTGGGCGGAAGACCATCACGGGTAGTTGACGATGTCGTCGTGCCAATCCCACGGGGCCGCCAGCAACTGAAAACTAAATCCGACCCGGTATTCATTGAGTTGCGCACACGCGTTATGGAAGAAATCCAACGCTTTGGCCTGCGCAGCCAACAACGGTAACAGGAGCCTGACGAAACATGAGTCGAGGAACACATCAACCAGAATTCCGCGGCGTTGACGGCGCAAAACCACGTGGCTACGAAGGTTTTGGTGGCGTGGTCGCGCCTCGAGTGTCACAGTCACAACCGTGGTGGCCACAGCCGGTACGAGCACCCAACGGTGCTCCGAACGTTATTGTTGTTCTAGTTGATGACCTAGGGTACAGCGATGTAGCCCCATTTGGTAGTGAAATCCCGACTCCAGCGGTGTCTGAACTGGCAGATACCGGTTACCGATTTACCAATTTCCGTGTCACACCGCTGTGTGCGCCTTCGCGAGCTGCGCTGCTAACGGGCGCAAATCCTCATCGCGCCGGGTTTGGATTTGTTCCCCATATTGACCCGGGTTTTCCAGCATGGCGCATGTCGATACCAGAACAATTGCCCACGCTGGCTGAAACATTTCGAGAAAACGGGTATGCCACCTTCATGGTCGGCAAATGGCATTTAACTCCGGAGGCAAAACTGCATGATGGTGCGGAGAAATCCACCTGGCCGCTGCAGCGGGGGTTTGACCGCTATTTTGGCTCAATGGAGGGCATGACGACGCTGTTTCATCCCCATCGTGTCGTGCGCGACAATTCTCCGGTCACTGAAGAATTTGCCGACGACGATTACCTCACTGACCGACTCACTGACGAAGCAATCAACATGATCGATACCATGCGTGCGGGAGACGGAACAAAACCGTTTTTCCTGTACTTCGCGCACCATGCCGTACACGGCCCTGTCCAGGCAAAGCCTGCAGATATCCGTCAGTTCCGTGGTGCGTATGAGGCTGGTTGGGACCAAATGCGTCGTGACCGCTTTGAGCGACAACGCAACTTGGGAATCGTTGAGCCCGAGACTGAACTTGCCGACCGCGATGTCGCAGGGTTTGACGACACCAAGGCCTGGGAAGATTTGAGTGATGAGCAGCGTGAACGGTTTGCTCGACATATGGAGGTCTATGCTGCAGCTGTGGCGTCGGTGGACGACAGCCTCGCGCGTCTGATTGCCCACCTCAAAGAGATTGGTGAATACGACAACACCATCATCGTATTTACTAGTGATAATGGTGGCACCGACGAAGGCGGTGAGGAAGGCACTCGAAGTTACTTTAGCCAGTTTATTCATCAGGTAGGGCTCCCCGAGGACTGGGTGACCGATGTGCCGCGACCAATTGATGAACTTGGCGGGCCCAGGGTGTACGGTCACTATCCGCGAGGATGGGCCCACGTCTCAAACACGCCTTTTCGATCCTATAAAGGCAATGTGTACGAAGGTGGGGTGCGTAGCCCGCTGATATTGAGTTGGCCTAACGGGCTGACTCGTCACGGCGCAGACGATAACGGTGTGCGAAGTGATTTTGCATTCATCACCGACTTGGCTCCGACGTTGATAGAACTGGCCGGCATTGAACGTCCGACCCAATTGAATGGAGCAGCAACGCTTGAAGCTGACGGACATAGCCTCGTTGGACAGCTTGACGGCAGACGATCAAACACTGACAGAAGGCAATATCTGTCGCTTCTGGGACAGCGGGCATATTATCACCAGCAATGGAAACTGGTGGCGCTCCGTCCGGCACCAGGGGCACCACCTGGACCACCGGCGTGGCAGCTCTTCAACCTCATAGATGATCCAACAGAGCAATGCGATGTTTCCGAATTCCACCCGGAGGTCGTTGCCGAACTGGCTGAGGAATGGCGCCAAGCTGCTTGGCACAACACCGTATTTCCACTGCCTGACGGCCCTGAATTATTTGATACCGTACCCTCAACTGTGCTGGAGCTTGAACAACCGCTGACCTTACGCCCAGGAACACCAACATTGGAACGGTACCGATCATCACGGCTCATCTTCCTTCGGTCATTTGAGATACACATTTCCGCCCCGCAACGTTTCGGTGAGGGGATGCTCGTGTCACACGGTGACCAGGGCGGTGGCTACGCATTGTGGATTGAAAACGGGCAACTGGGCATGTCGTATAATGCCTACGGCAATATGCATCGTCAGTCGGTGACGTTATCTGAAACAGCAACATCGATCGAGGCGCGATTTACGGCACTGCCACACTTTGCATGGCGAATCGAAATAACAGTCGAAGACAAAAAAGTCATGCAATTTTACAAGGTACCTATGCTGCTGGGAATGGCCCCATACACAGGTATCTCCGTTGGATTCGATGGCGGGAGCCCTGTCGATTGGGAGCTCCACGAACGTCGCGGTCAATTCGTCTATGGTGATGCGCCTTTGACCGTGCGCTATGTGCCAGGACAGAAAGCCGAATACAACACTGAAGTGGTCCGTGCCATTGATGAAGTGAGCGCACGACTGTTGGATTGAGAACGGTAACGGGGTTACAAACAGTTCAGCGGAAGAGTGCGTATGGCTCATGTCAAGAAAACTCCGACCAGACAGCATAATCATTCGGTTAGTCCGAATGATCATTCGGAAAATTGCGCTGGTACCCTGCTGTGCGGTGGCGCACAATAGTTGTTATGAGTAGCCATAATCGTCCAGTCCAGTCAGCCGATGTCGACGCAGTCTCAGTTCCGTCGTCTGTACAGGTGACTCATGGTCTTGTCTACGCCAGACGAGACACTGGCGAATTACTGTTCGATCTATATCACCCGGCCGTTGACCATCCAGTTCCAGTGATCATTTGGTTACACGGTGGAGGTTGGTTCACCGGAGATCGGACCTTATCGCCGGACCTCTCCCAAATCGTTGCTCAGAGTGGTTACGCGGTGGCCAGTATCGACTACCGGTTATCGGGTCAGGCATTATTTCCGGCCCAGTTACATGATGTGCGAGCTGCTGTACGATTTTTGCGCAGCAATGCCCATACTTATGGTTTGGATCCGCAGGGAATTTGTCTGTGGGGTGCCTCGGCTGGTGGACACTTAGCATTGTTGGTTGGTCTAACCGGCCCTGTGCGGCAGTTACCGGGTGAAGACGAACCCGGTGAAACGAGGGTGGCAGCAGTAGCCGCATCGTATCCGCCCATAGACTTGCTCGACATAGTCGACCAGGCGGCCGAAAGGCTGCCGGGAACAGATCCACTTTCTTCACCGGAAGCACGCCTCATTGGGGGACACCCAGCTCAGCACCCGAGAGCCTCCAAGTACGCCAGTCCCCTGAATTGGATAACTCCTCTTGCACCACCTATACAGCTGTCACATGGCCTGGCTGACCCGTTGGTGCCTTATCATCAGAGCGTCAGAATGCATGAAGCGCTCGCCGCTGCAGGAACGGCAAGTGAACTCTACCTGGTGGATGAATATAAACATGGTTTCCTCAATCCGGCTGGCCGATTAGACGTAGCCCTCTCCGCCGTCATGGATGATGGTCGCTTGGTCGACGAACAAACTCCACCTGCCTGGTACTACGATGCGGAACATTCTGATGAGCAAGGCCAACGAACGACGTTTAGTTTTGCTCATGTCACCGATTTTTTTCAACGGCACTTGGCTCAGTGAGCAAACAGTTTTTGACAGTTCTCCAACACAATGGATAGGAAGACAGCGATGACCAGCACTGATCTAGAAACCATGCACGGACTTACCCCGGTGATCGATGCTTTGCCCGGTGAATGTGTGCCGTATTATCTCGCCTCGGGTGAGGGCTTACGTTTTGAAACCGGTGGTCAATTGTGGACCGTTATCGCCCGCGGGGTGGATACCGGCGGGCTCTTTGACGCGGCATATATTCTCGGTCCGCGTGGCGCTAGCTCCCCCTACCACAGTCTTCCGGATCATCAGCGGTCGTATTTTGTGGTGGACGGTAGCGTCCAAGTCTGGCTATCGCATGAAACTCAGATCCTTGTGGCTGGTGATTCAGTCCACGTGCCTCCAGGTGAACCAGTGGCATACCGGATGCTGTCGCATCGGACGCGGTTGCTGTTTTATTCCGCATCCGCCGGCGCCCTGGACGCACTGGTCGAGTCTGATTACGGCGTAGAAAACCATGTTTATTCTGCACATGAGCAGGTTGACCAACCGTTGTTGTCAACCGGAGCCCAACAATACGAACTGCCGCAGCTTGAGGTCACAGATTCTTGGGACATCGCCCTGCCGAGCGCCCATGACGCTTATTTTCTGCGTGAAGGAGGGGGCGAACACCGTGGATGGCCTGATGCAGTCAATAGCTACCTGGCTCGGGGCCAAAATACGGGAAGTCGGTACTTCGCTGTAGAGACTCTGGCAGCACCCCAGCCGTATATCATCCAGCATTTTCATCGACAGCACACCGAGAATTTTCTGTGTCTGTCAGGCCGGGTCTGGCTCTGGGTCAACGGCAAAGAACTATTACTCACCCCAGGAGATTTCTTACACGCCCCGGCTGGCACCATACACAGTTTTGCCATCGGCGCGCACAACACGAAAATGCTTGGTCTGCTGACGTCAGATATATTCGAACCGTTCTTTGACGTCACCGGCGTCCCGACCAACGATCGGGTCTATACCGAAGGGTTGATTGACCCAAGTGTCATTTTTGGTGGTATTGAAGCGAATCCCGATCTGGATCTCGTAGTAGTCGGTGGACCACCTGAGCGCCACCGAGCCCCCGGTATCTAGTAACTTAGCGCGTACCAATCCTGCCGGGAACAGCACTGCTATCAGCGACAAATCGTTCCTATCGTGTTGTAATTGTGTCAACGTCGGCGGCCTGTACATGCCCGGCTGGCGGGTAGGAGTCGAAAATAGATATCACTATTCATCAACTGAGATGTTTCCTGGCGGTGGCCCGCCATCTGCATTTTGGGCGCGCGGCAGCTGCCATGCACCTCAGTCCCTCGACGCTCAGCGAGCAGATCGCTCGGTTGGAACGTCGGCTTGGAAGCAATGTCTTTGACCGGTCATCCCGGCATGTTCAGTTGACCATCTACGGCCAACAGTTTGCTCCGCTTGCCGAACGAGCTGTGGCGACCATGCAAGACGTTTTGACCTGGGCAGATACGAGCGTTCAGATCAGATTGCGCGTGGGCATGGTCGTGTCCAGCCCCAGTTTTCGAGCTCTAATGGGAGCAGCAGTCCGAGACTTCCCAGCTGTTAAATGGGAAATACGCCATCTGGAATTCGCTGACCCCTCGATGGCCATCGAAGACGGTATCGTGGATTGCGCTTTTGTGGTCGACGGTGGCGTCCCCGAACCACCGGTCTTCAAAGTTCTACCCCTGTGGCGAGAGGACCGCGTGCTGGTCGTGTCCAAAGATCATCCGCTGGCCACTCGCGTATCGGTGGCTCCTCAAGATCTAAGAGGCGAGACGATCATTTCTGTGCAGGACACGGAAACATCCCGACGATGGCTGGCAGGAGTGCCCGAGGGCATAACGGAGACTTCTAAAATACTTGAGGTTGCTCAAAACTTCGAAGAAATCCTGGAGATGTGCAGCGCGGGTCTGGGCGTCAATATCGCCGGCGCCTCAGCTGCTGAAACCTATAACCGACCAGGTCTCCACTTCGTCCCGATCGTTGGAGTCCCCAAAATTACCACCTATTTGTGTTGGAAATCCGATAGTAGGCACCCTGGCTTGCAAGAACTCGTGCAGCTGGCGACCCAATGGTCCTGAACCCTTGCTGCCAGCGTTGAGCGTGCGCAGGGTCGATCACAGTAGTTGATGGCGACGTGAAAATTACGCGGCAGATTGCTTCGCCAGCATACGCCCAGCGCTTTGGAAAATGCCACGCATCCATGTATGTTCAGCATCATTTTCGTGAACTGGATGCCACCACAACGCATTGACAACAGGTACCGCATCAAATGGTGGCCTGAGAGTCCGAACGCCACGCGGTAACGATGCTTTAGAAGCTAGGGATTCCTGCACGATGCCGAGACGTTCGGTGCCGCGAACAAAATAGGGTAACGCCAGAAAACTCTGGACAATTGTCTCGATTTTTGTATCGAGACCAAGTGACTGCAGTTGCTGCCCGGCCGACGTGAATGCCGATCGTGACTGGTACGTAAAGACCCAAGGATTTTCTGCAAGATCCTCCATGGTGATGGAGTCACCAATGGTGGGGTGGTCTTCATCGACGATGATTGCCCAGCGATCCATCCATAAATCGGTGTGATTAACCGAGGTAATGTGCCCATGAGGCATGAGCAACCCATCGGCCGAGCGCAGCCGGTCTGCCGCATCTTCGACCACAGCAGGGGTATGCAAGTCGAATCGGAATTTGACGTTGGGCGCTGTGACAGCAGCAAGCCGTGAGGCCGCCTGGCCTACTGTTGCAAACGCGTAGTCAGACCCGTAGATAGTGAACTCCCGGGTTGATTCTCGAGGAGTCCAATCGGCCTGGCTGTCGAAGACTCGACGAGCGGCTTCCAACGCAGTAATTGTGTGTTCCGACAACCGTATAGCCAGTGGGGTCAGCTCGTAGCTGTTGCCTCGGCGTATCAGCAGGGGATCGTCGAAGTGTGTTCGTAATCGTGCGAGTGAAGCACTCAGCGCCGGTTGGCTGAGATGCAAGCGCTGAGCCGCTCGAGTCACGTTACGTTCTGTCAGTAAGGCATCCAGCGAGACGAGAAGGTTCAGATCGAGCCGAGAAAGTGGAGCTGAGTGAAACAAGGTGACCTCTCTGCGGTGTAAGAAATGCTAAGTGAGTGTGACGCAGATCTTCAAGGAAGTGCTGTAGAGCACACTAGCACTATAACTGATGTCGATATGTGGAATAGGCAGAATAGGCTTCCCTGATGATGCTGTTGCGGCGAGCATAGAACTATGACCAGGAACACCTTTGAATCAGGAAAGAGTCAAAAATGATTAAATTACTGTCGCATCTCTCTTATGTTGCTATCACCACCCCCGATGTCGAAGCATCGGTGAAATTCTATGAAGAACACGTTGGATTGACGGTGGTGGACCGCATCGATGGCCGTGTCTATCTGCGCTGCTGGGGCGACTATTACCGCTACAGTCTGGTACTCGTGCCAGGTGACGAGCCAGCATTAGAAACTATGGCTTGGCGAACCTCAAGTCCAGAGGCGCTCGCAGAAGCAGCAGAACGTGTTGCTAAAGCCGGCATGGAGGTCGAATGGTTTGAAGGTCACGCGATTGGTCGTGCCTTCAGCTTCGTTGGTCCCTGGGGCCACCGGATGAGCCTGCATTGGGATGTCGAGCATTTCCGTCAACATAATAGTGACGACGCTTCGATCTACCCTGACCGTCCGTCACGTCGTAGCCGTTTTGCTGGGGCGCCTCGGCAGCTGGACCACGTCACCATTGCAACCAGCGATGTAGACGCCTTTGCCACATGGTACAACGAGCTGCTGGGCTTCCGAATCATGGCCCGCACCGTCCTAGATGAAGCGCCCATCTCGGTGTTCTCAGTGCTCACTACGAACGAAAAATCCCACGACTTGGGCGTCGTCCTGGATACCTCGAGTCGACCAGGCCGTATCAACCACTACGCGTTTTGGGTTGATACACGTGAAGAGCTCCTCATCGCAGCAGATACGCTCATGGAACATGGCGTGCCGATTGAATACGGCCCACTGATTCACGGTATTGGTGAGCAAACATTCTTGTATTACCGAGACCCATCCACGATGCGCATCGAGCTCAACACGGGCGGTTACAGAAACTACGTCCCCGACTGGGAGCCACAGACATGGCGCCCGTCCCAAGGCTCAAACAACTTCTACCGCAATGGCACCATGCCGATGTCCATGACCGAATCATTCCCACCTGCAGATGGCCCGAGCACCACCGAGGAAGGCGTGCCGGATGAACTCAAAGATGTCCTGATCAACCCTTACGCAGAGCAAGGCCGCGGCTAATACCAGCTGAAACGAAGCGTGTGGACCCCACCAAATGGCGGTCCACACGCTTCGATAGCCAATTTCTCTGACTTCGAAAGGATAAGCCATGACATCAATCCCACGATTTGCACTTGCCCGTTATCGCACCAACGACACGGTCCATTATGGGCTAGTCGTTGCTGAGAAAATCCGTAGGATCACACCCGAAGACTTAGGCGTCGCGAACCTCAATGATTTTCTTGCCGCACCAAATTGGGACTCCGTAGCACAACTGGCAGAAGCTTCCGATGGTTGGATGGCGCTTTCTGACGTCACCCTGGTAGCACCCGTAGAACCCCGCCAAGTGCTACAAGCAGGCGCCAATTATCGCGAACACGTGATCGAACTGGTTGCTGCTGGACTCACCACAAATACCGATACAACACCCGAGCAGGCCCGGCAACGAGCTGCACACATGATGGACGAACGGCGTGAGCACGGTGAGCCATATTTCTTCATCGGACTACCCGCCTGTGTTGTTGGTGAAGATGTGCCACTCGTACTTCCAGCAGCAAGTAATACGCATGACTGGGAATTAGAGCTCGCCGTGGTGATCGGCCGGGAAGCATTTCAGGTTTCCACCGAAGACGCTATGTCACACGTCGCTGGTTTTACGATCGTCAACGACATATCGACACGAGAGTACACGTTCCGTCAAGATATGAAAGAAATCGGCAGCGATTGGTACCGATCCAAGAACTCACCGGGCTTTTTACCGACCGGCCCTTACTTGGTCCCGGCACAGTTCGTAGATCATGACAATCTCACCGTGCGACTTGAGCTCAATGGAGAAATCAAACAAAACGCAAATACCAACGATTTGCTTTTTGACATCCCGACCCTGATCGCAACGGCTTCCAGAACAGCCCCGCTATTGCCCGGGGACCTCCTGCTGACCGGGAGTCCAGCGGGCAACGGTCAACACTGGCAAAGGTTCTTACAAGACGGCGATGTCTTGACCGGCACAATCGAAGGTTTGGGCACACAGACAATTCATTGCGTGGCACAGGCAGAACGGACGACCACATGAGCAACAACCTTGACCTACCAGAAGCCATTGACCGTCAAGATCCTGCATCCGAGATCAATTGCCGCGCAGAGGCCTACCGAAATTGGGGTCGCTGGGGTCAAGACGATCGTCTTGGCACCCTCAACTTCATTGACGACGCAAAACGCCTTGAGGCCGCAGCACTCGTGCGTATTGGCCGGGCCATATCACTGTCACAATCCTTCGATATGAATGGGCCACAAAAAGGTTGGCGTCGTCGTACAAACCCGGTACACACCATGCTCGATACCGGCACGGATGCTGAGCGAGGGTCCCAAGGCTTTCCTCACGGTATCGGAGGTGCGGATGATGTCATTGCGATGCCGCTGCAATGCTCAACGCAGTGGGACGGACTAGGCCATATCTTTGACCGAGGGATGGCATGGAACGGGCGGCGCGCCGGTGACGTCGTGACCAGTGACGGCGACCTTGTCACCGGAATTGAACATACCGCAAATACGCTGGTGTCACGAGGAGTCCTACTGGATCTCGGCCGTTTTCTAGAACCAGATTCGGGCGAACTGACCGACGGCACCGCCATCACTGCGGCGGATCTTGACGCCTGTGCAGCAGCCCAGGATGTCAGTATTCGTCGCGGGGACATTGTGCTAGTACGTACGGGGCAACTGTCTCGCGTCCGTCGTGAGGGCTGGGGTGACTACGCTGGAGGGCCAGCTCCAGGGCTTTCATTAAGCTGTGCCGGCTGGTTGCATCGTACCGAAATTGCTGCTGTTGCCACCGACACCTGGGGGTTCGAAGTGCGCCCCAACGAATTTGATGTGCCCGCATTTCAGCCATTACACCAGGTGGCTATTCCAAATATCGGCCTCACTATTGGTGAAATGTGGGATCTTGAGGAGCTCAGCGCCGCCTGTCTAGAGCAGGACCGCTGGGAGTTTTTCCTCACGGCCTCGACACTTCCCATCACCGGTGCAGTCGGATCACCCACTAACCCCATTGCTGTTTTATAACCCAACAACCACACCACGGTGCGGTTATTACAAGGAGGTCTTGCCATGACACGTACGAAAGCCCAAGCAGTACAGAAAGTGGCAATCGCCGGAAGCGGAGTTGCTTCTCTTGGCGCAGCGATTAGCCTTGCAGAAGCCGGAATCGAAGTTGATGTTTTCGAAAAGAAGCACGAGCTGACAGCCTTGGGCTCGGGCATCACCCTGCAAGGAAACTCGTTGCGCGCTTTCGATCAATTAGGCGTATGGTCGCGTGTGCGCGAGAAAGGATTTGCATTTGACGGGCTGAACCTGCGTGCACCGGGGCCAGGGGCGCCCATCATAGCTGAGCTGCCGGATGTGAAGACCGGGGGACCAGATTATCCTTCCTGTCTGGGCATGTATCGCCCTGACCTTGCCACGATTTTGATTGAGCGAGCTGTCGAAGTCGGCGCGCGCATACATTTCGATGCTGAATTGACCGCGTTCGAACAGGACGATGCGGGAGTGGACGTGTACATTCACGGCGAATTGCGTGGACGCTACGATCTGCTGATAGGTGCTGACGGGCTGCACTCGAAAGTTCGGGAATTGCTTGGCATAAACACAGGGCCTCAGCCAACCGGTATGGGCATCTGGCGCGCATTTGTCGAACGAGCTCAAGGCGTGGAGCGCAGTGAATTATATTATGGCGGTCCAGTTTATATTGCGGGCTACACCCCGACGGGTGAAAACTCCATGTATGCGATTCTTGTCGAACAAGCACAGGATCGGTCCGAATTATCCGAAGCCGAAGCCACAGAAATCATGATTAATCAGTCTGCGGCCTATGACGGTCCATGGAACAGTATTCGTACTTCCCTTGCAGCTGGAAACGCTCGAGTGAATTACACCCATTTCACCTCGCATATCGTCGAAGAACCATGGAACCGGGACCGTGTGGTGATTATTGGCGACGCCGCGCACAGCTGTCCTCCCACCATTGCTCAGGGTGCAGCCCAGGCTCTTGAGGATGCTCTGGTGCTCAGTGAGCTGTTGACTCATCGATCGGTTCTTGACCAACAACTCTGGGATGATTTCCACGCTCGTCGGCTACCGCGTGCCCGTGCGGTCGTGGAAGCGTCGGTGCAGTTGGGGCAATGGCAAATTGATGGGAATACCGAAGCGGATCCCGGTGCACTTATTAACGGTGTTGCACAGAAAATGGCGGAGCCAGCATGAGCGGCCAGCGGAGTACCGTCGAGTCGATTATTGATGTCCACGCACACCTGTTGCTTCCAGCATTGCACGAGGAAGTGACTCGGCGAGTTCCTATGGAAGTTGAGGCAGCCGCAGCGCTTGAACTGTTGCGAAACGGTGCCGAAAGTCAGGCTGTGTCGGGTTCCATGGTTGGTGCGAGAATCCCAAAGCTCACACAACTGGATGAACGACTCAACGCCATGGATGAACAAGGAGTGGACCAGCAGTGGGTGAGTGTCTCGCCGAATCATTTCTATCCATGGGCAAACGAGGGCCTTGCAGTATGGATTGCAATGGAAACAAACCGGCTGGTCGCCAAACATGTTTCTGGGGCACCAGACCGGCTGACCGGCCTTGGTGTTGTGCCACTGCAACACCCAGAACGCATCGTCGAATGCATTGATGACGCAGTGCTGGGACGTGGTCTTGCTGGAATTGAAATTTCATCATTTGGTGGACCCGTTGACGGGCACACTGTTGAACTTTCTGACGAGCGACTTGAACCGATGTGGACACGACTTGTTGAGCTCGATGCGGTTGTCTTCATCCATCCGTTTGGGTGTACCCTAGATGAACGTCTTGACCGTTTCTACCTGTCGAATACGGTTGGTCAGCCTGTGGAAAATGCGGTCGCCCTGTCGCATCTCATATTTTCCGGGGTGCTGGATCGCCATCCAAGGCTAAAGATTATTGCCGCACACGGCGGAGGGTATCTTCCCACCGCAATCGGTCGGTCGGACCACGCGTGGCACGTGCGTCCAGAAGCTCAGCGCTGCTTAAAGCCACCATCAAGCTACCTACCAGAAATCTGGTTTGACACGGTCGTACATAACGATTCTGCGTTGCGGCAGCTTATCGATATTGCCGGAGCCGACCGAGTTGTGATGGGCAGTGATTTCCCCTTTGATATGGGGCTTGACGATCCTGTCGAACAGTTATCAAACGCTGGCCTGTCACCAGCGACGCTAGCTCAAGTGCTTGGTGGCAACGCCGAAGCGCTCTTAAGGCAACACCAACCATTGAACACAACGGAGACAGCATGAAGATTGCACGCTGGACGGGACCTGAGGGGCTGAGCGAAGGCTTCGTCATCGATCATGATGGGCAACTTGAAGTCGTGAAGTTTCCCGAACAAATGACCGTTGCTGAAGTACTTACCGGTGGCTTGCCGCTGGCTCAGGAACTCTTTGCCACTATCAATACGTCGACTGGGACCCCGCTTGAGGAGGTCACGTTGCAAGTGCCTTTAGTCCCAGCATCTATCCGAGACTTCGTGGCGTTTGAAGAACATGTTGAAGGTGTCAGTGGTGCCGTCGACGGGAAGAACGAAGTAGTCCCTGAATGGTATGAGGCACCCACTTTTTATTTCACGAATCCTCATACTGTCCGGGCAACAGAACAAAGCGTTGCGATCCCGCAGACTCAACGACTCGATTTTGAATTGGAGCTTGCCACCATCATCGGCGGAGTCTCCGGGTCAACGGGAGAAAACCTTGATGTCGCTACAGCCCAACAACATATTTTCGGATATACGGTGATGAACGACTGGTCAGCCCGGGATCTCCAGGCACGAGAAATGCGGGTCAAACTTGGTCCATGCAAAGGCAAAGACTTCGGAATGACGCTTGGCCCGTGGATCGTGACTGCTGATGAACTGGCACAATATGTTGATCCAGATGGCTCGCTTGCCATACGAGCAGAAGCCTACGTCAATGGAACACTGATCGGTGAAGATCTAGTGTCGAATATGGGATGGAATTTTGCAGAGCTCGTGGCATACGCGGCACGCAACTCCGTCGTGGTGCCTGGCGACGTCCTTGGATCAGGCACAGTAGGTAACGGTGGCTGTCTAGGCGAACTTTGGGGACGAGGTAGCGACATCGCACCGCTTGAGCCAGGTGACCAGGTGCGCCTTGTTATTGAAGGAGTCGGTGAGATCACCAACACCGTGGGTGAACGAGTACCCGCACCGCAGCTGCCACCCGCTCGAAAACGCGAACGGTTGCGGCGCTGATGATCAATCTTCGTCCAGAAACGCTATTTTCGTGTAAAGGTCAAGTTGCAGTGATCACCGGCGGTGCTACTGGCATAGGGCGGGCCTGTGCAGAGGCACTCGGTGCAGCAGGCGCACAAGTCGTGATCATTGGGCCGAGCGACACCCATCCATGTCAGGTTGCAGAGGAACTTTCTACACATGGCGGAACCTTTGAAGGAGCGGTTTGTGATGTCACCAACGATGCCCAACTTCAAGACGTGATAACGGGCCTCATAACTAAGTTTGGTCGCATCGATACAGTGCTGGCTAACGCCGGTGTGGCACTGGATCCTCCAGGCGGAACAACACTGGAACAACTGGCAGCTATGGACCGCATGTATCAGATACACACTCGTTCAGTGGTGCATCTGGCTGAGTTAGTTTTGCCTACTATGGCTCAAATCGGGGGCGGGTCGATGATGGTGATGTCGAGCCTTGCAGGACTCCGTGGTAACCGCGTTCTATCTGGTTATGGCGTGACAAAAGCAGCCAATGCTCAGATTGCTCGAAATCTCGCTGTTCAATGGGGGCAGCAACAAATTCGGGTCAATGCACTGTCGCCTGGAGTTATCTCCACGGAATTTGCTCGTCCTATTACGACTGATGCAGAAACGGCTTCAGTACGTCTTGCAAAAACACCGCTAGGCCGTTTCGGAACGCCACATGAAGTGGCCGGTGCAGTGGTTTGGCTCGCATCGCCTGCGGGTGCTTTCGTGAGCGGCCAGAATATCGTGATTGATGGCGGCACTCTTGTTATGGACTGAAGGCGCATGCCGCAGTGGAAAGGAACACAATTGAACCACATGACGCCACGGTTGGATGGTCATACTGTAGTCATCACTGGAGCAGCAGGCGGACAGGGTGCCTGCGAAGCCGAATTGCTTGCCAAGCTGGGCGCACAGGTCATCGCCGTGGATGTGACGACCGCAGAACCCCAAACAGAGCTACACCCAAACATCAGATTTAGCGTCCTCGATGTGACCTGCGAAGAGGATTGGGCGCGCCTGCGTGCACAACTGTCTGCGGTATTGAAACACGAGCCACTGCGTGCGCTTATTAATAATGCAGGGATTACGCATCGTGCACGGCTGGGAGAAATTGAACGAGCCGATTGGGATCGAGTGCTGGGAGTCAACCTCACCGGCCCAATGCTGGGTATTCAAGCTCTTGCCCCGCTTATGGGCGAGGGGTCATCAATCATTAATGTGGGATCGGCAGCAGGCCTCACCGCGCATTACCCCGTCGCATATACAGCATCAAAATGGGGTCTAAGAGGACTGACTCATGTTGCTGCAACGGAGTACGGTCCACGGGGGATCCGAGTTAACATCGTCCATCCAGGCTTCATTGAAACCACCATGACGGCGAATGCTCCCTCAGCGATGCGTGCAGCACAGCTTGCTCTGACCCCTATGGAACGGATGGGAGAATCGGAACATGTGGCACAGACCGTTGCTTTCCTTGTATCGGATGCAGCAGGATATATATCCGGCGCGGAGATTCCTGTTGACGGCGCGTTTACGTCGTCGGCCGGTGTGAAATATATGTCAGATCGTATTAGGCAAGGTTAACAGGGTAGGCCATACGCTTGAGTTCGAGGATAACGGGGCATAAGTAGAGGGCAAAGATGCAGTCGAGCAATCTAGATATCCGCTGGGTTCGACTTGAAGGTGGGCCTTTTAGTATGGGTAGCAACGATTTCTATCCTGAAGAAAGGCCTAGACATCAACGCACTGTCGCACCGTTTGAGATCGCTGAAACCCCAATCACGAATCGACAGTTTTCTACGTTTGTGCACGAGACCGGACATGTCACCATTGCAGAGTTGTCCCTTTCAGAGACGGACTATCCCACACTGTCAGCCGAACAACGCGCAGCAGGCTCGCTTGTTTTTACCCCGACGGCCGGTCCTGTGAATCTGCAAGATTGGCGGCAATGGTGGCGCTGGCAGCCTGGTGCATACTGGCAAGCCCCACAGGGGCCAGGCTCGAACCTCAAAGGACTCGAAGATCACCCGGTTGTGCATGTAGCTTATGAAGATGCAGTAGCGTTTGCGACATGGGCTGGGGCTCGATTACTGACTGAACCAGAACACGAGTTTGCTTCGCAGGGCGCCACCGAAGGAAGTTCGTATCCTTGGGGCAATGAGCGCGACCCCGATGGTGTCATACAAGCTAATACCTGGCGGGGGAAATTTCCTTACGATAATCAAGGTTCATTAGGTTGGAAAGGCACCAGCCCAGTGCGCACTTTCCCAGCCAATAGTTTTGGACTATTCGATTGCATAGGGAATGTCTGGGAATGGACGAGTACTGAGTACACTGCGGACCATCGCCATATCGTTGCCGACACAACACAAGAAACCACAGCGTCTTGTCAATGTAGCCCGCAGAATCAGCGCTCCCCTGCTGCGAAGCCAAAGGTTCTCAAGGGTGGATCCCACCTCTGTGCGCCCGAATACTGCCATCGTTATCGGCCTGCTGCACGAACCTCACAGACGACAGATTCATCGAGTTCTCACATCGGTTTTCGCATCGCACGTGACGTCTAAAGGCTCATCGCAAAAATGTAGTTGGTGTCTGAATCTGTCGGTATCCAGGAGTGCTCTGGTGATGTAGTGGGTGGGGTTTCTGATGCCTATGGCGGTGGCACGCAGGTGTTCGATTCTGCCGTTGATGGCTAACGGGAGCTACTCATTACGGGGCTTTTCGGAGGCGGTCAGATCCGTTAACATGGTATATAAATAATTTAAAAACTTTAAAAATCTATAAACGGGGTACACGATGCATCGACGCAATCCATTTAAACCAACGGCGGGTGCTCGACCTCCATTGCTGATAGGTCGAGGCGAAATTCGTCAGGACTTTGCCGAGAGTGTTGAAAACGGGCCGGGGTCGCCAGGACTTTTATCTATCTTCAGCGGGCCACGAGGCATTGGAAAAACGGTAATGCTGGGCGAGGTCGAAGATGAAGCGATTAGTCACGGCTGGATTGTCGTCTCAGAGACGGCGACACCTGGTCTGATCGCGCGGATTGACGCAGCGGTGCAAACGGCTGCGCTGGAATTCGGTGAGAATCCGAGTGGGCGGCGGGTCACCGGGCTTACGCTTGAACCCGTCGGTATCGAGACGACTGCCCCGGAAGTCAAAGATCGGCATTGGCGCCGCCCACTAACAGAGCTGGTGGCAGTTCTTGATCGTCACGGTACTGGCTTGCTCATAAGCGTGGACGAAATACACGCCATTGACCGCTCCGAACTCGCTGAAATCGCAGCTGTCGTGCAACATCTCATTCGTGAGGATCTCCCTATTGGCCTGGTGATGGCGGGGTTACCCAAAGCTGTAGAAGATCTTTTGAATGAAGGGGTTTCCACTTTTCTGCGTCGTGCTGAACGGTATAACCTTCACAGGGCTTCGACTCAAGAAGTTGCTGATGCGTTCCGTGAGACGTTTGCAGATAGTGAAGTTCCTATTAGTGATCAGCACGTTCAAGAGCTAGCCGAGGCGACCGGCGGGTACCCGTTTTTGATTCAACTTGTGGGGTATCACGTCTGGAGTCAGAGTAAGCGAGGAGACGGTTGCGTGACTGACGAGTCGATGCAAGCCGGTATTACTCGAGCCCATCGACGCATGGGCGCTACGGTTCTACAGTCTGCATATAAGTCATTGTCGGATATAGATCAGTCGTACTTATTGGCTATGGCCGAAGATGATGGTCCGTCGAGCACTGCTGCTGTCGCTAAGAGGTTGGGTGTTTCGCCAGTCTATGGCGGGCAGTATAGATTGCGCCTTTTAGCAGCAGGAGTAATAGAAGCCACAGGGCGTGGATATGTCGATTTTGCTGTACCAACATTCCGAGAGTTTCTTCGCAATAGCCCTGCATACGGTGTGAGTCTGCTCCCAGGTGGCAACGATTCTGCCTCATGAAAGCATATGAAAAGTGGAGGGTAATGAAATTGTGAGCACCGGTAGACAGCTTCTTGACCTATCGAGGAAATAAGCCTCAAGACGCTACTGTCGGCCCGCCACGTAGGGGTCGTCAGAAACAAGTAAGAGCGCTGACTCTGGAGATAAGGGCCAGCGCCCTTCAGAAGCTGCTATAACGAACTAGGCGTTCTTGCGGTACGATTCCCGAGCAAAACGAGAATATGGTGCTGGTTGGACCGTTGCTCGGATGGTCACCTGGCGGTGTGGCTCAACGGCTGGTTTGGCTGAGTTTGGTGATTCGCCCCAGATGAGCTCGACCTCGGTGCCAGGTTCAGCCAGATATGCGTCGATGCTGGCCAATGACACGAAAGCTTGTTCATTGGTGAGGTATCCGGCGTCATGCGAGATGCCAACCAGCTTTCCATCGCGTTCAACGCGGTCCACTTGGTACAGCCCGTAGCGGGCCTTCGGGAAGTTGACGTATTTCGCTG
>NZ_DYXC01000012.1 GCF_020742345.1 Enteractinococcus helveticum | reverse complement strand
AGGTGACCGGTGGTTCGTGCGTTCACATCCACGTTACGAAGACCCACAAAATTTTGGAGCGTGCTTCTATTAGCGATCCGAACGAACCAGACTGGTTCCGGTGACTACACCCCCCTGATCATCAACGACTGGGGGCAACCATCATGCCGGAACCAGCTGGTTACCTACACTGCATATCCTGCCGGAAAACAGTGACACCTAAAAGGTAACGGGGTTAGGCAATCCCAAACTGGGCGAACGCGCCATCACCCAAACCCTGCTGGATGGCAGCCGCCACTTACTACATCCTGGTCAGGTAATCCTGGGTGATAAAGGCTTCTCCGGCAAAGCCTTCGAAGCCTTTATCACCCACGACCTGCACGCCACCTTGTTGCGGCCGGATCGCAAAGACGAAACCCCACGGTTTGGCAACTTTGGTGGTGTCCGTCAGTGGATTGAATCCATTTTTGACACCCTCAAAGGCCAACTCGGATTGGAACACCACGGCGCACGCACTCTCCAGGGACTCTTGGCCAAAATTGGAGCCAAACTGCTGGCCATGGCCGCCGGAATCTGGCACAACTGGAAAACCGGAGCACCCCACAAACGCTCCCTGATCGCCTACGACCACTAAAATCAATAGGAATTAATCATCTAGCAATTCCAGAGTCCGCAGAGGAACTTACACATTTGCTGGAGCACGATAGAAAGTCTCAACGATCACGTCCGGTGACACGGACCACGAGTCGTGTCTATGGAACATTGGCGTTAATTACCTACCTATTGGCACGTATTGACCACACAAACGTGATGAGAGACCGCCTGCTTAATCTGGTTCTAGAATTTGCAGAAGAACGACCTGACAGGCTCTATTCGATGGGTTTCCCGGAAAACTGGGAAAGACAAGAGCTTTGGAATGATATCTATGCCAGGAATCCTAGACGTGTCGCGCAGGCTCGTATGCTTCGCGACGTTGAGCTGCTTTATACAAAGGATGCGGCTGCAAATTTGACAGTCAAACCAAAAGAAAGTGCACGTAGGTCTTTGCTCAATTATTACCGAAAACATGGAGCCGTACTCTCAGTGCCTGGTACAACTGCGCATAGATACCCCGCGTTCCAATTTAACAAGGTGACCGGTGACGTGAACGAGCTTGCGGTACTCGCAAACCGCAGATTGATGTACGGCGGTACAACGTCAGAGGAAATTCGATGGGAAGCCTTGAGCTGGTGGGTATCATCTGTCGAGATTACCAATGAACACGTCAGCCGGATCGAGGCACTATTATCGGGGCGACTCACGAAAGAAATGCTGGACCAAGCACTACCTCCGTTAGCTGATGAATAGTGTTCTCCCTGTATCAGCGCGAGCTGCATCTGGTCAGGCAGCCATAGCACCATCTGCTCTGCAATTGCATCATTAGAAGAGAGTATGGAGCTCCCGATCCAATTTTCTTCATCTGGGTTGAAGAGTGAACCGCGACCGCGTAATCATCGCATCCCCATCTCCCGGGTGGCCGGGACGTCTCAAACCTCAGCTTGCGGAATCCTTGTAATCTGTAACGCGTCAATGATGTACCCGTTGAGCACGACGTTTCCGTCGAAACGTATCAGGCAGATCTCGATGATGACGTTCTGTTGAACCGACTGATTTTCGAAGCGAGCTATGTGTTGCACAGGGCGATCGGTATCAGGGCTCCGGTTCAGCATCCGTGATGACATATCATGACCTCTAATGCTCCAGGCAGCGAGTGAATCGGCATGCCGCTATGTAAACTATCCTTTACCACTGGTTCACCATCGCTTGGTAATCTCTAGAATCAATGATTAGAACCTTATTTTTCATCACTCTCGGTGGGTCAATCACGCTTTTCATTTTGGGGACGAGCACCAACTCTGAAATTTTTATTCCTTGGCTTGTTGGTTTCGCAATTGCCACCGCGGTACTGCTGACCTTGTGGATCTTTGGCCGCGTACTGCAAAACTCAGTAATCGCAAGAGCGGACCTAGAGGATGTGCGCAACAGCGGGCGCATCCGTGCGGCGATGATCGTTAGTCGTCGTCAAACGGGCCTGTTCATCAATGAGCAACCCCAGGTCGAATTCACGCTCCTGGTTGACCGGCCTGAGGCATCGCCGTATCTGACGAAGGCCCGAAAAATCGTGAGCCTGCTTGATGTTCATGACATCACCGTCGGGTCGTTGATGACCGTGGCTTAACCATCCGCGGAGTACGGCGATGTGGTGATCGTCGAAGAACCCACCCCGGCGCCGTCAAGCGGACTGTCTCTGGCGGCTGCCTCAACGGCGATAGAGCTGCCACGCCGTAGCGCAACCGGCGCTGGAGGGCGCGGGCTGCTAAAAGTCAGCGTCTTTGGGATGGCTTTCCTGATTGGTGCCATCGGTGCCCCGTATCTGGCCACCCCGAAAGCTCACGAGTACGCGCAGCTCCTCGTCGATGGTGGTGCAGGGGACTATGATGCGATCGAGGCGATCGACCACGTGGGCATCTTTGACCCGGCGGAACTCCAGACCAGCCTGGATGCACTCGTTGACGAGTTGGGGCACGACGACATGATGGAGCTGATGATTCGCCCCGTGCAGCTGATCGCTGATGCGCCAAGTGCACCCGGAGCGACCACGAGCGACGAGGTGACCATCGAAGACCACAAAGTCGCCAACCGGGAACCCTCGTTCATGCAGGACCTCCATGAAATCAGACCCTTATTCCGCATCGCAGACGTAGACTTTGATGCCATCCTCGCCGGGGTGGATGACGCCGAACAGATCGCGATTGCTCGTGGTGCCAGCAACCCAGAGTTGGTCCGTATAACGGTCACCCGAGACTACACAGGCATGGGCGATATTTCGGTCGCCCTGTACTTCGAGCACCAACACGGTGACGAATTAGTCCGCCTCGACGCCCACGGCCAACTGTTGCCTGAAGAACACCTCAGCCTGTTGACGGAAGAAGAACAAGACACCTACCTGTATGACGCCGCCCGAGCTCAGCAGGCCGTTGCTGACATGGCGGCCGCTGCCGAGTCGAATCGGGCCGTCGAGATCACAAACCACGGTGGACACATGGGAATTGAGGCATACTACGGTGCCGGGGAATATGCCGGCACCACCGCACGCGTCACCTTCAACTTTGGGGCTGTCAACGACGTCGATGATCCTCGAGCCGTCGATGTGGACGCCGCAGAAGTCTTCAATGTGGACGACGTCGATTGGAACATGATCATCGCCGCCATCCCGCAAGCCCAACAGATCATGGCCGACGGCGGTGCCCCTGACACCCAGGTCAGTCACATCAGCGTGGACGCCCGAGGAGCACCCCTGGCCGATACCAATGACCTCACGGCCCGCATCTACCTGTCCAGCGAAATTGGCCGCGGCGGTTCCGTGCAGTTCTACGTCAAGGATGGCAGCGTAGCCCACGTGCAGGACCCGTAGCCTGTGCACCGCGTCGACCACTGTGCGAACCATCACGGTTGTTCACGCGCCATACGCTGGTACTCACCAGATACACTCGTCAGCACCAGCGCATACCGACCGCAGGTGAACAACGCAGCGAATAACATGACAAGGAGCACCGTTGAGCAAGAAGCCACAGCCCACAAGGAGACCGGCTGCCAACCTTCGCACCTTGCTCAGCCTCCTGATCATTGCAGTGGTCGGCACCGGCACCGCCTTCGGGATCAACCAGCTCAACGAAACCGAGAATCAAACCGAACCGGCACCCACCGCGACGCCCTCCCCAACAGGGACCGAATCACCGCCCATCTGCCGTGCCGAAGGTGAATTCGTAGCCGGTTTCATGTCCCCGCAGGCCGACGACCAACAGACCCGTGAGATCCTGGAAACTATGAACACCGACGCCGTGACTTTCGGCGGCCGGATCGTCCCGGTCGAGCTCAGCGACTATCCCGCCGAGGTGGCCGACGCAGTAGGGGACCGGGACGCTTATGAATACACCGTGGCGATGAACTGGGACGGCATTGACCTGGCCGAACAAGACCAAATCGTGCAGGCCGGCGACACCGCGTATGGCATCATCGACGCCGGTGACAACAGTGTGGTCATCACGGCCTCTGCCGACGGCGCGGATCATTTCCACTCGCTGACCCGCACCTCAGCACAACACGACACCAATGCGTTCATCGGTTTGCCGGTGCCACAGATGCGCGACTCGGGTGAAGCCTGGCTGCCCGATAACAGCTACGCCAACGTCGTCGACGGATTCTCCAAAAAATTCGTCACCGCCTATCACCAGCGTGGTGCCGACGGCTACTATCTGGCTATGGAAATGCCCCTGACTCCTGAAGACCACTGGAACCCGGTCACCGATTATTACAGCCGCCAAACTCGGATCATCAACGGCATCGCCCCGGGCGCGACCGTGCTCATCTCACCGTATCTGGAAGGCCGGGCAGACCGCCAAACCATCAGCCCCGAAACTGCCGCCCGCGGCTACGAAAAATTCCTCGGACTGGGTAACGGCACGCGCATTTTAGTCTCACCCCAGGACGGCGTGGGCGTTGGTACGACGGCATTGGAAGCTGACGAATCCGAAGCTCACAGTGTCACGGTCGAAGAATACTTTGCCGTCCTGCACGAGGTGGACCCCGAACGACTGTATGTCACGATCGAAGCGATGACCCCCGGTGGCGGCACCCCCGATTCCCGGGAGCCGACCACTCGCGACCGGGTTGAAGAGCAACTCGACGCGACCGATCCATATGTTCAGGGTGCCATTGGATTCCAATGGGCAGACCCGAACTCCATGGTACACATCGATCACATCGGAGCCGGTGCCTGCGCGGCAGGACCTGGTCAGCTCGAATAACCCAAGAGTGCTATACCCCTCCGGTGAAGGACCTGACTCCTTGGCCGTGCGGACTCGACGGGCCGAAATACTCTGATGCCGAGCTTGAAGAACTACTTGATGAAAATCGGGGCGAACACTGACAGAAGCACCGTGGATATTCACCTATGATCGGGCTGCGTCTCGCCAGGAGTAATCAGGCCAGATTCGTAGCTGAGAACCACCAGTTGTGAGCGATCGCGGGCATCGAGCTTGCTGAGAAGACGGCTCACATAGGTGCGAGCTGTGGCAGGGCTGATGTGAAGACTTTGGCCTATCTCATTGTTTGATTCTCCCAAACCGATTCGTGCCAGGACATCGCATTCGCGTTGGGTGAGGCCCTCCAGGAGGTCTGGGCGAGTCAGGCTACCTGGACTATCCGCCAGGGTCTTCATGACCTTTTGCGTAATGGCTGGCGAAAGCAGAGCATCACCGGCGGCGACGAGTCGAATAGCTTCTCGGAGATCGTCGGGAGCGATGTCTTTGAGAAGATACCCAGCGGATCCTGCCTTGATTGCTGCAAGCACGTTTTCGTCTTCGTCGAAGGTTGTTAGTACTACCACTCGAACGTTAGTGAGTAATGGGTCAGCAGTGATTGCTCGGGTCGCGGCGATACCATCCATCTGTGGCATTCGAATATCCATCAGCACCACGTCGGGTTTGTGGTGGCGCACCGCATTGAGACCAGAAGTACCGTTGTTGGCTTCAGCAACAACCTGGATATCTCCGTCGTGTTGGGCAAGAGCTCGCAGACCTGTGCGAACGAGTTCCTGGTCGTCCACCAGCACAATTCTGATCATGGCAACCTCGTGGGGATGATGGCATTGACGGTGAACCCTGCATCTTCCGAAGCATGGATGGTGAGCGACCCGCCCAGGAGCCTCGCCCGTTCCGTCATGCTAGCGATGCCGTAGCCTGTTCGTTGATGATCCATGGTTGAACCTCGACCGTTATCGGTGATGGTAAGACAAAGACGCCCGTCTCGGATATTCGCTTTAACCTTGGCGCGGGTAGCTTGCGAGTGACGGACAATATTAGTGATGGATTCCTGCAGCATCCGGTAGGCAGCCACATCCACGGTGTCTGAAAGGTCGGAAGGATCCAGCTCGATCGCAGTATCTATCTCGATGCCAGCGCCCTTGGCGGTGTCGACCAGCTCTTGGATCGCTGACAGTGATTGAACGCGATGCGTCTCGCGACCCTCGGCTGGGGAACGCAGCATCCGGACCATCGAACGTAGCTCGCGCAATGAGCGATTACTGGCGGTACGGATCCGATCGAGTGCTTCGCTTGCGGCACGGTCATCGTTCCCGACGGCTTCTGAAGCGACCCCGGCGTGCAAGGAAATAACCGACATGGTGTGGCCTACAATGTCGTGCAGATCCCGGGAGAAGCGTTCGCGTTCCTTCTGCACCTGGAGCTCGGCTTCACGTGCAAGTTGGCTTTCGGTAAGCTTCACAATCTCTGCTTGCTGGAGGGCTCGTAGGCGCCGCGCCCGAACACCATATCCCAGTGCAATCGCTGCGGTAAACAGCGCAACGTTCGACACTGTCTCGTAGCCAAGTATGAATCCGAGCGCTTCGCCGCCGTCAAGGATTCGATAGAACATCGAAACCACAAACACGATCAGTGCAACACCGACAGGCCACCCCATGAGACCGGCCTCTGCACTGGAAAAGAGAGCCGCCACAAGAGGTATAGCCACCCCAATCGCGGGATAATCCAGGGCGTAGTAGGCAAACATTCCTAGCGCACTGAGCACCAGCACGGTCCGGGGCATGCTTCGACGCAACATCAGCAAAGCACCAAAGCCGAACGCAAATACATAGGCGAGGACATTCGGTGGCCGTGCGGTGTCTGCGCTGGTGGCAATAATGAGTGCCAGGGACAGTGCCACTGCAGTTCCAAACAGAGCGTCAACCACCCAGGCCGGCGTATGACCATCAACCTGATGATCATTCGAGAAGGCGGTTGGAGCCTTTGAAACACGCTCACCCATGGTGACCAGCCTACGTGAGGGGATTTGCGCAGTCATGGGTCTTGAGGCGGAAACGATGGTCGCTTTTCAACGTACAAGAACCGAAACGAAAAGCGACATAGATCGAGAGCCAGGGCTGATGTCAGCACTGGTTCGGTTTCCTAGCGTAGTGGGCATGAAGAAAATCAACACATTATCATGGCCCCTTATCATCGGACTGGGAGCGCTCGCGCTTATCAGACCACTTATACGAATCGTCGGACATCAAATCGACGTTGATCTCGGCGCCGCGACCCCCATCGCTATTACGCTGGTCATTTCGGCCATATGGATAGCGGTCGTGGGTATCAGTAAGACCCGCCACCCTGTGGTGACGCTGCTGTTTACCGGACTCACCTACGCGGTGTTCTCCATCATCCTCAGTGGCATTTTGTCGCCAATGATCGACGGTCGACTCGATGGCCCCCTGGCTAACCCGATTGCCATAGTGCCCATGCTGCTAACGAATGCACTCTGGGGATTGACCGCAGGTGGGCTGGCATTGCTGCTCCAGCGGCTTCGCGGCGTCAAACCCGCAGAGACTATCGAACGCTACTGAAACGAGGAAAATCATGCCACATACACCAAGCAGCCCTGGTGATCCCCGTGAAGCTGACGAACCTCGCACCAATGCCGACGAGGCGAAGACTGATGCTGCGGTTCACGCGTTCAACGCCCGAGTCCAGTGGCCACTTTCCGCTGCTGAAGCGCCCACAGTATCGCCGACTGGTGACGCTGCGAACCGTTCACCGCAGCCGCCACAGAAACAGAGGAACAAATGGCGAACCGTAGGTATCGTTGCACTTGGTCTCCTTGGTGGGCTGCTCTTCGGCGTCGTCTTGCAGGATATTTTAGCGACCATCATGATACAGACCGGACTGACAGGTTTGAGTTTCGTCTTCGCTCTCGTTATCCCACTTTTCGCGGCAGTTGGAGCTGTGGCTACACTTGTCTTTGATAAGTGGTTCGCTAGACGACGTCGATCGGACAGCCATGAATGCCCCGCAAGTGTGCACTCCGAACCTTGTTGATTCTTGGTTGGAGCTGGCGCAAACGGTCGAACATTTATTTGGTCCCATGCCCGATCTGCAAACACATATTGAGAAGGGCATCAAACGACAAACTGCAACAGTCATACTTCAGGACCGTTCAGTGGTCGGGGCGATGCTGTTGAGCGGACCAGGAAAACCTCAGCACATTCGATGGCTCGCTGTGGATCAAAACTATCGAGGTCAGGGTCTGGGTACTACCCTCATTAAATTCGCCATGTCTTACTGGCCCGACGATGACATCTCGGTGGTTACATTCCCTGCAGACCACAGTGGTGGCGCAGCAGCACGGTCTCTCTATCAACAAAATGGTTTCACCTCGCGAGGTCTGACCGACCCGGCACCGGATGGCAGCCCACGCGAGCTGTTCGTCCTAGCACGCTGATCAGTGACCGATAGGTCACGGCAAGACGGGGCTAGTCGTGTACCGATTCAGGCGTTGTGGTTAGGAACCTAGAGGTTTCGTTGGAAATGCACCAGGTCCAACTTTTCTCCTGAAGGAGCGACATCTGCACTTCGGTTTGTTTCCTCAAATTCAGCTTGGGCGAGCACGCGCTGGGAAGCGATGTTTTCCACGGCCGTTCGTGCGAAGAGTCGAACGAGCCCACTGCGTAGAGCAAGTTGAGCGGCAAGTGCAACCGCAGAGCTCGAAAGGCCAACGCCGCGAAAGTTCGGGTGGAGCCAGAAACCTACTTCAGCTTCATCGTCAGTGACCTTGAACAGTACGAGGCTGCCTGCGAAGTTGTCATTCGAGTCGGCAATCGCCAGCACCGCTAGATCTCCGCGTTCAAGACCGGGGGTGGCTTCCTCGCGGATCATTTTCACAACGGAATCGGTTGTGTAATTCGGCTGAGGGAGATGCCCATATTCTCGGACAAGGGGATCGGCGCTTCCGCCCGCGAAAGCTTCGGCGTCCTTATGTTCTAGTGCTCGAAGCCTTACGTGATCGCTACTGAGTGGAAGAAGGCTAGAGTCGATCATGTGCGTTATACTAACATAGTTCGGTTAAGGGGTGCGTGTGAGTTATTGGAGTAGGCAGAAACCGGTGCGCCGAGCGCGTGCGGTGGACCCTGCGGCTATTGCCACAGCCGCGATTAAACTACTTGACCAGGGTGGTTTCCGTGCTCTAACCGTTCGTGCGGTGGCTGGTCGGATCGCCGTGGCTCCCGCTAGCTTGTACTCTCGAGTGAACTCAGTCGATGATCTATTCGATCTTGCACTTGATGCAGTGCTGGGACACGATCCCCACATGCAGAAAGCTCTTGCCCAAGCTGACATCCACGTCCTGCTGATCGAGTACTACCGTCATCTCCTTCGTCATCCTTGGGCTTGTCAGGTCATCGGCATGCGTGCGCCACGAGGACCAAACTATCTCCAGCTTTCAGAACGGATGAGTCAGCTGCTCATTGAAATGGAGGTGTCCGACCCTCTCGCCACTGCCTACGCGCTTTCGAACTTTGTGATTGGAAGCGCAACCACAGCACCTGCCGCCAATGATGAACCGGAAGCGCCCATCGACAACAGCCTGGCCCCAACCTATGCGCAGTTACATGCTGAACAAGATAAGGCGCCAGAACAGATTGTCGAGGCTGGGCTGTCAGCTCTGGTTGCTCTCTGGTCTAGGTAGACTATTCGGACGTTGTCGGGTGGTGTGCGTGAGCCTGAAAACTCGTTAAGACAGGCCGTATTGATAACCTTCTTTTGTTGGTAAGCGTTGAACTCCGAAGTGCTGAATGGTTTGATGGCAGCATGGATCTTCCCGTACAAGCACCCGCATCTGGACTGCCTTGGGAACCGCGACCACAAGGTAAGCGCATCCTGATCACAGGTGCTGCAGGGAGCGTCGCCAGCCTGATATCTGGGCAGCTGTCGGAATCGTATGAGCTGATAGGCCTCGACGCCGCACCCATTGAGAACGATGATTTCGTTGAGACGCATCAGGCAGATCTCAACGACGAGGCACTACTCACGCGGCTAATATCCGAAGCGGACTACGTGTTGCACTTGGCAACCGGTGCTGCTGACGGAAAAGACGGCTTATATGCCATCGAAATCGATGCAACCAACCGCATCCTGGCCGCGGCAATACAGCATGGCACCCGCCGTGTTGTCTTGGCATCCAGTAATCACGCCGCCGGATGGCACGAGCGCGAACACCTTGCTGGACGCGGCGATGGTCATGTGAAACCCTCGGATCCACCTCGCCCCGACGGCATGTACGGCGCGGCTAAAGCGTATATGGAAGCACTCGGCCGGTTCGCCAGTGATTCATCGGGCCTACCCGTGAGCGTGCTGCGCATCGGGACCATGCGAGCCAACATGAGCCTGCAAGAGCTCATCGATTCAGACGAACTGGCCTACCTTGGCTTCGGTGAGTTCAGAGAACAACGACTCAAACGGACCTGGCTGACCGGAGACGATCTCGTTGCGATGCTGCTCGATGAGTTCAACGCTCCCGAGCCGTATCGACTCCGCTTTGCTACATCCACACCAGAGCAGTACGAGTGGGATCACTCGGTTTACACCGGAGGCTCATGATTCACGCTGCAATTGAGGTGGCTATGCCGCTGATTAGTTTGCATGCTCAGACTGAGCCGACCCAGAGTCGACTTCTTCAAATGCGAGGATCTTGTGGTCGATAACGGCGCCAACGGCCAATGCATAACGTTGGATTGTTGACTGCAAGAGATCTCGATGGCCCGCTTCAATTTTCGAAACGCCACTCGGATCGATGCCCATGTGTTCGGCCACTGTCGCTTGGGAAACGTTTCGTCCCTTCCGGAATGTAACGAGATCTCTCATGAGCCTAAGGTCAGCTTCTACCAGATAATCGGCATGGCGACTTTCGGGGTCGCTGTTATCAATCCCGAGAATTGATTCGATACTCATGAGTCCTCCAAAAACCTGAACATGCATTGCAGTGCATGTCATTATTCTAGCCCAAGGTACTCTTTGATGCGAAGAAAAGAATCTTTGACATGCATGAATGGAGTGTTTGGCTGCGGCGTGCGGCGGCACGGGCGCTGGGGCCTATCAGCTGTCTTGGGACCCGGGGTGGCAAGTTGAATGTACAAGCATTGCTTGCAAAAATGATCTGGTGGCAGCCCAAGCCAGTGCTGTCTCATCACCAGCACCTGAGGAGAACAGCACATTATGATATCCAAGCGTCACGCGGCACTCGCGGTATTGGGGATCGTGGCACTAACAGCGTGTGGCACAACCCAGGAAAACGCCGCTGGCGACGGCGGCGAGCAACCTCAAGTAGCCCAGCAAGACTCTGAAACGTCAGCATCTGATAACTCAGAACAGCAGCAGCTTGGCGATGTTACTCAGAGTATGGATGATGCGCTACAGACCATTACTTACCCGATGCAAGGTCACGAGGGTGAGATCACCATGGGGGTCCTTGCTCCAGAGGTGCAGGGCGATGCGATGTTAGTATCGATTGTTTTTGAACCGGAGTTTGCCGATGAAACTACCGAAGGCGTCAAGTTCAAAGACCTCCACGGCTCCTCCGCTAACTCGGTGCTCATGCCGGTGGTCAGTGATCGTGAAAACTTCAAGGCCTATCATGTGCCGCGTGAAACCACGAACCAATTCGTCCAGGGTGGCGGCTGGACTGGCGGAAGCTTTGCGACCGGGACCTGGGCCTCAGCCATCGGCAATGTCGAGGTTCGTTCCGGAGACCAGTACGTGCACTGGGCGTATTTCCCCACGCCAGAAGATGACATCGAGACGGTCGATATCGCCGTCATTCCCGGTATGCAAGAGTTCCGGGACGTGACCATTGACTGGGGTTCCAACGAACCTGCGTCGACTACCTCGAGCGACGACTCCCAGGATGATTAATATGAAACCACGCATATCCCGCAGCGTGATCGTGACGTGTCTGGCCGGTGCTTTAGCGTTTCCCGGAGCAGTTATTGCTAATGCGACTGATCAGAAGGTTGAACCACCACAGCCCGAAGATCGTCCTGAACTTGGACAAGAGAACTGGGATCGAGCAGTATTTACTCCTGATCGCGAGCAGGCCATTATTCGTTTTGATATGGATCGGTTCATCGAAGAACTCGGCGACCAAGAAGCCGAAGAAGACGACGTGATCGTCTTGGAAGCCGACATCCTATTCGCCCCCAATAGCTGGGAACTACCCGACTCAGCATCGGCAAAATTGGAAGAACTTGTCCAAGATGTTCCCGATGGATCAAAGGTTTCGGTCACCGGCCACACCGACTCTCGACCAGTGTCAGAAGCCTATGACTTCGACAATCAAGAGTTATCCGAAAAGCGCGCCGAAGCTGTCGCAGAGGCGCTTGAGGATCAGCGGTCAGATTTCGATATCATTGCCGAGGGGCTCGGCGATGCAGAACCAGCGGTGACAGAAGATCCTGACGTACCGGGCACTTATGCCGCGAATCGACGAGTAGAAATCCGCCACGGAAACTGAGCGAATATCTAGCCCTCAGGCAGGGAGCGGAAGGAGAATAATCCTGGTGCTCAGCGTCTTGCCAGAAAGCTTTGTGCTGAATTTATGCCAAGACCAAGCTCGCGAACAGGAAGATCTTTTAGTGTAGAAACATCCTCTTCAAGGTGTGAGTGATGAGATTGTTTGAGGCCCCGAGATTATATCTCCGGGGCCTCAAGCATGTTTACGATCATGAGGTGACGGCTACGGGGATGGTTCACGTGTCAGCTCCGTATAAGTACCGCTGTTTGGATCGAAGCCTACGCTGTAGCTCTCCCCCTCTTCAGTCACGACGGTCAGAAGCTCGAGCTCGTTGGAATATTCGCCGATTTTGAGGGCCATATTGCCCGCCATGAATTGAGTCGCAGGTTCGTATGGGCCACCCTGCCAAGCGCCGTTTTCGACACGCACGATCAGCTCCCCGGCGGCGGGTGCCTCTACGCTCGTGATGTAGCCGTGTGGATCATCAGGAACACATTGTCGGTAGTCTGCCACCGAATCGACCCCTCCGCACAAGCCCTGATAGGTGAAGTTCATGCTGCGGAGCCAGTCTTCAAACCGAGCGTCAGCCCAGGCTTCCAGTTCCGCCTCAGTTTGTGGTGCATCCGAATTATCGTCTTGGGGGGACTCGGCCTTCGGTTGCTTGATATTCGCCATCGGGAGTCTTCGTGGTGACTTGTAATGGGCCAGCGGTGTGTCTGCCGATGTAGCTGTGCAAATTTCCAGCAAGGTAGGGGACTGTGAAAACGCGGTCGGGATCGTATTCGCCACCGCCCCAGGCTTGTGGCATGAGCGTGACGATGAGGACGCCATCACGCGGTGAGTCAATCGAGGCCAAGTACCCTACGGGATCGGTTGGACTGCAGACTTGGAATTCCTCCAAGGTTTCAAAGGGGGCATCGCAATCGTCAGTGAAGTTCTCATGCCCCGCATTGTCGTGATAGACGGTCGTTAGGGTGGTTAGTAAGTGCTCTAGACTCTCGGCTGCAAAAGGACCATCAGTGTCAACGTCGGTAGCAGGTGTGTTTTGAGAATCTGCGGTCTCGGTTTGCTCAGGCGAGGCAGCCACCGGACTGGACTCGATTGTTGCGGAGCTGGCTGGACTGCTGGCCTGATCGGGGTTCGCACTACAGCCTGTAAAGGCCAGTGCGATGAGGACGGCGATCGGGGTCGCGGCGCGTTTCATAATCAAGTCCTCTCGTGTGGTGTGAGGTGATGGTGGTGACAGGCTACCAAAGAGGGTTGAGGCAGGTCTTGTGTCGAATGCCGATCGATTCACCGTTTTAACGTGTTCGGAACGGGCTTTCATGCGAATTGACACCTGACGATGACGATTTTTAGGAGTTCAACGGATCGAACGAACGTGTGACTGTCAATTTCGTTTGAGAGTTTTCCTCAGAGTCGCTTAGCGGTCTCAGCTGCCGATCACCAAAGTAGATCGTGCTCAATGAGTGCAGAGAGACCCATTTGCTTGGATCTATTGGATGTTGAGGAAGTCGCGGAGTTCATCGAATGCTTCGTGGATGATCGTGTAGTGGGCCCATTTGCCGCGTTGTTCGCGGGTGAGGAGTCCGGCGTCGACAAGTTTTTTCAAATGATGGCTGATGGTGGGCTGACTGATATCGAGGACGTCGATGAGGTCGCACGCACACACGGATTCGCAGCCTTGTGCTGCCACGTGGGAGAGGACTCGCAGCCGGGTGGGATCAGAGAGAGCTTTGAGTTTAGCCGTCATCCGGTCTGCGGTCGCTGTGTCGAGGGGACTGCCATGCAGAGAACAGCATCCACTCGTGGGCGAGATTAAACGATCTGGTGCATTTTCGGTCGTGGTCATGCCTCAAGCATACATTGACGTTTGTCGATATGACAGGCTAATGTGTGTCACCGATAGACAACCATCAATGTGAAGGATGCTGGAATTGTGACTACCGCCGTCAATGTGCCGAATGCGGCACCGGTCGTGCAGAAAATGTCCTTCTTGGACCGATGGTTAGCGGTGTGGATTTTGCTGGCCATGGGTCTAGGCCTGGCGCTGGGCCGTTTTGTACCGGGGTTGAACACCATGTTGGATTCGCTGAGTATTGGTGGGATTTCGGTGCCGATTGCCGTGGGCTTGCTTGTGATGATGTACCCGGTGTTGGCCAAAGTCCGGTATGACGAAACCCACCGAGTGACCGGGGATCGGAAACTGCTGATCTTGTCCCTGGTGTTGAACTGGGTGGTCGGCCCGGCGTTTATGTTCATCCTGGCCTGGGTGTTCTTGCCTGATTTACCCGAGTTTCGTACCGGGTTGATCATTGTCGGATTGGCCCGGTGCATCGCGATGGTGTTTATCTGGAATCACATGGCCTGCGGGGATCGCGAAGCCGCCGCCGTGTTAGTAGCCATCAACTCGGTGTTCCAACTTGTCGCTTACGGAGCGCTGGGCTGGTTCTACTTACAAGCCCTACCGTCCTGGCTGGGACTAGAGACCACCTCCGCAGAGTTTTCTCTTGGGGCCATTGTGGTGTCCGTGTTGGTCTTTTTGGGCATCCCGCTGTTGGCTGGGTTCCTGACCCGCACCTATGGCGAAAAGGCCAAGGGCCGCGCCTGGTATGAAGACACGTTCTTGCCCAAGATCGGCCCCTGGTCGCTGTACGGACTGCTGTTTACCATCGTGTTGTTGTTTGCCATGCAAGGCGAGGCGATCACCTCCCAGCCGTGGGACGTGGCTCGCATTGCGGTGCCACTGTTGATCTATTTCGTGGCGATGTTTCTGATCAGCTTCTTGGTCTCCAAGGCACTGGGCCTGAATTATGCCAAATCGTCATCGGTGGCGTTCACCGCCTCGGGCAATAACTTCGAACTGGCCATTGCCGTGGCGATTGGCACCTTTGGCATCACCTCCGGCCAGGCCCTGGCCGGGGTCGTCGGCCCCCTGATTGAAGTCCCGGTTCTGGTGGGTCTAGTCTATGTTGCCCTGTGGTTGGGCCGCCGACTGTTCCCCAACGATCCCACCGTCCCTGTTCCTACCACACAGAAAGTCACCTCATGACCTCTCCATCCACACCCAGCGTGCTGTTCGTTTGTGTGAAAAATGGCGGCAAATCCCAAATGGCTGCCGCCCTGATGCGTTACCACGCCGAAACCACTGGCCAACGGGTCGAAGTGCATTCCGCCGGCACGCACCCCGGGAACGCCATTAATGAACTCTCCGCAGAGGTCATCGCAGAGGTTGGTGCCGACATGTCCGCCGAAACCCCGCAGGCCATTGACCCAGAACTGCTGCGCCGCGTGGATCGGGTCATCCTCGTCGGGGACGAGGCCAACCTCGAGCTGGTGGCCGGGATGGCTGGCACCATGGAGACCTGGTCCACCTATGAACCCTCCACACGCGGCATCGACGGTATAGCGCGGATGCGTTTAGTGCGTGATGATATCGAGGCTCGCGTTCGTGCCCTCTTGGCCGAACTGAGCACCCCTGAAAGGTGATCTCATGATCCCAGCACCCTCTTCTCAAAACGCCGCGGCGGAGACACGACCCTCCGTGCTGTTCGTGTGTGTCCATAACGCGGGTCGTTCCCAAATGGCTGCCGGCTACCTCCGAGAGCTCAGCCATGGCCGCATTGCCGTGCGTTCTGCCGGCTCCGCTCCAGCCGATGACCTCAATCCGGTGGCCGTAGCTGCCATGGCCGAAGAAGGTATTGATATCACTGAGGCCACCCCGCAGGTGCTGACCCCAGAGACAGTGCAGGTTTCGGATGTGGTCATCACCATGGGGTGCGGGGATGTGTGCCCGATCTATCCGGGCAAACGCTATGAAGACTGGGAACTAGACGATCCCGCAGGCCAAGCCCTCGAAGCCGTCCGCGGTATCCGTGATGACATTAAACGCCGCGTCATCCAGTTAATTCACGACCTAACCCCCGAACAGAAAGTCACGACCTGATCATGCCTGACCCTGCCCCTGAGACCACCACTGCCCTGCCTGTCATCATTGTGGGCGCTGGCCCCATCGGGCTGGCCGCCGCCGCCCATGTCCTGGAACGCGACCTGACCCCGTTGGTCCTGGAGTCCGGGGAACATATTGCCGCAAGCATCCGCGACTGGGGCCACACCCGGCTGTTTTCCCCGTGGCAATACAACATCGATGACGCCGCACGCCGCCTGCTGGACACCACCGGCTGGGTCGCGCCCGACCCAGATGCGCTGCCGACCGGCCAAGAACTCATTGACGACTACCTGACCCCACTGGCTGAGGCTCTAGGTGACCGCATCCAAACCGGTGTTCGTGTGGTGGCCGTGTCCCGAGACGGCATCGACAAAACCCGCAGCACCCACCGCGCCGAGACCCCGCTACTGGTGCGAGTCAGAACCGCTGATGGCACCGAAACAGACCTGGCCGCCCAAGCGGTCTTGGATGCCTCGGGCACCTGGAATCAGCCCAATCCGCTGGGCCGATCCGGACTGCCCGCCCCCGGTGAACACACTGCATATGAGCAGGGCCGGATCACTGCTCCACTGCCAGATGTGCTGGGCGCTGACCGCAACCGGTTTGCCAATCGTCGAGTGCTCGTCGTCGGTTCAGGCCACTCCGCAGCCAATACCCTGCTCGATCTCGCCGAGCTGGCCACCACGGCACCTGACACCCAGATACATTGGGCGATCCGGTCGACCGATCCCAGCCGGGTGTACGGCGGCGAAGATCAGGATGAGTTAGCTGCCCGTGGCGCGCTTGGCACCCGGTTGCGCCACTTGGTGGAACCCGGGACGATCACCCTGCACACATCCACCATGATCACAGGCTTCACCACCACCGATACGGCGCTGAGTGTTACGACCCAGACCCCGCAGGGCATGCAGGATCTGGAAGTCGATGCGGTGGTCGCAGCCACCGGGTTTCGACCAGATCTGACCATGCTCCAAGAACTCCGTCTAGACCTGGACCCCGCCGTGGAAGCACCACGTCAGCTGGGTCCGCTGATCGATGCCGAGTTTCATTCCTGTGGCAGCGTGGCACCGCACGGCGAACGCGTCCTGGCCCATCCAGAACCCGGCTTCTATATTGTCGGAATGAAAAGCTATGGCCGCGCCCCGACCTTCTTGATGGCCACCGGCTATGAACAAGTCCGCTCCATCGCTGCCGCCTTGGCTGGCGATCGTCAAGCCGCCGACGACGTCCACCTGAATCTGCCAGAAACCGGCGTCTGCACCACCGACCTCCCCAGCAGTTGTGATACCACCCCGGCGCTGCTCACTCTGAGTCCCAGCGCTATCACCTGCTGTAGTAACTGATGCGGCCAGACAGCCCTGTGCAGCACCGAACCACCATTCCAGCAGCGCTGTGCGTGGGCTGGTCATTTCAGCTGTTGTAGGGGCACCGAGTCGACCGTTGTGGTCAAAGCCTATAGAACGTAGCTGCCGATCAGTTGTGCCAGCGCGCGAATGTCGACCTGACCTCTGAACTCAAAACGTACGGTGCCCAGACCGCTAAACATCAGGTCGAGCTCAGCGTCCAAGTCGAAGGTACCGGCAGTCTCGACGTGGCGTGATTCACTGCAATTTGTTCAGCAGAATCATTTTCGCCGTCGACACATAAGAAAAAGTTTCAAGTAAAATCAAGTGTAAAAGCGTGATTGCTTTCGGTTGCTTTTCTGGCGGTTGGTCACCATCAGTTGTGCTTTGAAGCATCGTGCTACGTTCAATAGCTGGAACCGTCGGTGGATTGCCTGCACTACACGGTGGGGTATGACGCGACGATGCAACATCACCATGCACCTCAATACTGGAGAGACCATGAAACGTATTTCTCGAAACATGCTTGCAGTGACTGCTTCTGCCTCGCTATTCGTACTGGCCGGCTGTGGACAAGGCGTTGAAGACGTACCGGCATTGTCTGAGATCGACGACCTGATGTGGGAAACCATGCAGAACGAAGGATCGGTCACCATGACCGCCGATCTCGCACTGATCGCCGATGATGATCCGATGGTCGAGCAGATGTTCGGTGACGCCACAAGCATGAGCATTTACGGAGCTCTTGACGGTTCGGCTACCGCTGTCAGCGTCGGCGAAAACGACTTCATGCGCGTCTTTGGCCAAGAGGAAGCATTTATTTCCGGAGATGCCCTGTTCGCCATGTTCGAAGGCCAAGGTATGGGCCTCGATGCATCGCAGCAAGAGCAGCTTGATGCTGCCGCTGAAGAGCTTTCTGGCAGTTGGATCGATTTCAGCAGCGAACTGTCCGGTGACGATGACCAGTTCAACATCGGTTCACTGTTCTCTAATCTGCAAGATGACTGGACCGGCGAGGGAGAATCCGACGATACTCCAGTCGACCGTGACGAAGTCTCAGACGAAGGTACCCACGAGGTCCGCGACGACATCGATGTTTGGGTCTACACCGGTGAAGACGGCGAAGAACTGGTCCTGATTGCTGATCACGAGGCGCCGAAGTTCTATGAACTGTCCGACGACGAAATGAGCATGAAGTTCACCGGCTGGGGCGAAACCGAATCGCCAGCACGTCCTGAAGACGACAGTGTCCTGAGTCAGGAAGACGCTCAGCAGCGCATCATGGAAACGCTCATGAGCAGCGCAATGGGCTCCAACTAACTTTTCATAACGCAATCACGCCCCGGTCGGCTCGAACGTCAGTTCGAAGCCCGCCGGGGTTTTGCGTTGTTTGGACTCAACCAGGGTTAGGGATCTTGCTGCTGTGTTGGATTGGTCAGATTGATAGGCGGAGAAATCCTAGATGATTAATTCCTATTGATTTTAGTGGTCGTAGGCGATCAGGGAGCGTTTGTGGGGTGCTCCGGTTTTCCAGTTGTGCCAGATTCCGGCGGCCATGGCCAGCAGTTTGGCTCCAATTTTGGCCAAG
>NZ_DYXC01000011.1 GCF_020742345.1 Enteractinococcus helveticum | reverse complement strand
TGCCACCTATGAGCCTTGAGACCACGGTGTGCACGCGCGTAAAATGAGGAGACCGTGACAAGGGGGTCCAGGTTATGAGGGTCTTATTAGCAGGTGCTACCGGAGCGATTGGCCGTCAGTTGGTGCCGCAGTTAGAAGCGGCCGGACACATCGTCATCGGACTGGCGCGAACTGTTCGTGGAACAATGGGCTCGACTGCTCTTGCCGTGGATGCGCTGGATCGCGACGCGGTGATGCGAGCGGTGGACGAAAGCGAGCCGGACGCGATTATCAATATGCTCACGGCCATTCCCGAGCGGATTAATCCCAAGCGTATCGATGCGGACTTTGTCCAAACCAACCGGTTGCGCATCGCCGGCACCGAGAATCTGCGATATGCAGCACAACGTGCGGGGGTGGAACATTTTATTTCGCAAAGTATTGCATTTGGCTATGAACCTCGCGGCACCGTCTTAGCCGACGAAAAAGCGGCCCTGTGGAGAGATCCGCCGAAACCTTTCGCCAGTGTTTTAGAAGGCATCAAACGTCTGGAAGCGACCACTCGGGCGGCTCATGGAACAGTGTTGCGGTTCGGTCACCTCTACGGTCCGGGCACAAGCTATGCTCCGCAAGGTTGGTTCTTCCGGGAAGTGCAACAAGGCGAAATGCCGATGATCGGTGACGGCCGAGCCATTTTTTCGTTCATTCATACCCAAGACGCTGCCTCAGCAGTCGTTGCAGCGTTGGCAGCCAAAAAGTCCGGGATCTATAACATTGTCGACGACGATCCGGCCGAAGTGCGCGAATGGTTGCCACTGCTGGCCGAAATGATGGGGGCACCAACACCCAAACGTGTTTCTCCACTGCTGGCGGGTTTCGCCGTCGGAACATGGGGAATCGCCTTTATGACCAGGTTGCGTGGAGCAACCAACACCAAAGCCAAAGATGAACTACATTGGCAACCCAAATACCCATCGTGGCGCGACGGATTTGCCGATGAACTCGCCCACGCCGGAATTGCGCACTGACGCTCCAGTAGTAAGGCAGTAGATGCCTGAGCTGATGCGCTGGGCGGGGTAGATTATTCTCATGATCACCAGCTCCCGCCCAACTCAGCCGCGGAAACCTGGCATTTTCCAACTGCGCATCTGGCGGCAGTGGATCGCCAACCTGGCACCAAAGACTCTGGGCCTGCTGCTGCAGAGTATTTTTTGTGCCGTCGTCTTGGTGCCCGTCGTACTGTTGTGGTTTTCGCACCACCAGGGCATCCGAACCCCCGAACTGACGGCCGGTATCGCACTGCTGTTAGTGCCCACCGTGCTGGTGGCCCTGACCTCAGCTGCTAACATGCGTCAACTGCGATGGCTCAGCATCCTGCTGCCGCTGACAGATTTAGCAGGCCTGGGTGTGATTCGCTGGGCGACACTACCCGACGGCGCCCAACTGTCCAGTTTGGCGCTTGCCCCAGCGCTCTGGTTGGTTGTGCAATACCGCATGCGTGGGGTTCTGGTTGGGACGATTGCCATTCTGACCACGATCTCGTTGCCATCACTGGCCACCGATACCGAACTGAGCATGGTAAATTTTGCCCGCTTCGGCGTTCTACCGGTCACCTTTCTGATCGTTGCCGCCCTTGTGCTAATCCTCTTTGCTCGGTTGTCACACCAGCACAAGGAATTCAAACGCCAAGACCGCCTGCTCAAAGGCGTCATTAACCACCTCAACGTCGGAGTACTGGTTATGGACGCCCAAGGCAATGACGTCATGGCCAATCCAGCACAGCGCTACATTCACGGTCTCGTGTCACCAGCGGGAAACCCAGACCCCACAGAAGCTGGCCACCTGATCTATGACATTGACGGTGTTCCCATCCCACCGCAGCGCCGCCCGGCCAGACGAGTTATCCGTGGTGAAAGCTTCGACGACCTCCTGGTCGTGGCCGGTGCACCAACTGATGAACAGCGCGTCTTGCAAATAACCTCGCGCATCATCGCCAGCCCTGACGACGGCGTAGAATCCCGGATCCTGATCTTCGACGACATCAGCGACGCCTACCACACACAACGAGCACAACAAGACATCATCGCCACCGTCTCGCATGAACTACGCACCCCGCTGACATCAATTCTTGGCTATACCGATTTTGCAATCGAGACCCTCCAAGACGTGGCCGAAGAAGACCGACGAGAACTCGAAGTGTTCCTGACCGTCATCGAGCGCAACGCGGAAAAACTCCTTGCCAGAGTTGAAGACCTCCTACTGCAACAACAGGCACGCTACGGGAACCTCAAGCTCAATAAACAACCCCTCTGCTTGGCAGCGCTCGCTCGAGAAGCTGTGCAAGCGCAGCAGGCGCTTGCTGTGGAACGCAACATCAAGCTAGAATTCGAAACTCTCAACGAGCCCACCATCCGGGCTGACGCGCAACGAATCAACCAGGTCATGGATAATCTGCTGTCGAATGCCCTGAAATTTACGCCACCCGGAGGCCGGGTACAGGTGCGCGTTGATCGTGATGACGGCGATGGCGTATCCGTTCCGGAAGCGATTTTTGCTGTTACCGATTCCGGGCCGGGCATGACTCCCAACGAACGCGAAAATCTCTTCACCCCGTTTTATCGAACCCAATCTGCCGCAACCTCCACCCAAGGAACCGGGCTGGGATTATCCGTTTCCAAAGGCATTGTCGAAACTCACCACGGCAGCATTCAGGTGGACAGCACTGCCGGTGAAGGCTCCACATTTGTCGTACGTCTACCATTGCACGAGGAGTACACATCGTGACCCCAGCACATCGTGAAAGCCCCGCCTGGCTCTGGGCCGTGGCTGTCATCCTCTGTCCGGTCTATGGCACAACAGCCTCCATCGTATTCGTGTTTTCCGGCACGTTCGGGACCTTTGGGAATCACCTGGTGCGCGACGTCATGCTGATCATCGTCTCGGTGATCTCAGCGCTGGCCCTAACCTATATCAGCTTGTTGCTATTTACCTTCCTGCGCCGAGAAGCACATACCAAAGGGCAGGCTGCAGACTTTGAATGGCACTTGCTGGTGCCCTGTCTGAATGAAGAATCGGTTGTGGCAGAAACGGTATCGGCGGCACGAACCAGTTTCCCAACGGCTCACGTGTGGGTAATCGACGACGCCTCCCACGACCGTACTGGTGCCATTGTGCGTGGCCTACAAGACTTCGATAATCATGTTCATCTGATTACTCGCGTGTTGCCAAACGCGAGAACAGGTAAAGGCGATGCGCTGAATGCCGCCTACCGTCAGGTCGGCCAATTTGTGGGGGACAACCCTCATCGACGACAGCACACGATTATCGGTGTGCTGGATGCGGATGGTTATCTCTCCGATAACACCCTGGAGCTACTAGCCGGGCCACAAGCCTTCGGTGACGAACAGACCGGTGGCGTCCAGATCGAAGTCTGGATGAAAAACCGCAACGATAAACGACCCCGACCGCTCAATGGCCGGTGGAAAAACCTGGTCGGCAAAATACTCATTCATCTGCAAGATATCGAGTTTCGTACCGCCAATTCAGCCATGCAACTGTTACGCGTCAAAACTGGCACCGTGGGTATGGGTGGCAACGGCCAATTCAATAGACTCAGTGTGCTAGATCATCTGGCCGAGGGCGATGGGGAGCCATGGGGTAAGAAGCTGAGCGAAGACTTTGAGCTGGGACTCAAAATCCTGTCATTGGGGTACCGCACGCATTACACGCGAGATGCCCACGTGTCTCAAGAAGCACTGCCGTATTTTCGGCGACTCCTGACCCAGCGCACCCGCTGGGCACAGGGCTTGCTGGAATGCGCCTCGCTGTTGCCACGCTTGCGCCGTGCCAAGGTCCTGAATGTTGCTGGGTTGCTCGAATTGCATTTCTTGATGATTCAAGCCTGGTTGTCGATGACAAATCTGTTGGTCATTCCGATCTTGACCATCTTGGCGATTGTCGACGGCGGAACCTGGCTTTGGCAATCTACATCGCAACTGCTGACCCTGTTCGCCGCGATCATTTTCCTGGTGTTGCCTTATGCGATGTGGGGCCCGCTCTACAGAATCCGAGCCGGTGCTAAAGTCGGGTGGCTGAACTCTCTTGGTTTGGGATTATTATTCTTAGGCTACGTGTATCTCACGTACGTGTTCTATGCGCGAGCCATTGGCAGGATGCTCACCGGCCGCAATGCCTGGGCGAAAACCAAACGCAACGCCGACGACCTGCGTCAGCTCGACACCACACCACTGCATATTATTCCAACAGCCGCCCCGCTATTGGATCGTGCTGTGGTTCAGCAATTGGCCGTCGAATTGGAAGGCCGCGAGGAATACGCCCACGAACTCATTTCAACATTTGCGGTGATCTGGCCCAAGCGCTTGGCCAACGTCCAGTTGGCAACAGCCGCCGAGGACCGGGACGCTACCTGGGATGCAGTTGCCAGTATTCGTGTGGCCGCCGATATGCTCGGTGCCGCCCGCTTAGCCGGGACTGCAGCGCATATGGCCCAATTTGTTGAAGCCGGCGATTTCGACAAGCTGCGTGAGGCGCTACCGGCCTTGGAACAGCTAGGTACAGATACGGTTGAAGAAATCCGTCGGGATGTGGTGGCCGCTTCAGAGTTTTGAAAACTATCGGACGTTTTGCAGCAGGCTGGCAAACTGTTGACGCAGCTCGCGAGGACGAAATGGTTTGGTCAAAAACAGGTCAGCGCCTGCAGCTAGACCGGCTTCCCGGTCGGTGTCAGAAGAGCGTGCAGAAATAATGACCACGGGACCGGTGTAGTGGTCTCGCAGGCTGCGCACTACATCGAGCCCGTTGAGATCTGGCAGGCCAATATCCACGGTGATCATCGAATATATCTGTTGTTGAGCCTGAGTGAGGCCTTCTTGGCCGGTACTGGCAGATTCGACCGCTAATCCTGCTTGAGCAATGGTCATCTCTAGCAGACGTCGAATATCATCATCGTCTTCGATAACCAGAGCGGTTTCGGGTTGAGCTGATGGATCTGCAGTCATGGCACCCTTTCAACACAGTACTGACACGGGCAGACAAGCGAAACGTTACCATGAGGGCACCCGCTCAAACGTTCTGACAACGATGCGTGCTACTTTGCGCTGGGCCAGGCCGTTTCGTTGCGGTGTTCCAGGTCTTGTTGCGGATCACGGTTGGCCTCAACATCAATGCCGCGCATGAACAACAGGGCCACGGTGGCTAACAGAATCAGCACGCCGACTGAAACATAGATTGCTTCTGGTGACCAGCCGACGTCCATCAGTGCGCCGGTAGCGGTCGGAGCGATGATGGCACCGAAGCGCCCAATACCAATGCCCCAACCGGCACCGGTGGATCGCAATCCAGAAGAATACGACTGTGGTGTCAACACATACAGTCCGGCGATGCACCCGTTGATAAACAGTCCAACGAATACGCCCAAAATTAGCACGACGACGGTCCACTGTGCAGAGAATACGAAGATGGCCATTAAGATGGCGGCCAATACCGTAAAGCGGCTGAGCACCACACGGGTAGACCACCGAGAAGTGAACAGACCAAAGACAACCGAACCGATCGCACCGCCAAGGGTTAGCCCCACGGTGACGAACATCGACAGGTTTTCGCTTAAACCGGTGGCATGCATCAGGCGCGGGGTCCACGAGTTCACGAAGTAAAACGCGAACATGATGACAAAGAAGGTGGTCCAGATAACCAGCGTCACCCGGCGGTTCTGCTTGGTGAAGAGCTTGCTGATCCCGGTTTCTTGTTCGCTGCGCTGGGCAGCTGTGTCTGCAACGGTGAGGTCGACTGGTTCGTGATAGCCCAGTCGGTGGGCGATGTGTTCGGCTTTGGCCTGGGCGTTCTTGGGCTGTCGGTTGTACAGATACGAAGCGGACTCGGGTAACAGGGGCAGCACTAGGATCAGCGAAATGACGGTCATGATGCCACCCACCACAAACACTGAGCGCCAGCCAAAGCTGTTGATGAGCCCCACCATGGCGGTGCCACCCAGAGCTGCACCGATGCCATAGCCGGCAGCATAGATGCTAATGGCGAGGCCACGATGCTTTCGGGAAGCGTATTCGGCGCTCAGCACGTTGGTGCCCACCAAGATGCCACCGATACCCAGGCCGGTTACGATTCGCCAGATACCCAGTTCGATTGCTGAATCGGCTGTGGAAGATAAAAACAGTCCAATGGCGTTGACGATGAGGGCCAGGATCGTCATATTGCGGCGACCGATCCGGTCTGCCACCGGTCCCAGGGTTAACGCTCCCACAGCCATCCCGACGAGGGCGGCACTCATGACGATACCCAGCTCAGTGCCGCTGAGGCCGAACTCCTCGGTTACCGCATTGGAGGTAAAGGAAATAGCCAACACATCGTAACCATCGAGCGCATTGAGGAAGGTACATAGGGCGATGATGAGCCATTGGTACCCGGACATTGGCCGAATGTCGATCTGATGACGTAGATCCATTGGTGCCTCCCGCATGCTGCACGCAAATATCTATGTTGATAGTGAGTTGTTGCACAGGCTACGGTAATGGTGCTGTGAGCCACACGCAAGATTGTGACGACCACAATAAGCCGTTGAGAGATGCGTCTCGGTAGACCGCAGCAGAGCTATGCTCGTCAACTCGCGTCATGCAGTACGGAGTCTGCTGGAATGGGAGGAACGGAGCACGTCTAGGACACGGGATTGTTCAATGAAGCGGATTTTAACAGCAGATGAGCTTGGCACCTGATGATTCAGGTGCCAAGCTCATGGTGTCCTTCGGCGTGGTTTTAGGTATTTCGGGTGGCGGTGGTGCCGCCTTCTTCTTCCAAGGACTCTGATGGGTCGCTGACCACATCGCGACCGGCGTCTACGGTCTCATGACCGGCCTTGTCATTGGCTGGGT
>NZ_DYXC01000010.1 GCF_020742345.1 Enteractinococcus helveticum | reverse complement strand
CCTGATGGGATATTGTAGAGGGTTCACAATTGATGACGATTCTTGAATAGTAAACACAGCATAGTGGCGGTCACACGATATTTACGTCTGACCGCCACTTCTCGTTGGTGGGGTTATTTTTTGATGGTCATGAGGCGTTTGTTGACGAATTCGTCCATGCCTATGGGGCCGAGTTCGCGGCCGTAGCCGGAGCGTTTGATCCCGCCGAAGGGGACTTCTGCGGATTCTTCTGGGGAGGTGTTGGCTCCGACCATGCCGGCGTTGAGTTGTTCGGCAAAGGCTTGGGCGCGGGTTTGGTCGGTGGCAAAGACTGCTGAGCCGAGCCCGTATTGGGTGTCATTGGCTAATTGGAGGGCTTGTTCATCGGATTCGACTCGGAAGATGCTGATGACTGGGCCGAAGAATTCTTCGTAGTATATGTCTGAACCCTGTGGGATGTCGGTGATCACGGTGGGTTGGATGTAGAACCCGGGTAGGTCCTCGCGCTGGCCACCGGTGTGGATCGTGGCACCGGCTTGTTTGGCTTGCTCGAGTTGTTGCAGTAAGGTGGTGGCGGCTTTTTCTGATGACAACGGTGCGTAGGTGGTGTCATCGTTGGTGGTGGGGTCGCCGGGTTTCAGGGCTGCCGCGAGGGTGGTCATTTCGGCGACGAATTCATCGTAGATGTCGTCCATGACGATGATGCGCTTATTGGAGTTACAGGCTTGGCCGGTGTTTTCCATGCGGACGGCAAAAGCTTGTTGGGCGGCGGCTTTGACATCATCGGTGGATAGGATGACGTAGGGATCGGAGCCGCCGAGTTCCAGGACGGCTTTTTTGAGGTGTTTGCCGGCTTGTTCGGCTATGGCCGCACCGGCGCGTTCGGATCCGGTCAGTGACACACCTTGGATGAGTGGATGGGCGATGAAGGCGGAGATGTGGTTGTGGGTGGCAAATACGTTTTGATACACCCCGGTTGGGATGCCGGCCTCGTCCATCATGCGTTGTACCGCTAGGGCGGATTCGGGGCAGGATTCGGCATGTTTGAGAATGATCGTGTTGCCTAGCACTAGGTTGGGTGCCGCAAACCGGGCGATCTGATAGTACGGGTAGTTCCAGGGCATGATCCCCAGTAACGGGCCTACGGGGCGGCGTTGAATGTAGGAGATGGTGTCGTTGTTTTCGCTGACTTTCGTGTCGGCTGCCAGGTGTTGGCCGTGGGTGGCGTAGTAGCGGAAGATCTCAGCGGAAAACTGGGTTTCTTCTTTGGCTTCGGCCAGCGGTTTTCCCATTTCTTTGGTCATGATCGCGGCCAGCTCGTCTACGTTGTCTTCGAAGAGGTCGGCTAGTTTGGCGACTTTGGCTGCGCGCTCGGCCAAAGACAGCGCCCGCCAGGTAGCAAAGGCCTGATGGGAGTTCTTAGCGATCGTCTCGACGTCGGTGTCGGCAATGACGGGGTATTGTGTGAGTACTTCGCCGGTCGCAGGGTTGATGGTCTGATAGGCGGGGGATGTCGTCACGGTTTGCTCCAATATTCGGGGTGTGGTGGGTACGGTATTAAACGTGCCAGGATGTCGAAAGGGTTGTCTGGATGTGCGGTTTGTCGGGCGACTAGGCGGTGACTTTTGCATATTCCAAGATGGCTTTGGCTGCGTTTTCGCCCTGGCGTACCGCGCCGTCGACGTGTTGGTAGCCTTCGGCGGCGATGTCTGAGCACGCGTAGTGGATGGGGCCGGTTGGTTGGTTTTGTAGATGCCCCCAGCGGCTGAGTCCGCCCAGATCGTAGCTGGCAGCATATGCGCCGCGGGTCCATTCTTCAGCTGCCATATCGGATAGGTAAAAGGCAATTGGGTCCATGGCTTCTTCACCGAGGTAGGCTGCGAGTTCGGACAGGATGCGGTGTTTGCGCTCGGCTTCAGGTAGCGCCCACATGGCTTCGGCATGGACATCGGATACGAAGCTAACCAGCACACCGTGGGGGTCTTCGCCCGCATTGGTATTGACACTATTCGGGCCGTAGTTCGTGTTGTCATAGACTTCTTGGACCATGTGACCGCCACCAAACCCGGTACCCGACAGGCCCTTGTCGCGCCAGAACGGGGTGTCGTAAACGGCGTGGACCTTAATGACCAGGCCCATGGAGATGTGCTGGTGGGCGACCATCTGCTCACGGGGCAGCGGTGGAACGTATTGGATGCGGTGATACAGATTCGGTGGGACCGCCAGCACAGCGTTTGCGGCGTGGACGATCACCTGATCGGCATATACGGTGACCTCACCCGGGGCGCCGTTATGTGCCACACCGTTGCGCACATCGGCGGCCACATTGTTCAGGGCATCCGCGGTGGCCGGGTCGGTTTCCGTGGTCCAGTTTAACTGCCGGACCGGGGAGTCCAGGATGACGTCGTCGCCAAGGTATTCGGCCATCTTCAGCGACACCGACTGCATGCCACCCACCACGCGCTTATCGAGAATAAAGTCCTCATCTACGAGGTTGGAAAACGACCCGGCCGAAGCAGCCATGAGAATCGCCTGCAGGGCCGAGAACGTGTGGGCGGGTTTGGTCAGCATACCCGAGGCAATAAAGATCGACACATTATCAATGGCTTCCTGGTCATCCGAGTGCTGTTTGAGCCAATCAGTAAAGGAAATGCTGTCCAACTCAGCGGCCTCAGGCATCGCCCACGGACGTTGAACATCCATCTGACTGACCTTGACGTTGAGCAGGCCAATGAGTTTTTCCATCTCCGCGTTGGTCTTCTCCGACACCGGCATCAACTCACCCGAATACCTATGGCGGGTACCATCCGGTGAAAGATACACGCGGTCACCTTGGCGATAGCGGGGGAAGGTTTCCAAACCCAGCTCGTCGACCAGACTGATCAACCGGGTCTGATCCGGTGAAATCCATTGGCCACCAATTTCAATAAAGTGCTCGGTGCCGTGAACATCCTGCACCTTGCCGTTCCAAGTGCGCCCACCCACACGGTCGCGAGCCTCGACCACGGCAACCGACTTTCCAGCCTTTTTCAACGTATACGCCGCCATCAACCCAGCCGGACCAGCACCAATGACGACGACATCACGGTCAAGCGTTGGACGAGAATCTAGGGATTCAAATGCAGTAGACATGGACTCTTCCTCATAATGAATTATGTTCATTTAGTGACATGGTACACAAATATGTGTTCACTGTATAGCCGGTGAGTCTGAGTTGTCGTGCCTCTACGGGTCGAGGGCTTATTCTCTGGAGAGGCGTCAAGTTGCCGGTGGGTCCGGGGTGTGCAAGTTGCTTGCGCTTGGTTTGGTGCGGGGTGTTTATGCGCTTAAGGGAGTGCATGTCAACGGTGCTTGCGCATTATGGCGCCTCGGTCTGGGCGTATTTCGGCCTCGTTTTGGTCGAGGGTAGAAAATGCAGGCGTTGTCGTATACAGTCTTCTAAAAGTTATGTGAATCACGTTCATATATTTCGCGGCAGCCTATTAGGTCACTGCGGCGAGTGTATGAAAATCACCATTCGCTCACACGAAGAGGAACAATCATATGTCTTCTGGTGCGTTGACAATCAGACAACTTCGAAAAGTATACGGTGAGAATGAAGCAATCAGTCCGCTGGATCTTGATGTTGAAGCAGGAGAGTTTGTCTCCCTGCTCGGCCCCTCTGGGTGCGGCAAAACCACCCTGCTACGAATGATTGCTGGCTTTGAGGAACCCACCTCCGGTGAGATTCACCTGGATGGCGTAGACCTCGTCGCTCTTCCGCCAAATAAGAGATCCGTCAATACTGTTTTCCAGTCTTATGCGCTGTTCCCGCACCTTAGCGTGGCCGAGAATATCGCATACGGGCTGAAACGCTCGCGAGTCAAGAAAGACGAAATCCGAACTCGTGTGCAAGACGTGTTGCGACTGGTGCAAATGACCAAGTTCGCAGATCGCAAGCCAGACATGCTCTCTGGTGGTCAGCAGCAGCGCATCGCGCTGGCACGAGCCGTCGTGAATAGGCCAAAGGTGCTGCTGCTCGATGAACCTATGTCGGCACTCGATCGTAAACTCCGCGAAGAAATGCAGCTAGAACTTATCCAGTTACATGACGAACTGAAAATTACCTTCGTCTTCGTCACCCACGATCAGCAAGAAGCTCTGGCAATGAGTGACCGCATCGTGGTTATGAACCACGGCAATATTCAGCAGATCGGTACCGCTGAAGAAATCTATCAGACCCCGGAAAACGCATTCGTGGCGGAGTTCATTGGGCAACAGACCTTCTTCGATGCCAAAGTACGCAACGCATTTCCGGGCCATCTCGAACTCGACACAGCGACCGGCATAATGGTCAGCGCCACAGACCAGCAGGTATCGGTCGGTTCAGACGTTCGTGTGGCGATCCGACCAGAAGCCATTCAGTTTGTACACGCATCGTCAACGGAAGACACCACACCGGCTGCGAACCAAGTCACGGGTCGCGTGATCAGTCGCTCGTTCTTAGGCGATGTCTTCCAGTACTTGGTGCGTATCGGCGACGGTACCGAAGTGCTGGTGCGTCTCCCTGCTTCAACCGCCCCGGAGGGTAACGAAGGCGACCTGGTATTGCTGGAGTGGAACAGCAGCGCAGTAAGGGTTTTTGCATATGGATAACATCGTCAAAGTGATCGGGGACCGCGCCTTTTCGCACAAGCTCACTCGTCGCACGGTTCTCAGTGCCATGATGGCTGCCGGCGTTGGCGTACTCACCGCCTGCGGGCGAACAGGAGAAATGGCCGCGAACGTTGCACCTGATGGAACGTTAGAAGACAAACTCAACGTATACACGTGGGGCGACTACGATGATCCCGAGGTCTTAGGGGCCTTCGGCGACCGTTTCGACGTCGTGCTTCAGGTCGACTCTTATGGCTCTAATGAGGAACTCATTGCCAAACTCGGCGCCAGCCGAGGGACTTCTGGGTACGACATTGTCTGCCCCACGGACCTTGAGATACCTCAGTTGATCGAGAACAACCTGATCCAAAAGCTGGACATGTCGTTGATACCGAACTTCGAAACTATTGATGCTGCATTCAAAGGCCAACGACACGACCCCAATGACGAGTACTCCATTGTCAAAGCGTGGGGCACTACAGGCTACGTTTACGATGTTGAAGCCATCCCTGAGGAACTGACCACCTGGGAAGACTTTATCCGAGTCGCCCAAAAAGAAGCTTCCGGTTCCACGTTACTGCTTGAAGATCCGTGGGAAGTGGTTGCTATCGCACTGGCTGCCAAAGGTTATGACCTCAATACCAGTAATGACGATGAGTTAGAAGAAGCCCGCGAGATCGTGGTAGAGCAGATCGCCCCGCACATCCGTGCGTACTCCAGTACGGTCAGCACGTCAATGATCCAGGGCGGGTTCAAACTCCTGCAAGCGTTCAACGGTGATGCACGCCAAGGCTTTCTGGAAGTCGATGATCCGGATCGCTGGAAGTTCGTATTCCCGACCCCGACAGCCAACCGGTGGACCGATACGTGGTGCCTGGCCACCGGTGCGCCGCATCCCGACGCCGCACATAGATTCATCGACTACATCATTGCGCCAGAACAGGCTGTACTTGAGACCGACTACATCGGGTATTCCACCGGGTCCAAGGTCTTTAACGATCCCAGTGTCGAAGAGAGCTATGAATATCCAGAGCTGATTTTCCCAACCCCCGAGATCGTCGATCGCCTCACTCCGTCGTTACGACTGGGCGGCGAACAAACCCGAGTGGACATCTACACTGCAGCGCAAGTAAGGAGCGGGTCATGAGAAAATCTCTCGCAAAAGTCATCGGACCCGGCGCACTGCTTTTTCCCGTCTGGGCCTATGTGGTGTTCTTCTTCGTCATTCCCGTGGCGTTTATTCTATATTACAGCTTCGGATACAAGCCCGACCTATTCACCCCGGTTGCCACTGATGTCCTGAGTCTCGAACAATACCAAGCAGCAATGTCAGGCACGATTTACTCGACGTTTATCTCGACCCTTGAAATCTCGATTACTGGAACACTGGCGTGCCTGCTCATTTCTGTACCGTTTGCATACTGGCTGGCCGTCAAGGTATCGCCTAGACGCCGCAACGTCTTGCTCGCGTTAGTTTTGGTGCCATACTGGACGAACTTCCTGGTCCGCACATTGGGATGGCAGATCACTCTGTCACCCCAGGGGTATCTGTCGAACTTCCTGCAAACTATCGGATTACTTGAGGGACCGCTGGACATCCTCTACACGGCGCTGGCAGTCCAGATTGGTGTCATCTACAACTATCTCCCGTTGATGATCTTGCCCCTGTTTGTGGCAATGGATGCTGCAGGCAAAGACCTCCGCGATGCCAGTTACGACCTTGGCGCCGGAAAATGGAGCACTTTCTTTCGAATCACCATGCCCCTTGCCATGCCTGGTGTCATTAGCGGATGTCTGCTGGTCTTCGTCCCACTCAACGGGGATTACGTGACCTCCGTGGTACTTGGCGGTGCCGAAGGCACAATGATCGGACAGGTCATCGCAAACCAATTCAACACCGCCCAAGACTGGGCGCTAGGATCCGCGATGGCCGTGACGCTGATGCTGGTTACAGCCATCGTCGTGGCAATTGCCGGCCTGATTTTCTGGGCTGGACGAAAAGTTTATCAACGAGCAACCCGTGTGAATGTGGAGTTGGCATAATGGTTGAGCAAAAATCACCTCGAAAACGGTTATCTGACCTCGGGCTCACGGTCTGGGGAGTGCTGGTTTTCATCTTCCTGTTCGCACCGATCGCTGTGATCGTCGCGTACTCATTCAATAACGGCCGGGTCCTTGCTCAGTTCCGCGAGTTTGGTTTCGACGCCTATATCGGTGCTATCAATAATGACGTCATTGTCTCCTCTGTGATTACGAGTTTGCAGGCAGCGTTCTTATCCGCACTGCTTGCAACAATGCTGGGCACGCTCGGCGGTATTGCATTGGCGCGGGCAAAACGATCCACACTTATCACTGTCGGGCTCATCGGCCTGTTAGCTATCTCGCTGATGACTCCAGAAGTGGTTGATGGCATTGCGTACCTGCCTTGGTTTGTCACCCTGGGAGTTGATGCTCAAATCACCATGTTTAATAATGGCCTTGTCAGACTCGTGGTGGCTCACGCGATGTTCAGTTTGGCCGTGGTGACCTTTATCGTACGCGCTCGAATGTCGGGCATTGACGAACAGCTTGAAGAAGCCGCCGCTGATCTCGGGGCAACGCGCTGGGAGCAGTTCCGTGATATTACACTGCCAATCGCGATGCCAGGAATACTGGCAGGCGGGCTGATGAGCTTTACCCTCAGTCTCGACAATACGATTTTGTCGAGTTTCGTCCAACAACCTGGCTACACTCCGTGGCCCGTCTACATCTTCTCATCCGTCAGGGTTGCGTTGCGACCAGAAGTTGCGGCGATGTCGACGGTCATGTTGATCCTGACGCTGGTGGCCTTGGGCCTGGTTGGCTACGTGCTACGCAAATCCGGCGCATCCGCTGCAGATGTGGTCAGAAATGTTGCCAATTAACATCCCACAAGTGGAGGAGACAATTGATGATTAATGGCATGGTCTCCCACTGGTGGCAACAGGTTGGCATTCCACAACGGCGCCCGGGGCTCCCAGATGATATCACCTGCGACGTCGCTATTGTTGGCGCAGGATATACCGGGTTATGGAGTGCCTACTATCTGAAACAAGCTCGCCCAGATCTGCATATCATCATTGTGGAACAAGAACACTTCGGGTATGGCGCCTCGGGCCGCAATGGTGGTTGGCTCACCAATTCCATCACTGGTGGGCGCGAACAATACATAAAGTCGCATGGTTTCCAAGCAGCAGAACGATTCCAGCAGATCATGAACGAGACTGTTGATGAAGTTATTCGAGTCTCCGCGGCTGAGGGAATAGAAGCAGATATCCAGAAAGGAGGCGAATTTAACGTCGCCTACACCCCAGCCCAGGAATCTAGGCTCCGTGCTTTCGCCGTGGCTGAACAACGCTGGCGGTGTACTGATGTACACCTGTTGGAACGTGACGACGCAATAGCTAAAATCAATGTGGCCAATACCCGAGCCGCGTTGTGGCATCCACATGCCGCCCGGGTACACCCTGCCAAACTTGTCTCAGGGCTGGCCACAGCCGTGGAAAGACTCGGCGTTACGATCTATGAAGGCACAATCGTTGAAAAAATCCTTCCTCGCGTGCTCAAGACGACGCACGGAACCGTACGGGCCGACTTCATAGTGCGTGCTACTGAAGGGTTTACCGCCAATCTCAAAGGACTCAAACGATTGTGGTTGCCGATGAACTCCTCGCTCATTGTTACTGAACCGTTGGCTGCGCACATCTGGGATGAGATCCATTGGAATAACGGAGAATTGCTCGGCGACTTCGCACACGTGTATATGTATGCCCAACGTACCAGTGACGACCGCATCGCCTTCGGTGGACGGGGTGTGCCCTACCGCTTCGGTTCGGGTACCGACAATAATGGCCTGACCCAGAAGGCCACCGTCGGCAAGCTCAGCGAACTATTGTTTCGCTTCTTTCCGATGGCCTCCGGGACACGGATCGATCACATCTGGTCAGGGGTGCTGGCTGTGCCGCGGGACTGGGCAGCCAGCGTCGGCTTTGACCCTCAGACAGGCATCGCCTGGGGCGGGGGATACGTCGGCACTGGCGTCACGGCGACCAACCTTGCTGGGCGCACGATTCGAGATCTCATCTTGGGCAACCAGACTGAACTCGTGACGTTACCCTGGGTGAATCATCGGGCGCGTAAATGGGAGCCTGAACCCCTACGGTGGCTGGCCACGCGTGGGCTCTACCGAGCCTATGAGATTGCTGATAAGCAGGAGCTGCAAGGCAAGCCTAGGACCTCGTGGATTGCCAAAGCCGCAGGTATCATCACGGGAAAGAAATAGCATCATGTCTCAGCGCTTTTTTGTTCCAGGGTGTGACCATGATGATTTCAGAGGTGATACAGGGTATTGACCCTGAATTCGATAGCAGGCACGAGATTGTCTCAGTACGCCCAAATCTCATGACAAGGTTAGCGGCGAAGCGACCTTTCACCGGACAACGAACGGAATAACTCAAGTGACAACACAACACGATCTGACTTTTGACCATCACGAACGAAACATCCCCAAAACACTAATCGCCCAGGCCTTGGCGAACACCAAATACGCCCCGTATTGGCTGGATACACCTGATCGTCCCGCTGCTACCGAAGCGCTCGCGGGTAGCCTCGAAACCGACCTGCTTGTTGTCGGTGGGGGTTACACCGGTTTGTGGACAGCCTTACAGGCCAAGGAACGAGATCCCAACCGGCAAGTCGTTCTCATCGAAGCCCAACGCATTGGTTGGGCCGCCTCAGGTCGAAACGGAGGATTCTGCGAATACTCTCTGGTTCATGGTGCAGCAAATGGCCAGAACCATCTGCCAGATGAGAACGCGAAACTCACGAAACTTGGGATGCAGAATCTGGCGGAGATTCGAGAAACTGCGCAACGATACAACATGGATATCGAGCTGGAAACCGACGGGAGCATCAACGTGGCGACCGAACCACACCAGGTTGAATGGTTACGCGAAGCCGAGCATTTCCTCAACGCAAGCGAAACCAGGGCTCTTATCAACTCGCCTGAATTTCTTGCGGCAGAACGCGATGAGGACGGCACAATGTTGGTTCATCCTGCCAAACTTGCTTGGGAATTGGCCCGGGTATGCCGTGAACTCGGCGTTGAGATCTATGAAAATACGAAAGCCGAAAGACTCATCGATACAGGACCCACGCTTCGGGTCACTACGCCAGAAGGACAGATCACCGCGAAACGCGTTGCCCTAGCAACCAATGCCTTCCCGTCGCTGCTCAAACGCCACAACTTCTATACTCTTCCGCTCTACGATTATGCGTTGATGACAGAGCCCCTCACCGACTTGCAACGCGAAGCCATCGGGTGGGACAAAATGATTGGGCTTGCAGATCTGAATAATCGCTTCCACTATTCTCGGCCTACGATTGATGAGCATGGTGGATTCAGGATTCTGTGGGGAGGCTACGATGCTATCTACCACTTCGGTGGCAAAGTGCGCTCCGAATATGATTATCGCGACGAAACTTTCGAGAAATTAGTTGCGCACTTCTATGGTACTTTCCCTCAATTGGAAGGTATCAAGTTTACCCACGCCTGGGGTGGCGCTATTGATTCATGTTCACGGTTCTTCTCGTTTTTTGATCTTTCTCACCGCGGTCGGGTCGCATACTCGGCTGGTTACACCGGTTTGGGTGTCGGGGCTACCCGCTTTGGCGCAAAGGTTATGCTAGACCTCTTGTCCGGTGAGGAAACAGAACTGACGCAACTGCAACTCGTGCGCAAGAAACCTATCCCGTTCCCACCGGAACCGGCAACCTGGATGGGAGTGCAGGTCATGAGCAACCAAATGATTCGTGCCGATCGCAACCAAGGCCAACGCTCACTGTTCTTGCGGACGATGGATAAAATCGGAATCGGATTCGACTCCTAATGATGACTTCAAATCATACTTTGCGCCATATTAATGCACAGCAGATTGAACTTTCACACGAAACGATCGAACCAACCCAACGCGTTACTGAAAAACCAATCGTAACCACCGGGCACCTCGAGATCGGTGAGTTGAAAGGGTGCAGCGTGGGCATCTGGGAAATGAGCAGCGGCAATATGACCGACGTTGAAGAAGACGAGTACTTCGTCGTGCTTTCTGGTCGCGGTACGGTACAAGTGTTAGCTGAGAATGGTTTTACAGAACAAACTCAGAGGCTAACCGTTGGCAGTGTGGTGCGCCTGGTCGCTGGGATGCATACCGTCTGGAAGGTCGAAGAACCACTGCGAAAAATCTACATAACGCCCTCCGACGAAACGCCAGCCCGGACATGAACAAAAAAGTTCGGCCGCTGGTGCATCCCCGGAACTAGAGCGCGCCAGCGGCCGTTTATATTACTGGAAGGAAACTTCGTTATTTTTTGACCGTCATCAGGCGTTTATTGACGAACTCATCCATGCCTACTGGGCCGAGCTCACGACCATAACCAGAGCGTTTCACACCGCCAAACGGAGTCTCTGCCGATTCCTCCGGAGAAATATTGGTGCCGACCATGCCTGCGTGGAGCTTCTCAGCAAACGCGGCGGCACGATCCTGATCCGTAGCAAACACCGCAGCCCCTAGACCGTATTGAGTATCGTTAGCCAGCTGCAGAGCTTCCGCATCGGAATCGACTTTATAGACAGCAATCACCGGACCGAAAAACTCCTCGTAGTACACATCAGAGCCCTGCGGAATGTCGGTTATCACGGTCGGCTGTACGAAGAAGCCAGGGCGGTCTTCGCGCTGCCCGCCAACGTGGATGGTCGCACCCGCTTGTACTGCCCGCTCAATCTGACCCAGCAGCGTTTCAACCGCTTTTTCAGATGACAGCGGCGCGTATGTGTTCTCTGCGTCTTTAGCAGGGTCGCCCGGTTTTAATGATGCTGCCAGCGCTGACATTTCTGTGACAAAATCATCATAAATATCGTCTCTGACGATGATTCGTTTATTCGAGTTACAGGCCTGACCTGTGTTTTCCATCCGAACCTCGAACGCCTGCTGTGCGGCGGTTTTTACGTCATCAGTGGACAAGATGACATACGGATCGGAACCGCCCAATTCCAGCACAACCTTTTTGAGGTGCTTTCCGGCTTGTTCTGCAATGACTGCACCGGCGCGCTCGGATCCAGTCAGTGAAACCCCTTGTATCGCGGGATGAGCAATAAATGCCGAAACTTGCTCGTGGGTGGCAAAGACGTTTTGGTAGACACCATTCGGGATGCCGGCTTCGTCCATCATGTGCTGCATAGTCAGCGCGGATTCCGGACAGGACTCCGCATGTTTCAGGATGATTGTGTTGCCCAACACCAGGTTTGGTGCAGCAAATCTAGCGATCTGATAATACGGGTAATTCCACGGCATAATCCCCAATAGCGGTCCAACTGGACGACGCTGGACATACGAGTATTTCTCCGCATCTTCGTTGACTATCTGATCTGCAATCAGTTTTTCACCGTGAGTCGCGTAGTAGCGGAAGATATCGGCGGTGAATTGCGTTTCTTCGTGGGCCTCAGCAAGGGGCTTGCCCATCTCTTTGGTGAGGATCGGTGCCAGCTCGTTTATGTTCTGTTCGAATAACTCTGCCAGGCGTCTGACCTTCTCAACGCGCTCAACAATACTCAGGGCACTCCACATTGCGAAGGCTTCTTGCGATGTGTTGATGACGGTCTCGACGTCTTCGTCTGGAAGGTATGGGTACTCCTTGAGCAGCTCACCGGTTACTGGATTGAGGGTATGATACGCGATGGACGTGGTCATACATTCCCCTTGAATTCGAAATAGCGATATATGGTCAGACACCGATAGCTGCCCTGGAATACATCAAAAACGGCGATCGGCGCAGCGATAAAGCATTATTAGCTGGTGACTTTCACACTCCTTGGAGCTCCTACATCGATTCCTGTTTTGTTCTGTTTCAGTCTCGGTCGGGCCAGGACGTCTTTCGAGGTGCACAGCGATAACGATGATCGCTTGCAGCGGTGACCACGCCCAGAATTCCCATGACTGTGGACACGAGTGGCTCGCTGCCGAGTCCATACAAATGGGTCGCAATAATTGCCTAGTGCCACAGTCGCGTTTGTAAGGTGTGACCTCGTGCCGTGTAGTGATATTGCTCAGCTCGGTACCGGAGCCAAGAACGTACATGAGCTGAGCGAGACAACGTATCTGAGTCTTGCCCAAATAAGATAAGGCGTAAAGCGACTCGTAGACCACGGATAGACCACTGA
>NZ_DYXC01000009.1 GCF_020742345.1 Enteractinococcus helveticum | reverse complement strand
GCAATCACACGGAAACTGGAAGGCGACGGCGCGAATCTTATTTTCATGACCTTCACCCCGGGCCAGGTGCTTCGTGCCCACACCACCGCGCACCCTATTACCTTGCAAACCCTGCAGGGCAGGCTCAAAGTCGTTACCGATGACGGCGAAGTTGATCTCGTTGCTGGCACCGTTATGTACCTGCGCGCCATGGTCGTCCATGAGGTGTCTGCACCAGAAGACGCTCAGGAACACAACGTGTTGTTATTGACGATGCTCACCGGCGAACGACACTCAACGGACCCGACAGCAGCAGCATAGATCGACACCATCTCAACAGGCGGACGGCATGCGTGAAATCCCAAGAATCATCGATAACGGCAATATCGGCCCGGTCAATTCCACCCTGGTTCCGCGATATAGCGGCGAATCAACCTTCGCACTGCTGCCACGCCTCCGGGATCTGGAAACTGCAGGGCACAGTGCTGACATCAAAATCATTGGCGCACCATTTGATACCGGAGTCTCTTACCGTCCCGGTGCACGCTTTGGGCCCGCCCACGTTCGTCAAGCTTCAAGACTGCTTCGCCCCTACAACCCGGCAACAGGCACTTCACCATTTGCTCAAGTCCAAGTTGCCGATGCCGGCGATATGGCGCTGAATCCGTTCAACATCGAAGAAGCCATCGCCACGGTAGAACTGGATGCACTGGAGCTCACCGCCGACGGCGCCTCGCTTCTGACCATCGGAGGGGACCACACCATCGCGCTGCCATTATTGCGGGCAGCCTCACAACGCGCCGGACAACCGGTGGCGCTGTTGCACTTCGATGCCCACCTGGACACCTGGGATAGCTATTTTGGTGCCGACTATACTCACGGCACACCGTTTCGTCGGGCCGCCGAAGAAGGACTGCTCGATGCTTCGGCCCTATGCCATGTGGGCACTCGCGGACCGTTATACAGCAAAAATGATCTGGACGACGACGCCCGATTCGGCTTCGGTATCATCACCAGCGCAGACCTGTACTACCGGGGCGTCGAAGCCGTGGTGACCATCTTGCGCGAACGCATCGGAGACAAACCGGTGTATATCTCCCTGGATATTGATGTCCTTGACCCAGCCCATGCGCCGGGAACCGGAACACCCGAGGCCGGTGGGCTGACCAGCCGCGAACTGTTAGAAATGCTGCGTGGTCTTCGAGGGCTGAATATTCTTGGTGCCGATGTCGTGGAAGTACTGCCCAGCTATGACCATGCCGAGCTCACCGGGATTGCGGCGGCTCACGCATGCTATGACCTGCTGTCGTTGCTGGCTGATCTACGCGCCGCTAACTAACTAATGCTCACGCACAGGAGGTAGGCATGCGTACCGGTGGCGATCTGGTGATCGAAACACTGTCCGCACTGGGAGCGACCACGGTATTTGGTATCCCCGGCCAACATGCCCTGGGGCTTTTCGATGCCCTGGGTCGCAGCCCGTTGCAGTACATCTCATCCCGGGTGGAAAATAATGCGGCCTTTGCAGCTGACGGTTTTGCGCGTGTCACAAACCAGCCCGGGGTACTGATCGTCTCAACCGGTCCCGGAGCATTGACCGCCTTAGCAGGAATCCAGGAAGCATCTGCCAGTAGTGTCCCGATGATCGTGATCGCCTCCCAAATACCGCAAGCGGGACTGGGCGGGCGCCGAAAGGGTATGCTCCACGAGCTTGATGACCAAAAAGCTGCGGCACGCAACGTGACAAAAACCCAACATACGATTCATCACGCGTCGGCGATTCCTGCTGTCATAGAGGACGCCTGGCGGACTGCGCTCAGCGCCCCCTCCGGACCGGTCTGGGTTGAGATTCCACAAGACGTCCTCTTACACCCGGCCCCAATACCACCACCCTACGATCTGAGTATCACGCCTGCCCGGTTGACACCACATCACAGCAGCGTGACTCGGGCCGCCCAGTTACTCAGTGCCGCGCAACGTCCCGCCATCATCGCCGGTGGAGGTGTCCGCAGATCAGGCATCGCAGCCCAGCAAGCACTGGCCATGCTGGCTGAGCTGCTCGATGCACCGGTCGTGTGCACGCCGGGCGGCAATACCGCGTTTCCTCATGACCATCCATTGTCCCTGGGCGGGTGGGTTGAAGACCGATATGTCACCGAAATATTCGAAGACGCCGATGTCCTGCTGGCGGTTGGCACAGCCTTGGGAGAAGTCAGTTCGAACTACTACTCGATGCAGCCGCGCGGTCAGCTCATCCACATCGACGCCGAACCCCGCGTATTGGAAGCAAATTATCCCGGCCTGGGAATCCGCGCCGATGCCGGTCTGGCACTTGAGGCGATCCTCTCAGCAATACGACACGGGCCGAAGCCCACCGCGAGCACCTGGCATGGTCTTACCGCTGCCGAGCTCGTCAACACAACGCGCCAGCAGATCTCCGATCGTCTTGCATCCCAAGATCTCGAGCATGAACAGTCCATCATGCGCTCAATCCGCAATGCGGTGCCCGATGACGCCCACACGTACTGGGACATGACCATTGCCAGCTACTGGGCGTGGAACACCTGGGACTCCAAACACGGGGCTTTCCACTCCGGCCAGGGCGCAGGCGGTATCGGTTACGCATTTCCCAGCGCGCTTGGTGGAGCCGTGGGTTTACAACAACGCGTCCTGGCCGTCTCCGGCGATGGGTCAGCAATGTATTCCATCGCGGAACTCGCCGCCGCAAAACAGCATAATCTTCCCGTGACCTGGCTCATCATTGACGACGGCGGCTACGGCATCCTGCGCGAATATATGCGTGATGCCTTCGGACAAGCTGTTGGTACCGAACTCGCCCGCCCGGACTTTGTCGCTCTGGCGCAATCATTCGGCGTCTCGGCCACCCTGACCGATCCTGTCTCACTGGCGGACGATCTGCAAGCAGCCTGGCTCGCCACCGGCCCCAATGTGCTGGTCTTACCAACCACACTGAAAATGTGGGCGCCCACGCATAAATAGTGCCCTATGGCCGCTGGCGTTGCACGAGCCGCTGACACACAAAACCGGCATGATGTAGATATGACTACTTCCATACGTCTCGGTGGCGAGACCTATTTCTCTATCGATATCGAAGCCGATGGTCCAATCCCCGGCCCATACTCCATCGGAGTTGTCGTCGCCGGACGTTGAAACGCTGAGGGCGTCTTTGAGGACCTGCGCAATCAAGACCTCGGACTGTACCTGCAGCTGAAACCCATCTCATCAGACTACATTCCCGAAGCCTCCGCTGTGGCTGGTCTGGACCGTGATGAACTCATCCGAGATGGACTCGCCCCAAGGATGCCATGCGAACGCTGGTCGACTGGATTAGCGAACAGGCAGGAGATGACCGTCCAGTCATGGCTGCCTACCCGCTGTCCTACGACTGGATGTGGGTGTACTGGTATCTGATGCGTTACGCCGGCACCAGCCCCTTTTGGCCACTCCTCCGCTATCGATTTCAAAACGCTGTTCGCCACCAAGGCTGATCGCATGATCCGCAAGGTCGGCAAGCGTTCGATGCCTAAGAAACTTCTATCCAAGCGCCCGCACACCCACCATGTCCTGGATGATGCGTGGGAGCAGGCCGACCTGTTGGTCAACCTGTTGCATTGGGATCCTTCCATTTAAGACAATGCAACACTTACCTGCTCAGCGCTGCATTGCTATAATGCTATGTAAAAGGAGGTCGTTATGACTGCTCCAGTTCCAGATAGAACTAGTAAATCACCACGCAGACCTTCACGCATTGCAAGGCGATATAAGGTCAGTGAATTTAAGGGTCGCGTTGTCGTTGAGGGCGTAAGCGTTGGTGACGTAGAGGAAGCTCTACGTCTCGCCCAACGCGTTTCTGAAATACGTCACGATGCGCGGGGCTCGTTCGAAGATTTCGTAAATTCCTCGCTCCTGGAGACCAATGAGGAGCTCGTCCCCAGTGCATCACAGCGACAGATTCAGCGCACTGCTGCACTGCGCCAAAAATTGCTGACTAAATACGGTGCGGAAACCCATGAAACCTTGGCACAAATCCGCGATAGCCAACCCGGTTCAGTGAGAGCCTGGGTGACCAGGGCTCGCGAGCAAGGCGAATTATTCACCGTCAAATTTAAAGGCCGGGTCATGATTCCCAAAGTGCAGCTTGACGAAGAAGGGAAACTTGACCCAGCTATTAGCGCTCTGGTCCGTCCATTGTTGGAGGCTGATCTGGATGGGTGGTCGCTATGGACATGGTTGACCCATCCGACAGGGCATCTCAGCGGCAAAATACCAGCAGAGCTTGCCCACGTTGATTTAGAACGTGCACAACGAGCTGCCGATCTTTACGCACTTGATCTCCGGAATGAACGCGACGAAGTGGCGTGACGCATAGTTTTCCGGCACAACAACTCACCTGCCCCGTCCCTGACGAATGTACCGTTGCGATTTCGGAACTGTCCCAACACGCTCGTGATGGAAACCTGCCCACGTTCAAGTTGTCTAAGGATCGCGTATGGTTTCGCGTTTACGATGCGCGTGACGGGTACGGAGTGCCGAACCCCGGCTGGGGCAACACCCGTTTTGCCCCCTTTGATGATCTACTGTCGGGCAGTCGCGTCCCCACCATGTATCTTGCGGAAAGTCTCGAGGCGGCACTATTGGAGACACGTCTCCACACCATTTACGAGCTTGAGCCAGAATCACGAATCGTAGCGGAACGTTCCCTACATGGTTATCTACACGCTCAAGTGGTCCCGCCTACCAACATGACCGTCGTGGACCTAAGAGATCCACAACTGCAGGCTCTGGGCTTGACCCGGGAGAACCTGGCGAATAGTTCCTTCGAGCATTACCCTTGCACTCGGAAGGTCGCACAAGCTATCCATGCAGGTCCGCAGGGGCCTGACGGGATTATCTGGCATTCACGTCAGGCAGAATTCTCAAGGCAAGCCCAGTACGAGGTCATGGTGGTCTTCGCTGACCGTGTTCGCCATGACCGGGATGCCTGGACGCTCAGCCCCGCCCGGAATGCCAACGGCGCGTTACTGGAAGGCGCGGGCAGGGAGTTATTCGACGAAGTTGCCGATGCTCTTGGCGTAACGGTCATCGCTGATTACTAGCCACCACCTGCTGTAGCGTCCTCCGCGTAACTACTCGAGGGGCCGTAGTCGCGCTGGTCAGACTACTTGACGCTTCCCTGGACTTCCGGCACCTCGAAAGCCTTCTCGATCTGGGTGGCCATGGCCCCAAATCGCATCAGGTGCATCCGGTCGGCTGCGGATAACCTCCGCCGGGATGTTTGGACAGAAATCCGTTGGCTTCCAGAGATTGAGCAACCTGATGCGCCGTAGATTTTGACAATCCGGTGTGCTGAGCTGCTTTCGAAACCGCGGTCTCCCTGGATGGTTACAGTGGTCTCGGCATTGATGGTAGCCCCGGCCCACCGCCACACTGGCTAGTGTAGTGCGCTGCGGGAGACCAGATCGTCAAAGATCATAAACGTTTGGGTGTCCACAACCCCCGACAGCGGCTGAATTTCATCAAATACCACCCTGCGCAGGTCTGCGGTGTCTTTGGCCCGGACTAACAGGATGACATCCATCGGCCCGCCGGTCAGGATCACGTGCCAGACTTCTGGAATGTCGAGCAACTGTTGGCGTAACGCACGCCAGTTGTGTTGCCGCAATTTTAAAATGACATGGGCTGATGCCCCGAATCCCAATTTGAGTGGATCCACGTTGACGGTGAACCCAGTAATGACACCGGTGTCTTGCAAACGCTGGAGTCGAGCATGGCAGTGTGCGCGCGAAATGTGCACCTGCTCAGCCAGCGCCGTCATTGATATCCGACCGTCTTGGGCCAGCACC
>NZ_DYXC01000008.1 GCF_020742345.1 Enteractinococcus helveticum | reverse complement strand
GGCTTGCTGAATGTCTAGCTGGTTTGTGGCAACATCCCACCGCACGGTTTGGGCTAGGGCACCAGTATTGGTTCCCATAATGGACGTGTCGCCCTGTCCCAGATGTGCTGCGGCTGAGTCCAACCAGAATGCGGCCGTGGCATCGCGTTGCAGCCTGCGAAAGGTGGCTTCGGTATCTAACTGGCCCGTCAATGTCCTACTAAATACCGGATGGCGTTGGGCTGTCTGCCGGCGCGTAGTGGCTTGCGGTGCAGTCGCGGTTATTGGTGTTGGTGCCAGTGCTAGGAAATTTTCAAGAATTCGTGTTCCGGCACTGGATTGGAGTGCGGCCGGATCGCAATGCATACCCCAGTGGTACGTTCCTGCGACCCGGTAGATCAACGCGTTGCCGGCGTCGTCAAATGCGTGGAGGTCAAAGCTCCCTGGGTCCATGGCGGTGAGTCGCCAGGCGTGATAGCTGATGAGTTCAACCGGGCTGTCAAGACCTGCCAGGATTCCGGTTCGGGTGTGTTGATGAGTTATTGGTTCGCCATAGACGGGCTGGGCGGGGGCTAGGCTGTCGTGTCCGTACGCTGCGGCGAGCTGTTGATAGCCGGAACCAATGGCCAGTACGGGCAGGTCGGGGAGGTCGAGTAGCCCGGATAAATCCGGGATCTGGGTGCCGTGTGCAATGACGACGTGGCTAAAGTCGGTGAGGTTTAACGCCACCAGCTCGGCGGCAGGTACCATATGTACCGCCCCGAGCTGGTGGGTCAAAATATTGGTGGTGAACCCGAGATTGTCGACGACAAGTATCATGCGGGGCCATTCACGCTACGATGCATGTTATTTGCCTTGGGCAGCGACGGCTGCAGCGCCTGCGGCGGCTGCTGCTGGGTCCAGGAACCGAGCTTCGGCTACAGGTTTCATCGTGTCGTTGAGTTCATACATGAACGGTACACCGGTTGGCAGGTTCAGCTGGGCAATGTCGTCATCGGAAATACCTTCGAGATGTTTGACCAGTGCGCGCAGCGAATTGCCGTGGGCAACAATGAGTACGGTTTTACCCTGTTCCAGTTGCGGGACAATGTTGTCGTACCAGTATGGCAGCAGACGGGTGACAACGTCTTTGAGACATTCAGTGCGTGGCAGGTCCTCGCCCAGGTGCACATAGCGCTCGTCACCAAATTGGGAGTACTTGTGGTCATCAGCCAAGGCAGGTGGTGGGGTGTCGTAGGAACGCCGCCATTCCATGAACTTTTCTTCACCGTGTTCTTCGCGAACCTCGGCTTTGTTCATCCCCTGGAGCGCACCATAGTGGCGCTCGTTGAGACGCCAGCTGCGCTGGGCCGGAATCCACTGACGATCTGCGGCTTCCAGGGCCAGATTGGCGGTGGTGATGGCGCGACGCAGTAGTGAGGTGTAGACGACGTCGGGCAAAATATGTTGTTCTTTGAGGAGCTCACCGGCGCGAGCTGCTTCTGTGCGGCCTCGATCGGTCAGCGGAACATCGACCCAACCGGTAAATTGATTGAGTTCATTCCAAGTGGATTGTCCGTGACGCAGTAAGACCAGTTTCGATGTTGTAGCCATGGCGATGAGTTTACCTCGTTTAATAGGACCACATTTGGAATTCACGCTTCGGCCCGGCCAGGTACACGCCAGCTGCCACAATCGAGGCTAAACCGAATAGTCCCATCCGGCCGCCATACAAAATGGTCAGCGACGCGGAACCGAGCCCGAAGATCAGTGCCGCACCCAGAATAAGTAGCCAGGTGGATTTGGTTTGTTTGGAGTGGTTTTCAAATGACGAAGCGGGTCGACGGACCGCATCGAACATTGCCCAAATCACCATACCGGCGCCGACAAGAGCCAAACCGGCTTGGAGACCATATTCGATCATCAACACCATGCGCAATAAATCCATGGCCCTAGTCTAGCGACTGTGCGGCGGGGTATTAGGCTAGAGAGGGTCAGATTTTGAAAGGTTGTGTCGTGACGGGTCTATTTGTGGTGTTTGAAGGCGCCGATGGGACGGGGAAGTCCACCCAGGTGGATGCTGTTTCTACAACATTACGTGCCGCAGGGCACGACGTGGTGGTGACACGTGAGCCCGGCGGCTCTGTGGTGGCGGAAAAATTGCGCAGCCTCGTGCTGGATCCTGCCCACGAGATGAACCCCATCACCGAGGCTTTGATCTTTGCGGCTGCGCGTGCCGACCATATCGACAAAACCATTGCTCCGGCCCTAGCTGCCGGTCAGATCGTGATCTCAGACCGGTTTGTTGGCTCGTCCATTGCCTATCAAAGCGCGGGTCGTGGGCTCAGCCCAGCAACGATCGTCGATATTAATGCCTATGCCACCGAGGGGCTCACCCCGGATGTCACGGTCGTGTTAGATCTTGACGAAACAGTGGCGGGTCGTCGTCGGGCAGAACGCGCCGAGCTGACCGATCGAATGGAATCAGCCCCCGAGGGTTTCCAGGATGCGGTGCGTGCTTCATTTTTAACCCAGGTACAAGCCGCCCCGGAACGTCATTTCGTTGTGGATGCTGCTCAACCACCCGAGGCCATTACCCGTCAGATCGTCACGCATCTGTCGACTAAATACGGAGTGTGTAGCGCATGAGCAATCCGGTATGGCAGTCCCTGGCCGGTCAGCACGCGGTGATCGAACAACTCACCGCTCCTCAGACGATCATGGCTCCCACTCACGCGTGGTTATTCACCGGGCCACCCGGTTCTGGGCGCACGGTGGCTGCTCGGGCCTTTGCCCAAACACTGCAGTGTGAACAGTCAGACCCTGCTGCTCGTGGCTGTGGGCAGTGTCAGGCCTGCGTGACGATTGCTGCCGGCACCCACGCAGATGTCAATATTGTGACCACCGAAAAAGTGTCCTACGCGATCGAAGACGTTCGCGATCTTGTTGCCACCGCCCACGACCGACCATCGACCGGACGCTGGCGCATCATCATTATTGAAGACGCCGATCGCATGACCGAGCGTGCCACCAACGTCTTACTCAAGGCTATTGAAGAACCACCCGAACGCACCATGTGGATGCTCTCGGCGCCCTCCCCGGCCGACGTGCTGGTGACCATCCGGTCTCGCACCCGGCACATTAATCTGGTTATTCCTGCCGTTGAAGATGTTGCCCAATTGCTCACCGAACGCGATGGCATTGACCCGCAACTGGCACAAGTCTGTGCCCGGGCTTCACAATCCCATGTCGGGGTGGCCCGCTGGTTGGCCCGCTCCCCCGATGCCCGGGAGCGCAGAGACATGATTGTGCACCTGCCGTTGACCATCCGTTCGGCCTCGGCCGCGGTGGAGGCAGCCGAAAACCTGCACAAACTCGTTCAGGCTGAGGCTGAAGCATCGTCGTCGGACCGCAATGCCGCAGAACGCGCAAGCCTGCTGCGCTCATTAGGGTTGAGCGAAGACGAAACCATCCCGCCCAAGCTGCGAGTGCACATTCGTCGCATGGAGGACAATCAGACGGCCCGCAACCGACGCGCCATCCATGATGCCTTGGACCGGGCGATGATCGACCTGTCCGGCATGTACCGGGATCTGCTCTTGGTTCACGTCTCACCCCAGACCGCACTGATTAATGAACATTTGCGCACCAAAGTCGTCGAATACGCCCAAACAGTCACCGCTGAGCACTGCCTGAATGCTCTTGAAGCCATTACCCAGGCGCGTCGCCGTCTGGCCGGCAATGTGCCGCCTCTGTTAGCACTGGAGGCTATGCTGTTAGCGTTTATTCCACGTACCCGCCGCCACGCCCCGTTATAACCACGCAAAGGAAGCTCCGTGTCCAAAACCACTCGAACCCTAGCCGCCCTGGGCGCGATTGTCGCTCTGGTGGCCTCCGGCTGCGCTAGTGACGACGCCGCAGATCCCGCAGCGGGCATGCCAGATACTGTCTCGGAGGAACTGGCGGGATTCTATGACCAGACGGTGACCTGGGATGCCTGTCAGGATGTTGATGATTTTGAGTGCGGCACGGTGGATGTTCCGCTGGATTATGACAATCCAACAACTGACACCATCCAGATTCATCTGACGCGGGCAGCCGATACCGCCGACCAGCAGCCGGTGCTGTTCAATCCGGGCGGTCCTGGTTCTTCCGGGATTTCGTTCGTCCAACAACAAGTCGACCTGATGCTGTCGAAGCGACTGTCGGAAAATATTTCAGCAATTGGTTTTGACCCACGCGGTGTGGGCGCCTCACATCCGGTGGAGTGCATGACCGGTGAGGAATTCGATGAATCTCGTGAATCCCCGCACGATTCCTCGACACCGGAGGGTTGGGAGGAATCCATTGAGCTGACTCGTGAACTTGGCGATCAGTGCTTGGAGCGCTCCGGCGACATCGTCAAGCACGCAGACACCGTATCAGCGGCCAAAGATATGGATGTCATCCGGGCTGCGCTGGAGTTACCGAAGCTGGACTACTTTGGCATCTCATATGGCACCAAGCTGGGGGCCACGTACGCGGAGTTATTTCCTGAGCAAGTCGGCAAGTTTGTTCTGGACTCGGTGTTAGCCCCCAGTGCCGAAACCTTTGAAGTCACCAAGGCCCAGTCGGAGGGTTTCGAACAATCCTTACACCAGTGGGCTGCCTGGTGTGCTGACAGCACCGAATGCAATGTAGGTCAGCCGGGCGACGCCGATTCGGTCCTGGAGGCAGTGAAAGACTTCATTGAACAGGTCGAAGAAGAACCCTTGCAGTATCCTGATGGCCGCACACAACCGGCGTCAGATCTGTTTTTCGGGATTGTCACCCCGTTGTATTCCAGTGACAGCTGGCCACTACTAGCGGAGGCTTTTGAACAGGCGATCAACAACGATTACGCAAATTCCGATTACCAACCGTTGTTTCTATTCTTCGCTGACGCCTACCACGGTCGAGAACCCACCGGCGAATATAACAACAACATGGACGCATTCAATGCCATCAACTGTTTGGACTATACAGCTGCCGAAAAGACCCTTGAGCAAGCAACTGCCGAAGCCGAGGAACTCGCCCAAAACGCGCCCATCTTCGGTCCCGCCATGTCGTTCTCGACCGGGTGCAACGGTTGGCCTGTTGAACCAGTGGAGCCAATTGGGGACACCGTGGCTGAAGGCTCTGACCCAATCGTGGTCACAAATTTGACCTCCGACCCAGCTACCCCGATCCATTTCTCACGCCAGTTGGCTGAGGAACTCGACAACAGTATCCACATCACTGTTGAGGGTGAAGGACACGGCGCCTACTCCCCTACCAATGAGTGCATCACCCAAGCTATTGATGGGTATATCTTGGACGACGAGCTGCCAGAAGACGGTCTCGTGTGCCAGTAACGTTTGGCGTATTTTGACCAATGGCACCAAAACTAGCTATGATCGCTTATCGGACGTTCTATCAACGGCGTCCGCGCCGACTTAGCTCAGCTGGTAGAGCAGCTCCCTCGTAAAGAGCAGGTCACCGGTTCAAATCCGGTAGTCGGCTCTGGTCCCTTGAAGAGGTAACCACCCCGGAGCCCCAACGATTTTGTGGGTTCCGGGGTTTTTATTTTGCTATCTCGCTATTACGAGTCGGCAGAGTCCCTCGTGGCGCCCTCAGGAGCGTTTTTTGGCACGGGGCGAGAACCACGAATAAAGAACGCCCCGATGAATCCGATCGTGGCGATGCTACCCGCCACGAGGAAGGAAATGTTGACACCCTGAATGAGGCCTTCATTGCCGTGAACCGCAGGGTCGAGCGCGGTTTCCGTCATCACGGTTACCAGCACAGCGGTTCCCACCGAGGCCGCTACCTGACGCATCGTGTTGTTTAGCGCTGTTCCGTGTGGGATCATCCGCTGCGGTAACTGATTCAGTGCAGCAGTTGTGACAGGCATGATGACCATGGCTGTACCAAACATTCGAATTGCGTTGAATATTGCCAGATAAGCAAATGAAGTTTCCTGGGTCAGCCCGGTGAACATCAGCGTTGAACCAGCAAGTAACCCGAAACCTGCTACGGCTAACCATTTGGCCCCAAAACGGTCGAAGACTCTACCGGTCAACGGGGACATCAAACCCATGATGACTGCCCCGGGAAGCAGCATGAGCCCAGATTCAGTTGCGGTGAACCCGGCCATATTCTGCATGTAGAGCGGCAGGATAATCATTCCGCCGATCATGGCAATGAACACTGCCATACCCAAAAGCGTGTTCAGTGTGAACATTGGATTTTTCAGGATCCGCACATCCAACATGGGCTGCGACAGCGTGAGCTGACGCCAAATGAACAAACCGAGGCTGATGAACCCGATCACTAGCGGGGCCAGAACTTCAACGCTTCCCCACCCGGTATTTCCTGCGTTGCCGAATCCCAAGAGCATCCCGCCAAAGGCAAAGGTAGACAACACGATAGACAAAATATCGAGCCGCGGGTTCGTTGGTTCAGTAACATTATTGAGAATAAAGTAGGCAATGATCATGTCAATGATTGCTATGGGCAGCATGATCGCAAAAAGCATCTGCCAAGGAAAGTGCTCAACAATCCAACCCGACATGCTGGGTCCAATGGCCGGCGCAAAGGAAATGACCAGCCCGAATGTCCCCATTGCTTGGCCACGTTTATCCATCGGAAAGATAGCAAACAAGATCGTTTGCATCAGTGGCATGATAATGCCACCACCGGCTGCCTGAATAAACCGTCCAGCTAATAAGACCGGATAGGTCGGTGACAGCATGGCTAATAGTGTGCCCAAGGTAAACAGCCCCATGGCGGCAAAGAACAGGCCTCGTGTGGTGAACTTCTGAATCAAAAAAGCGGTCACCGGAATCATGATCCCGTTGACCAGCATGAACATCGTAGTAACCCACTGTGCCGAATTTGCGGTGATGCCGAAGTCTGCCATCAGCGCCGGCAGCGCCGTGTTCATCAGTGTCTGGTTGAGGATCACGACGAATGCCCCGGACACCAACGTGGCCAGAACAACATTTCGGTTCACCGGTTTGCGGCGGCGCGAGTCGTCAGCTTTGAGCTTGGTCTGTTCGTACTGCGCCTTGTTATATCTTGCTTCCACGGTCGGAATAGATCCGGTGATTTCACTAGCCAATAGAGGATCCTTCTCCTTAGAATCTTGCGATGTCGTATCGTTACTTATCTGCCCACCATCAGTCGGCTGGCTGGGGATGTTGCGTCACAAGTCCAAGGTGTTCTAATTGTTTAAACGTCGTCTCGAATAAGTCATATAGTGGCAGCTCATCTTTGCAAACCCACTGGCGTACCGCCACGCGTATCGCGCTCATTGCCACGGCGGCCAGTAATTGCGGTGCGATATCGTCTTGAGCATCCAGGCCCAGGCGTTCGGCGAGCGCGTCAGCAAACATGCGCTCGACCATGGCAATCTTGCCGAGGTGATGTGCCATCAGTGACGGATGATTCTGAGTGAGCCGCTGCCGAGCCAGCACCCGTTCACGATTCACCGGATCCGCACCGAAATAGTCGCTATGTATAACAGCATGGCGAAACGCTTCAAGAGGTGGCTCTTGACTGGGGCGCTCCAATAGTAGCTTGCAGACCTCGTCTGCGCCTTCGGCGGCTTGCGTGACCAAAGCATCTTCTTTGGAGTCAAAGTAGTTGAAAACGGTTCGTGGCGAAACCCCTGCGGCTTGTGCAATAGCCTCAACCGTAAGATTTTCGAGACCATTTTCCAGTGCGAGGTCTAATGCTGCATCCCGGATAGCGCGACGAGTTTCACGTTTTTTCTGTTCCCGACGCCCTAATCCCTGTGCATGCTCTGTCATAGGTTTCAAGACTAAACAAAATATTGCACACGCTGCAAGTTTTTATTCTGGATCTTCTCTCAGCATAGGCACAGCGATATTCCAACAACTTTGCTTCACGGTTTCGGTGCCTGATCTTTGAGCAGCCTCCACCGACGATACGCCCACCACGTCATGACCAGCACAACCGCCCAGCCGATACCAACGACGACGCCGTTTGCTACACCGGGGTTGGAAATGAAACTACCAATGGCCACCAGTGAGACCTGGCCGGGAATGATCGCAAGCGCACTTGCCAATAGGAAATCGCGCTGGCTCACACCAAATGCTCCGCTGCCGTAGTTCACCGGCCAATATGGGAATCCGGGCAACAGTCGTAGCATCACCACGGCTTGGAAGCCGGCACGGTTCAGATGGCGCTCCGCAGTGCGGTAGTGCGATCCCAGTAGTCGTGCGGTGGTGTGTCGTCCTAGCCCTCGGGCGATCCAATATGCGCCCCAGCACCCAATAAAAACGCCGATCATCGACAGGACGCTTCCTTCCAGCGTGCCAAATAATAGGCCACCGGTGACAGCCATAACCGTCACCGGGATGGGGGTGAGGGCCACCAAAGCATATGTTCCAATAAATACTAACCAGGCTGCCCATCCCCAAGAGGCGATCATCTGCTGTAGCGAATCGGCAGAGGGCAGTCGAACGTTGAAAGCCAACCACAACAGGACCAACAGCACGATAATTAAAGCAGTGTTGCGGATGATCGAGTCCCAGTGGATTCCACTATCTGCGGTGGCACGTTCCGGCGCCGGCTGAATAGGACCTTCATGTTCAGAAGCCATGGCTTTACTGTAGCCGCGTCAGGCTGATGCCGCACAGGGCAGGGGTGCTGATACTCACCCGTCGTGGTGAGTCAGCTCAGCGGCTGCCCGAACGGACTCGAGAACTTTTTCAGCGCGCCGTCCAACTGTAGCAATGCCGGCTTGGCCACGCTTATACATCGCTGCGGCTTGCGCAGTAGCTGCCAGATCGTTGGCGGCCCGAGACAAGTACCGATGAACATCATTAGCCCCGGCGGGGACATCAAACTCATGTTCGCCGTAGCGTCGTCGAGCCAACATGCAAACGGTGCGCACCGTGGCCAGGGCCTCGGTCAGGATGTTGCCGGCATTCATCAGTCCGTTGAGTTCTTCCCGCGTGAGGTCGCCGGGTCGCTCAGGGTCGATAATTTGCCAGTATCGATCCAGGGATCGCGCGAAACGGTCATGAGCTTGGCGCCACAACTGGGTGCCAAGCTCCTTATCTAAGGTTTTTGCCTCACGACGGCGTGCAAATGGACGGGGTCTCATCATCTTTTAGTGTCTCACATTGTCAACACAATTTTCCCTACCCGATCCGATTCGCTAAATCGTTCATAGGCCGCAGCTGTCTGGGCTAACGGGAAGGTTTGGGCAATGAGCGGATCGATGGTTCCGTCGGTAAATAATGGCCAAATATATTCGACCACACCCTTGAGAATCTCGCCTTTTTCAGCTGCTGTTCGCGGTCTCAATAGGTTGCCTGTCAACACGGCCTGTTTTGCCATCAGACGCAAAAAGTTGAGTTCACCTTTGATGCCGCCCTGGCTGCCAATCACAACCCATCGACCCCGGTGTGCCAGCGCGCGCATATTGTCGTCTGCATATTGTCCACCAATAATGTCGAGAATAATGTCCACACCGTGGCCCTCGGTGAGTTCTTCGATGCGGTCCACAAAATTTTCAGTTCGATAGTTAATGCCCTGGGCACCCAAAAATTCTGTGTAGGCAACTTTCTCATCCGAACCAGCCGTCGCAATTGGCTTACCACCCATCGCTTTCACCATCTGAGTCGCCATTGTGCCAATCCCACCGGCCCCACCGTGGATCAAGACCCAATCACCGGGTTGGAACTGTCCTGTCATAAACACGTTGAACCATACGGTCGCAGTTGTTTCGATGATGCCTGCTGTTTCAAAAAGCTCAAGCTGATCCGGGGCTGGCACGACTTGTCGGGCATCAACAGCTACATATTCGGCATATCCACCACCTGCTAGCAGGGCACCAACGCGATCGCCGATATTCCATGTCTGAACATCGTGCCCGACAGCAGCAATAGTCCCCGCCACCTCTAATCCTGGGACATCACTGGCACCTTCGGGCACGTTATATCCCCCACTGCGTTGTAAGAGATCGGCATTATTAATGCCAGCTGCGTGCACCTGAATCAATACCTCATGGGTACCGAGATTTGGCACACCAGCAGTTTCCAGTCGGATCTCAGCAGGATGTTGTTTGGTGGCTTTCGTATTTCCTGCTTTCGGGACGAATCGGACGACTTGCATTTTCGACGGTAGCGACATGTTTCATTTCTATATCATCAGCGGAAAATCTTCGATATTGAGTCTTTCACAAGCAGTCATAATCAAACGTCCGTTCCAAGCCGTTACCAACAGGATGACTCTGCTTTCACATATTGTGCGTGGTGCTAGAAGCCTGCCATCAGGTTTCGTCAGTGCTTGAACGCCACCTCAAAAAGGTTATATCGATGCTCCACGAGACAGGCTATTGGTGCTTCAACAAGCACCATAGCGAACAATAATCATGCTTTTACCAGGTGTTCTTATAGCTCACAGCACCCAGGCGGACACTACTTGCCCGATGTCTTTTGTTGACATTCAAGCAACCGTTTTTGCTACTCCACTTTTTCAACGACATACGATACGCACCAGTCGACGAAATGAGCGAAAAGTCGCTATTCACCAGAGTTTGTGTAAAGATGGTTGTCGTTCAGCTGAAACGTTGGAACTCACAAAAAGTTGATTTGACTAGGCGCGCGCCGAAACCATACGGGCCTGTGCTGCCAGTCGAAATCCTGTGTGAGCGACCCCGACATAGCCTGAAATGTGTGTCCACCCTATGGGCGCCATAGCCTCCAAGAGGCAGATCGTAGTGCGTCTTTTTTGCGTGGAAAACGAACCCAGTTGTCGGGCCATTGGGCATCATTTGCGCCCCTATTGGACATTCGAAGGAAAGGAATGACGTGCCGCCTGCATCGCAAGGCCAAGAATTACTCCAAATATCTATTCCTGTTGTAGTGTTGCTGATCGTTCTCTTCTACGGTGGAACCCTGCTGATGTCGTATCTCATCAGCCGTAGGAAAGAGAATGCTGACGACTATATGACCGCAGGAAATAACATCGGTTTCGGTGTCTCTGCGGCTTCCATGACAGCCACCTGGATTTGGGCATCATCGATGTATGCCTCAGCAGAGGCCGGCTATAACTATGGCGTCTCCGGCCCTATCCATTATGGGTTGTGGGGTGCGCTGATGATTCTTTTCATCTATCCCTTCGGAAAGCGCATCCGCCAAGTAGCGCCGAAAGCCCACACGCTGGCCGAGGTCATGTACGCTCGGCATGGTCGCGCATCACAGCTGATGCTCGCCGGTTCAAATGTTCTGGGCTCAACGATTTCACTCACTTCGAATTTCATTGCCGGTGGCGCACTCTTTGCGATTTTGACGCCCCTGAACTTTGGCACCGGCATTGTAGTCGTGGCAGCCGGCGTCCTACTCTACACCTTATGGTCGGGCTTCCGGGCATCAGTGCTCACCGACTTTGCTCAGGTAATGGCCATGTTGGGAGCAGCGGCGATCATTATTCCGATTGTTTTCTTCGCTGCCGGCGGTCCTAGTATGTTTGAGGCCGGTGTGGCCGCAGGGAATGTCACTGCACAACAACAAAGTTTCTTGTCATCTGATGCCTTTATGAACCAAGGCGCCCCGTATATTGCGGCAGTTCTGGCGTATGCCATCGGAAATCAAACAATCGCTCAGCGTTTATTTGCTGTTCGGGAAGACCTCATAAAACCAACCTTTGTCACCGCAACCATCGGCTACGGTGCAACGATCATCGGCATCGGTATGTTTGGGGTGATCGCACTTTATGTAGGGATCGAGCCGCTCGACGGAGATCTCAACAGCTTGATCCCTCAGATGGCAGGCACCTATTTGGGGCCAATCCTATTGTGCCTGGCGTTTATCATGATTATCGGCTCTCTGTCTTCGACGGCAGATTCAGACCTGTCTGCATTATCATCAATCGTCATGGCCGATATTTACGGTCAGGGTAAGGGACGCGGTAAGGCAGATCCGAAAACCATGTTGCTCATTGGTCGAGTGACGATGATCGTTGCCACGGCCACCGCACTTTACTTTGCGACCGCGCGGTTCAGTATTCTGGACCTTTTAGTCTTCGTCGGAGCAATGTGGGGATGCTTAGTTTTCCCGGTGATCGCTTCTTTCTACTGGCCGAAGATCACCAATGCTGCCTTCACAACAGCCGTTTTGGCGGCACTAGCGGTGTTCTTGCCGGTCCGTTTCGAATGGATTCCCGTTGATGGGGTCTTGGGTTACGGCGTCGAGTTGTTATCGATCATTGGAATCGGGGTCATCTTAGGAATCATGGGTTTTGGTTTCTTTGGTATGCGCCCCGCAATAGTCATCGCCGTCGTAGGAATGCTCGCCGTTCTACCATTCGGTTTCAATTTCCTACGCGACTACACTGTGCTGACCGGGTCGCTTGTTGCCTATGCAGTGAGCTTCCTGGTGTGCTACTTCATGTCTTTCCGTTCCAAAGAAGATTTCGATTATTCCATTATTAAGAAGATCACCGGCGATTTCGACACAGAAACAGACGAATCAGCGCAAGTCGGTGCCGCAGCCATGGGCAAATTAGAAAGCACATCCGCCCAGAAATTTGGAGAGTGATATGACTATTGGTTTAACCATCTACGTTCTCATGTGGCCGGTCCTAGTGGTCGCCGTCATGTATTCCATCGCTCGTGGATTTTTCAAAGAGTGGGCTGAAGCCCGCCGCGAAGGGCGCATGATCATCTGATGATCATGTTTTAGCCGCCGGCCACGCCTACCCTGATAGTTGCATCCGTGTAGCAACGATCGTAGGTGTGGCCTCGGCTAACATAGCAATAGCCGAGACGATTATGTTTTCTGTGTGAATCTGAGTAAACTATAACCTCGTCTGGATGGTTGTCCGAGCGGCCGAAGGAACTGGTCTTGAAAACCAGAGGGCGGCGACCCCGTCCCGGGGGTTCAAATCCCCCACCATCCGC
>NZ_DYXC01000007.1 GCF_020742345.1 Enteractinococcus helveticum | reverse complement strand
ATACCTGCCGCTACGCTAGGACGTGATGAGTAAATTTTCCCAACGTATTCGAATCGTGCCTTCTGGATATGACGACGGCTGGGTGCTAGAGATCGATGGAGAAGTTCAATCACATGTCGATCTGCACGATCCCAGTTTGATCCGATTCGAGTACCTTCGCCGTATCGGCAATGTTCTGGATTCGTGTTGGCCAGAAGGCAAACCGATCCGACTTCTACATCTGGGTGCTGGTGCGCTCACGCTGGTCCGCTACGGGCAGGCAACGCGTCCGGGTTCTCACCAGACCGTCATCGAGCTCAACCCCGATCTGGTAAGACAGGTCACCAGCCAACTACCACTGCCCAAAGGCACAGATCTCACCGTGATCACCGGTGATGCCCGGAGTCAACTTTCCAAACTAGAACACGCATATTTTGATGCGATCGTCGTTGACATTTTCACCGGTAAGGACTCCGCCGCGCACCTTAGCGATGCGGATTTCTATTGCGAAACGCTACAACATCTGACGTCACAGGGAGTAGTACTGGTAAATATTGGTGATGACGATGGCCTGGCATTTTTTGATCAGCAATCACACATCTTGGATGGGGCGGCCGTCAGTGCTGGCCTCAGTGGTGTCTGGACCCTGGCAGATGCTTCGACCCTTGAGCAACGGTTAGCCGGCAATGCTGTGTTGGCTGCCGGTCCGGGATTGCCCACTGACGACGCCGACGTTGTAGCACTGCGCCGGCAATTGGAGGCTGCAGGACCGTACCCAGCAAGGGTATTGGCACCGGGCGATCCAGTCTGATGTCCTGCAGATTTCTCCAAATGACGAATACAACAGCCCAGTGCTGCCAATTGTGATCCACATTGTGTACAGTAGTTCCTGTGTTCCGGGGTCGGTGAGAATCCGAACCGGCGGTTAAAGTCCGCGACCCCCGCACCTGCGGGGCTGATCCAGTGAAATTCTGGTACCGACGGTGATAAGCGAAACGCTTTAGTCCGGATGAGAGGAACGCGCTGCTACAGACTAGCGGCATTTCCCGGCGCACCTGTTTCTAGAGGAGTTCGACGCCGGATGTTATCGCACCCCCAGCTTGCCACGGCAATGCAGCATGCGATCACCCTTGCTCACCGTGGCCCAGCACACGACCCCAACCCACAGGTGGGCTGCGTGATCGTGGATGCGGACGGAGACGTCGTGGCCGAAGGTTTCCATAATGGGGCTGGTACCGATCACGCTGAGATCGTCGCGCTTACCGAACTCGATCCCGCACTAGATCCGGCAGAACTGACCGCAGTGGTCACCCTGGAGCCTTGCAACCATACCGGCAAAACCCCACCGTGTGCTCAGGCCCTGCTGGCCTCGGGTATTGGCACCATTGTGTATGGTCAACCCGATATCGGCGCACAATCCAGCGGTGGCGCAACCACACTGTTCGCTCACGGACGTCAGGTGATCGGGGGAATCGAATCGGCTGCCACCGCAGAACTCATCGCCCCGTGGCACGCTGCGACTCACCAGTCACGAGGTCAGGTCATCGCCAAATGGGCTCAGTCCCTGGACGGTCGACTGGCTGCCGCAGATGGCACCAGCCAGTGGATTACCTCAGCCATGGCCCGCCGGCACGTTCATATCCAACGAGCCTTGGCCGACGTCATTATTACCACCACAGCCACTGTGAGAACAGATAATCCAAGTTTGACTGCGCGCGATGCGGCCGGTGATCTGCTGGTGCCAGCACAAGATCAGCCGCTGCCGGTGGTGTTTGGGACCGCCCCGCTAGACGGTGGTGCCAAAGTCCATGCACATCCGGCGTTGTCCCACCGTGGTATAGAACGCGTCCCGCAATATACCGGCACCGATTTGGCAGCAGACTTCGCACGGCTCACCGAGCTGGTGGGCTGTGCCCCACGCATTTTCTTAGAAGCCGGCCCACGTTTTCTTACCTCGGTGCTAGCCGCCGGGCTGGTTGATAAGCTACTGATCTACACCGCACCAACAGTGCTGGGTGGACCGTATCACGCGATCGGTGATTTGGGCATTTCCACGCTCAAGGAGCGCTTGAACTTCACTTTTTACGGAGTCCATCGCCTGGACACCGACCTTGTTACCACCTTGCGGAAGGAACACTAGTGTTTACCGGCATCATACAGACCCGAGGTACCATCACCGATATCGTCGAAACCTCAAAAGATACCCTGGCCATGACCATTCGTGCGCCCAAAGTGCTCGCCAAGGTTTCACGCGGCGATTCCATCGCCATTGACGGAGTGTGCCTCACGGTAACCGAATTTACCGATGAGACCTTCACCGCCGATGTCATGGTCCAAACGCTAAATCTGACTTCCCTAGGCACCAAATCTGCGGGCGATGAAGTCAATGTCGAGCCGGCCATGGCGGCCACCGACCGGTTTGGTGGCCACATTGTACAGGGCCACGTCGAAGCCATCGGCAGCGTCATCGAAATTGAACCAGATGACAAGTGGACGCGCATGCGTATTAGCCTGCCGAAGCAGCTGGCACCGTATTTGATCGATCAAGGTTCCATTACCGTCAACGGTATCTCGCTAACCGTAGCGAAAGTATCGGAACCCGACGCAGTTGAACATTCATTCGATATCTTTCTCATTCCTGAAACCTTAGAAGCCACCACCCTGGGCATCGCTGAGGTGGGCACGGTCGTCAACCTTGAAACCGATCTACTCGCCCGTCACATTGCCCGCATGATCCAGTTCCAAACCAATGAGGAAAAATGAAACTCGACACCATTGATGCAGCTATCGCAGCCATCGCCGCAGGACAACCGGTGATCGTCGCCGACGACGAAGACCGCGAAAACGAAGGCGATCTGATCCTGTCGGCCCAATTGGCCAGCACCGAGACCATCGCCTTTATGGTCGAATATTCCTCAGGGCTATTATGCGCGCCGATGTCGGATGAGATCGCCGACCGACTGGAGCTACCGATGATGGTAACCAATAACCAGGACGTGCGCCAAACCGCCTACACCGTGACCGTAGACGCCGCCCAAGGTGTGACCACCGGGATCTCAGCCGCAGATCGCGCCCACACCGTGAACCTCTTGGCCGGTGAACACACCGTGCCCAACGATTTGAACCGCCCCGGCCACATTCTGCCGCTACGCGCTGTATCCGGTGGCGTCCGGCAGCGCCCCGGCCACACGGAGGCCGCCGTCGAACTGATGAACCTGGCCGGACTTGCCCCGGTGGGTGTGATCGCAGAGATCGTAGCCGATGACGGCGATATGATGCGCCTGCCCGGTCTGATCGAGATGGGCGCAAACCACAACATTCCGGTCATTACAATCGAAGCCCTCATCGCCTACCTCAACGAACACCATCCCGAAACTGCACCAGAAACAACCACCCACCGCCACGTCTCCCAGCGCGCCGAGGCCCTGGTGCCGACCGAATTCGGACAGCTAACCATGAAGGTCTATCGCGACCGCAAGGCCGGCGTCGAACATCTAGCCCTGATTGGTCCCGAAACGACCCTGGCAACGTCGGACCCCACGGTGGTGCGCGTGCACTCCGAGTGTCTGACCGGTGAAGCCTTTGGCTCCCAGAAATGTGAATGCGGCGCCCAGCTACACGCTTCACTGGAGCACATTGGCACCCACGGCGGCATTGTCATCTACCTGCGTGGCCAAGAAGGCCGAGGCATCGGTTTGGGCAACAAAATTCGTGCCTACCAGCTGCAATCCACCGGCCTGGATACCATCGAAGCCAATGAACACCTCGGGCTGCCCATCGATGCACGCAGCTACACGGCCGCCGCAGAAATTTTGGACAGCCTAGGTATCCACAACATCAAACTCATGACCAATAACCCCGATAAGGTCACCCAACTGGAGGCCCACGGTATCACCGTCACCGAACGCATCGGGCTGGTCGTGGGCCAACACCCGGAAAATCTTGGCTATTTGGCTACCAAGGCCACCAAACTTGACCATGTCATTCCCACCCAAAACCTTTAAGGAGCACATCCACCATGGCCAAACACGGCGCACCCCAGCTTGCAGTCGACGCCACAGGACTCAACGTCGCCATCATCGCCGGATCATGGCACACCACCGTCATGAACGGACTGGTCGATGGCGCAAAATCCACCCTGGAATCCTCCGGCGCCACCTATGAAGTCATTACCGTTGCCGGATCTTTCGAAATCCCCCTGGCCGCCCAGGTGGCCCTGGCCAACGGCTATGACGCCGCCGTATGTCTTGGGGTCATCATTCGTGGGGAAACCCCACACTTTGAATTCGTCTCCGACGCAGTGACCTCCGGGCTGACCCGAGTTCAACTTGATGCCGGCAAACCGGTGGGCTTTGGCATCCTCACTGTCGACAACGACGCACAAGCCCTGGATCGCGCCGGACTGGCTGATTCCAACGAATCTAAAGGCCAAGAGGCGGCCGAAGCGGCCCTGCAGTTGGCGGTGACCGTCAACCAGTTGACGGAATAATTCCCGGCTCACTTGGTGCTGTACGTTCTAGATATCAATAATCTCTGGAGGTACCTTGGCTGCACCCTACCCCGTGTCCATTCTCGATCTCGCAACCGTTCGCCACGGCCAACCGATTGCTGAATCGCTCAAAGAATCCACGGAACTGGCCGTATTGGCTGATGAACTTGGGTTTCATCGACTGTGGTTTGCTGAACACCACAATATGGCGACCATTGCTTCATCGGCCACCTCGGTCCTGCTGGCCCATATGGGTGCACATACGACCAACATTCGACTCGGAGCCGGCGGCATCATGCTACCCAACCACGCTCCCCTGGTGATCGCCGAACAATTCGGCACCCTCCACGAGCTCTACGGCGACCGCATTGACTTAGGTTTAGGACGTGCCCCGGGCACCGACCAAAAAACCCTCATGGCACTGAGGCGCACCAATCAATCAGCAGATCGCTTCCCCTCTGACGTATTAGAACTGCAAAGCTATCTCAAAGGCGAGTCCCGCATTCCAGGTATCAACGCCTACCCGGGCACCGGCACCAATGTGCCACTGATCCTGTTGGGTTCATCGCATTTCGGAGCGCAGCTAGCCGCCCAGCTCGGTCTGAGCTACAGCTTCGCTTCGCACTTTGCCCCGCAAATGCTGGAATCTGCCGCAGCCCTATATCGCAGCGAATTCACTGCTTCCAAAGACCTTGCCGAACCGTACTTTATTGCTGCGGCCAATGTGATCATCGCAGACACACAGCAGCGGGCCGAAGAACTGTGGGAGCGTGCCAAACGAGCTCGCATTCGTAGCATGCTAGGCCGAGGCCGTCAGCTCAGTGACGACGACGTCGAACAGCTGGTCCATTCCGTTGCCGGTCAGCAGGTCCTGCAAATGCTGGAGATGACGGCTGTTGGAACCCCTGCTGTGGTGCGGGACTGGCTAGATGATTTCGTCTCCCGGATGAACGCCAATGAGGTCATCGTGACCAATATGGCCGGTCCATTAGAAGATCGCCGACGAGCTCTGCAGCTGATATCTGAGCACATCATCCAACGCTAAAATCAGACCGTACGCGGGCTGGGTGCCCCATAAAATACCCGTTCGAACACCGCTCGGGCATGACGGGTAATGCGCAGGTAGTCCTCTTCAAATTCGCCCGCCTCGCCCGCATCATACCCAGTCCAGCGGGCCAGTGCTTCTAACTGTTCACGATTGGTGGGCAATACATCTGACACCTTGCCCGTCGAGATGATAATGCCAGCGCGAATCCTGGTGGCAAAACTCCACGCATGCATCAAGATCTCAGCATCCTCAGCTGTGACGAGTTGCGCTTCCTGTGCGGCTGCTAACGCCTCAAGAGTATTGGTGGTGTGCAACTCAGGATGCTCCGGGGCATGTCGCAGCTGAAGGGTTTGGGTCAGCCATTCAACATCCGTAAGGCCACCTCGGCCAAGTTTCAGATGTCGCGCCGGATCCGCACCACGGGGCAGACGCTCCGCTTCAACACGGGCTTTCATCCGCCGAATCTCCTGGGCCTGACTGTCATTGAGCCCGTGTGTGTACCGCACCGAATCTGCCCACTGCGTGAAAGCATCTTGCAGGTGCTGCGGACCGGCGATCGAGCGTGCTTTGAGTAAAGCCTGAATCTCCCAGGTATCAGCCCACTGTTCGTAATAGGCGCGATACGAGTCCAAGGACCGCACCAGGGGGCCCCGTCGTCCTTCTGGCCGCAAGTCCGCATCGATTTCCAATACGGGTTCTAATACGATCGGCGGTCGCATTGGCATCTTCATAAAGCTCATCAGCGCTTGAGCCACGTCCACTGCAAAACGGCTCGCCTCATCAACGGCAACGTCGTGGACTGGTTGATGCACAAACATCACATCTAAATCAGAGCCATACCCCGCCTCATATCCGCCCTGTCGACCCATCGCAATGACAGCGACTTCAGCACGTAGGCCAACACCGCCCCACTTTTCGGCGACATGATCCTCCACCAACTGTAATAACGCCTCGACTGCTGCCTGATCGACTGCTGCGAGCGCTTCAGACACCTGTTGTTGTTCGACCAAATCGCAAGCATCCGCCAAACTAATGCGCAGGATTTCCCGACGACGCACCACTCGTACGTAGCGTGCCGCGTCGGGCAAATGAGGGTGGCGCTGGATTAGTGCGGCCATCTCCGTCTGGATGGTTTCTAGACTCAACGGCATCAGATCCTGGTCCCGATCCATCCAGGCGGCAGCCTGTGGGGTGTGTTCCAACATATCAGCGATGTATCGGGATGAGGACAATACATGGGCTAAACGTTCGCCGGCTGCTGAGGAGTCACGCAGCATGTGCAAATACCAGTGTGATCCGCCCACAGACTCACTGAGTTTGCGAAATCCTAACAGCCCCCCGTCGGGGTCAGGTCCCGAAGCAAGCCAACCCAGCATGGCCGGCAGGATCTGACGCTGGAGTTTGGCTTGGCGAGACACCCCTGAAGTCAACGATTCGATGTGGCGGACGGCGCCCTGTGGATCCCGATACCCTAATGCTGCAAGTCGCGCCGTGGCGGCCTCGGGAGTCAGTCGAACATCATCCGGTGACAATGCTGCAGTCGACGGTAGCAGCGGACGGTAAAAAATTTGTTCGAATAAGGTCCGGTTCGATCGCACCGTGGCCTGCCAGGCTTTGACTAACTGCTCGTGGTCCTTAGGCCATTTCCCACCCATCGGGCGCACCGAACGAGACAGCGTCCGTAATTCGGGTTCGGTATCGGGCATCATATGGGTGCGTCGCAGCTGGACCAGTTGCACGCGATGCTCAATCAACCGCAGGAACCGATAGTTATTGGTCATTACCTGTGCATCACTGGGTCCAATGTAACTACCAGCCTGCAGGGCCTCTAACGCATCCTCCGTGCCCCGAACGCGCAGCTCAGGATCGGTCTTGCCGTGCACTAGTTGCAAGAGTTGAGCCGGGAACTCGACGTCGCGCAGTCCCCCTGGCCCCAATTTAATCTCACGTTGGCGTTGATCGTGACTAATGTGGTCGATCACCCGGTGACGCATTCGCTGGACTTGACGAACAAACCCCTCACGCGTAGAAGCCTGCCATATCAATGGGCCCAACGTCTCCAGGTAGCGTTGCCCTAACTTCAGGCTTCCGGCAACAGGTCGGGCTTTTAGTAGTGCTTGGAACTCCCAGGTGTGGGCCCAGCGTTGGTAATACTCCAGATGCGAGGAGATCGTCCGAGATAACACACCGTCTTGACCTTCCGGACGAAGATTCGTGTCAATCTCCCACAGTGCAGGTTCGCGAGCCGGTTGATTGACCACCGTTGATATGCCTGCTGCAAGCTCCACGGCAATGTCTGTGGCGTCCTGATGCGTCAGTTGAGAATCTTCCAGAACATGGTGGGCGAAAAGTACATCAACATCGGAAAAGTAATTCAATTCCCGGGCGCCACATTTGCCCATCGCAATGACCGTCAATTCCACGTCGTTAGCATTATCGTGACGGGCCAGCGTCTCGGCACGTGATACTGCTAGGGCCGCTTCCAGCGTTGCGGTAGCCAAATCAGATAACCACACAGACACCACTGGTTGTATTTCCACCGGGTCTTCGGCAATCAGATCCTCAACGGTAATAGCTACAAGCTGACGGCGGTATTCAACGCGCAGAGCTACCGAGGCGTCCTTCCCAGTGAGATTGGAGATCGGGGTCGGATCATGTGGGTCCGCGCCAACCGATTCCAGCAGTCGCGCTCGCAGTATCTCTGCCCCGTCAACCCGGTGGCCGTGCACATCTACTAATCCCCCGCTGGCCGGGGTCGACTCCACCTGCGGGTCGCGGAAGATATCAAGGTGCTCGGGGCGCCGAATGAGAAACTCACCGAGTGCCTCAGAGGCCCCCAGGAGCCGGAGCAACGGGCCGGCGGCGTCGTCGGTCACCATTTGAGCCACTGTGGGGTCGCGTTCGATAAGACGTATCAGCAGCAACAGCGCGGTATCCGAATCGGGGGCAACGGCCAGCTGTCTGAGCACGTCCTGAAGATCAAGGCCTGCAAGTTCTTTGGACTGCAGCAGGGATTCAGCGCGGGCGGTATCTTGCAGTCCAGCGGATAGTAATGCTCGTTGGCTCACAGGTTGACTCATATGGCGTCCAGGTACCGCCGAATCTCAAAGGGCGATACGTTGACACGATACTCATCCCATTCGGCGCGTTTGGCACGCAAGAAAGACTGGAACACCGTTTCGCCCAGCACATCGGCAACGAATTCAGATTCCTCCAGCACCCCGAGTGCATCATGCAATGTTGTTGGCAGCGAACCATGTCCCATGAGCATGCGTTCACGCGTGGTCAAGCCTGCGATGTCTTCGTCTGCTGCCTCGGGGAGTTCGTATTCTTCCTGGATACCTTTCAGGCCCGCCGAGATGATCAGCGCATAGGACAGATACGGGTTGGAAGCGGCATCAATGCCTCGGTATTCGATCCGGGCCGAGCCGGCCTTATTGGGTTTGTGCAGTGGGATGCGCACTAGGGCCGAACGGTTATTATGTCCCCAAGAAACATACGATGGTGCTTCTTTGCCACCCCATAGGCGTTTATACGAGTTCACGAACTGGTGGGTCACCGCGGTAATTTCCGTTGAATGCCTTAAGACTCCTGCAATGAACCGCCGAGCAGTCGTGGAGAGTTGGTACTCGGCGCCGGGCTCGTGAAAGGCATTGGCATCGGATTCAAATAACGAAAAGTGTGTGTGGAGCGCTGAACCAGGTTGTGAGCCTAACGGTTTAGGCATAAAACTAGCGTGCAGATCGCGGAGTGTAGCGACTTCTTTGATAACTGTGCGCGCAGTCATGATGTTGTCTGCCGTCGATAAGGCATCTGCCGCACGGAGGTCAATTTCGTTCTGTCCCGATCCCGCCTCGTGATGGGAAAATTCCACGGAAATGCCGACGGCTTCCAGCATGGAAACTGCTTCACGCCGGAAATCCTGGGCAACGCCGCCCGGGACATGATCAAAATAACCCGCCTGATCCACTGGTACCGGTGCGCCCTGATCATCCCATTGGTCTGCTTTGAATAAATAGAACTCTATTTCAGGGTGCAGATAGCAGCTAAATCCCATGTCTGCCGCTGTGTTCAAGGTGCGACGTAACACATTGCGGGGATCGGCCATCGAGGGTTCGCCGTCAGGCATTCTGACGTCACAGAACATGCGTGAGGTTTGTTCTTCGTCCCCGCGCCACGGCAGGATCTGGAAGGTTGTAGGATCAGGCTGTAAGAGCATGTCGGATTCGAAGATGCGGGTAAATCCTTCGACTGAGGATCCATCGAAGCCCAATCCCTCGGCGAATGCGTATTCGACTTCTGCTGGGGCTAGCGCCACAGATTTGAGTGCACCAACCACATCGGTGAACCATAGACGAATAAATCGCACATCACGGTCCTCAAGGGTGCGGAGAACATATTCTTGCTGACGATCCATGGCTGCGGTATCTCTTCCGATCGGTCAAAAACTGGGGTTCACCTACCACAATAGCAATGTGCCATTAGACTGTTGGCATGGTTGATTCCCCGTATTCAGTATTGAAAAAAACTCCAACACGGTACCGTTCCGTCCACTTTCAACAAATTAAAGACGCCGGCGGCAAGTTTGCCATGTTGACGTGCTACGACGCGATGACGGCTCACATCTTTGATGAAGCCGGGGTGGAGACCTTGTTAATCGGTGATTCGTTGGGCAATGTCATTCAGGGTCAAAGCTCCACATTGGGCGTGACCATGGAAGATATGATCACGTTTTCTAAAGCAGTGGTTGCCGGGACTCAGCGAGCCTTTGTACTGGCCGATCTTCCGTTTGGTTCATATGAGGCTTCCGTTGAGCAAGCGGTCGAGTCAGGCATTCGGTTAGTCAAAGAGACCGGCATTTCTGCGGTAAAAATGGAGGGCGGCGTAACATACGCACCACATATTCAAGCACTCACCGCCGCCGGGGTCGCGGTTGTAGCACACACCGGTTTTACCCCGCAGTCAGAGCATGTGTTGGGTGGTTATCGTGTCCAGGGCCGCGAAGCCGATGCAACCAATCGCATGGTTGAAGAAGCTCTTGTATTGCAGGACGCCGGGGCCATGATGTTATTGATGGAAATGGTCCCTGCCGATGTTGCTGCCGCAGTGGATAAAGCTCTGACCATCCCGACTGTCGGGATTGGCGCCGGTAACGGCACCACCGGTCAGGTTCTCGTCTGGCAGGATGCTTTCGGGCTCAATCGCGGACATGTTCCATCATTTGTTAAAAAATATGCTGATGTCGGCCAAGTATTGTCAGATGCTGCTCGGCAGTACCGTCAGGACGTGTTGAAAGCTGAGTTTCCTGACGACGATCATAGCTTTTAGAGAATCCCCCACCCTTCGTCCTCGTCGTCCTCTTCGTCCCAGGCCCTATTGCGTTGAGCGTAAGTCTCGAGCGCGTGTTCGGCTTCTTTACGTGTCGCAAAGGGGCCAATCCGATCTTTGGAAAATGATTGGGGGCCGTCCTCGACTTCCCCAGTTTTGACGTTGTACCAGTAACGTTTCTCTTCGCTCATACTTCTTTCATACCAGATGCAGCCAGCGGGCAGATAGACTTGTGTTTATGACTTCTACACCACCGAACCTTGCGTCTCGTTCCTTGATTGAGCCAGGATCACCCAATTCGCATAATCACCCGGTTGATTCTCCTCCGCGCGGTGAACCAGGATCACTGGCACCGCGAGGCCGGTTGGCCCCGGGTTATGTTGCACCCCAGCTACCAGTCCCTGATCACATAGAACGTCCAGACTATGTGGGGAAAAAGGAAGCCATCGAGGGTCTCTACGGTGATGTATATGATGCCGAAGGTATCGCAAAGATCCGCGCCGCCTCACGTTTGGCAGCCGAGGCCATGAACCGGGTGGAACAACACATTCAGCCCGGAATCACCACCGCTGAGCTGGATCGTATTGGCCACGAGTTCATCATTTCCCAAGACGCCTGGCCTTCCACGCTGGGCTACAAGGAATATCCCAAATCCATGACTACCTCGCTCAATGAAGTAATCTGTCATGGGATTCCTGACGACACCATGCTAGAAGACGGCGACATCATCAATATTGACATCACCGTATATAAGGATGGCCACCACGGAGATCACAATAAGACATTCGTAGTGGGTACCGTGGACGAAGAGTCGAAACTACTTGTCGAGCGCACCGAAAAAGCGCTCGAACGCGCAATTAAAGCAGTCAAACCGGGACGCGAAATTAATGTGATCGGTCGCGTAATCGAAACCTACGCGAAGCGTTTTGGTTATGGAGTAGTCGAAGATTTTGTGGGACACGGTGTCGGCCGCGAGTTCCACTCGGGATTGATCGTGCCACATTACGACACAGCTCCGCGTCATAATGAAGTCATGGTCCCGGGGATGGTCTTTACGATCGAACCAATGTTAACCCTGGGTGATATTGCCTGGGAGATGTGGTCCGACGGCTGGACGGTTGTGACCAAGGATCGCAAACGCAGTGCCCAATTCGAACATACGATTGTTGTCACTGACGACGGCGCAGACATCTTGACGACTGTCGACTAACAGCTCACGAGCATACCGGTGGGGCCTGGCTTCCCCTTCCAGGCCCCACCGGATCCTCTTAGCGGACAAACAGTTTAGTCTGCAGTGGTTCCTCCGCTTCGGGTCGTTCCCGTAGTTCTTGAATAGCTTTTTCAAAATCAGCCAGATTATCAAAGTCTTGATACACCGAAGCAAAGCGCAAATACGCTACCTGATCTAATCGACGCAGCGGTCCCAGGATCGCCAAGCCGACTTCGTGAGCATCGATCTCAGCATGGCCGGTCGCTCTGATGGCTTCTTCAACTTCCTGGGCCAGCTTTGCTAAGTCGTCGTTAGAAACTGGTCTGCCCTGACAGGCTTTGCGAACTCCATTAATAACTTTGGCACGGTTGAACGGTTCGGCCACACCTGAGCGCTTAATAACGCTCAAGGATGTGGTTTCTATCGTGGTGAAACGTTTATCGCACGACCGGCATTCACGCCTGCGCCGGATTGCCGAACCGTCCTCTAGTGACCGCGAGTCTACTACGCGGGATTCTTCATGTCGACAAAAAGGACAGTGCATGGGGGAAGTAAACCTCTCTATGAACTAGGTCTAAGCACATACTATCCCTACATGTAGTTGTAGTTCAACCCATAGGGGTACTACATATAGTGAGCCGATGATTCTAGGGGGCGTTCTTAAGAGGTGTTACGCGCTCCTATTCGAGACAAGAAGGTCCTAACAAAACCTTTAAATCTCCGTAGAGGGCCGGGTTCGGGTTGACCTTATATTGGGGTCCGACTCGCATGATTTCCATACTGAGATTGCCCACAAGCTTGATATTCACATCCGTTGTACCAGAATGGTTTCTCAGCACATCACCAAGTTGTCGGATCAATGGTTCAGTTGCTTTGAATGACGGAATCGTCAAGTTTAGCGGACCGTCAGAACCGAGATCTGTGGTGTCAATGATGGTCATCTCTTGAGCAGAGATCACCACAGAGCCATCATCCCGACGTTGAACTCGGCCCTTGATCGAGACCACAAGGTCTTCTGCAATAACACTGGAAATTGGCTCGTACACTCTGCCAAAGAACATCACGTCAATGGATGCAGCAAGGTCTTCTACCTCTGCTCGAGCATAAGGATTACCCGAGGTTTTGGCGACTCGACGTTCTAGTGAGGTAATGAGCCCGGCTATCGTGACAAATGAGCCGTCAGCAGGACCTTCATCATCGAGAATCTGGCTGACCGTATGGTCAGCGTGCTGGTCTAAGACTTGTTCCAGGCCTTGCAGCGGGTGGTCGGACACATACAGCCCGATCATCTCTCGTTCAAAGGCAAGCTTTGTTTTCTTATCCCATTCTGGGAGGTCTGGAACAGAAATACCAAAGCCGGTATCAACACCTGTGTCTTCGGTGTCTTCCAGCAGGGAAAAGAAATCGAATTGGTTATTAGCTTCTTGACGTTTCTGCACCATGGACGCGTCAACGGCTTCCTCATGCACGGCGAGCAATGACCTGCGCGTATAGTTCAATGAGTCAAACCCACCGGCTTTAATCACCGATTCGATGGTTCGCTTATTACAGACTTCTTGCGGAACTTTTTTAAAAAAGTCTTGGAAAGTTGTGAAAGCGCCTTGCTCTTCTCGGGCCTTGACCATACCGGCCACCACGTGAGCACCGACGTTGCGCACCGCTCCCATCCCAAAACGAATATCGCTGCCGACTGGGGTGAAGTTCTGTTCAGACTCATTGACATCGGGTGGCAGCACTTTAATGTCCATCCGACGACACTCGTTAAGGTAGATGGCTAGTTTGTCTTTGTCATGAGACACCGAGGTTAACAGCGCGGCCATGTACTCAGCAGGGTAATGCGCCTTCAGATACGCCGTCCAGTAGGACACCAGTCCATAAGCGGCTGAGTGTGCTTTGTTAAACGCATAATCCGAGAACGGCAACAAGATATCCCACAACGCTGTAATGGCATCTTGTGAGTAACCGTTATCCAACATACCCTGTTGGAAGCTTGCGTACTGTTTATCCAGTTCGGCCTTTTTCTTTTTTCCCATTGCACGACGCAAAATATCGGCTTGGCCCAACGAGTAGCCTGCGACCTTCTGAGCAATCGACATGACCTGTTCCTGATAGACAATCAAGCCGTAGGTCACGCCAAGAATTTCTTCGAGTGGTTCTGCGAGCTCTGCGTGAATAGGTGTAACCTCTTGCAACCCGTTTTTACGCAACGCGTAGTTGTTGTGAGAGTTCGCGCCCATCGGTCCTGGACGATACAGTGCCAACGTCGCAGAAATATCTTCAAAGTTGTCAGGTCGCATGAGCTTCAACAGTGCTCGCATCGGACCACCATCGAGCTGAAACACACCCAGGGTATCACCACGAGCCAGCAGCTTATAAGAGGCTTCATCATCGAGCTCAAGACTTTCAAGATCTAGGGTGAAGTCCCGGTTGAGCTTGATGTTTTCTACCGCGTCAGAGATCACCGTGAGGTTGCGCAGTCCTAGGAAGTCCATTTTGATCAGACCCAACGTTTCAGCGGTTGGGTAGTCAAACTGAGTGATGACCTGCCCATCGACGAGGCGTCGCATGAGCGGAATGATGTCAATGATCGGATCCGAGGACATGATCACACCCGCAGCGTGGACACCCCACTGACGTATCAGGCCTTCGATGCCCTTTGCGGTTTCGAAGACTTCTTGAGCTTCTGGATCATTTTGCAACAGTTCCCGGAAGTCGCCTGCTTCAGAATAGCGAGGTGCCTCTGGGTTTTCGATGTCGGCCAGTGGAATGTCTTTGGCCATCACAGCTGGCGGTAGCGCCTTGGTCAGTTGGTCGCCCATGGAAAACGGTTTCCCCAATACCCGGGCGGAGTCTTTGAGGGCTTGTTTAGTCTTAATGGTTCCGTAGGTGACGATCATGGCTACGCGTTCGTCGCCATATTTTTCTGTCACGTAGTCAATAACTTCGCTACGACGACGATCGTCAAAGTCCACATCGAAGTCAGGCATCGAGACACGGTCTGGGTTCAAGAAACGTTCAAAGATCAGCCCGTGCTTCAGTGGGTCTAGTTCAGTGATGCGTAGGGCGAACGCCACCATGGATCCGGCGCCTGATCCACGACCTGGACCAACTCGGATACCTTGTTGCTTGGCCCAGTTAATGAAGTCTGCCACCACGAGGAAGTAGCCTGGGAAGCCCATATTAATGATGACTTCAAGTTCGTAATCAGCCTGCTTTTGAACTTCGGCTGGCACCCCTTGAGGGTAACGGTTACGAAGCCCTTTGTTGACTTCTTTGATGAGCCAGCTGGTTTCGTCCTCGCCCGGCGGGGTGGGGAACTTTGGCATGTAGTTGGCATCAGTATTAAAGCTGACATCACACCGTTCGGCAATTACTAACGTGTTATCCAACGCGTCTGGGAACTCTGAAAACAGTGCCCGCATTTCAGCCGCAGATTTCAAATAGTATTCACTGCCGGAAAAAGCGAACCGCGACCCGCCTTCATCGTAGGTCGGTTCGTCGAGTTTTGAGCCAGACTGCAAAGCCAGCAACGCTTCGTGGTGTTTGGCGTCATGCTGGTGGGTATAGTGCAGATCGTTCGTTGCTACCAGTGGCAACGCAAGATCTTTTGACAGTTGAATCAGATCTTTGAAGATCCGGCGTTCGATTTCTAGGTCGTGCTGCATGATTTCGACATAGAAATTTTCTTTACCAAAAATGTCGCGGAACTCTGCTGCAGCATCGATGGCTTCTTTGTATTGGCCAAGGCGTAATCGAGTTTGCACTTCCCCTGACGGACACCCGGTGGTAGCAATCAAACCTTCGGAGTACTCATTGAGCAGTTCACGATCGATACGTGGCCATTTTGCATAAACAGAATCTAGTGATGCCAGTGAACCCATCCGAAACAGATTATGCATGCCGGTGTTGTTCTTGGACAACAAGGTCATGTGCGTGTAGGCTCCACCGCCTGAGACGTCATCGCCACGCTGGTCGGGGTCTCCCCAGCGGATACGCGTTTTATCGGTTCGATGTTGTTGACCGGGCGCCAAATACGCTTCCATACCAATGATGGGTTTAATGCCGTACTGTTGGGCCCTATTCCAGAAATCATAGGCACCAAACAAATAGCCGTGATCGGTGATGGCAAGAGCATCTTGACCGATACGATTCGCCTCGGCAAATAATTCATCAAGTTTTGCGGCACCATCGAGCATCGAATATTCAGTGTGCGTATGAAGGTGAACAAAACCATCGCGTTGGGCGCTGCCCCCAGCCATCTATCGATCGACCTCCGGATAGTTGTTTGACTCGCGTGAGACAGTCTAGTCGTTTTCTACATTTAATCTCTTAGGCGGTCGAGCGCGTATTGCAGATCCATGGGGTAATCGGCGGTATAGGTCATGACCTGGCCTGTCACCGGGTGGTGAAACCCCAGCCCTACGGCATGTAGCCATTGACGGGTCAAACCAAGTTCAGCTGCAAGCCCAGCATCCGCACCATAGGTGAGATCCCCTACTAACGGATGGTTTAACGCAGAAAAGTGGACGCGGATTTGGTGAGTTCGTCCGGTTCGTAGCCGCACATCAACTAATGTCGCCGTGCCAAACGATTCCAAAGTTTCGTAGTCGGTAATCGCTTCTTTGCCGCCCTCGACGACACCGAAACGCCATTCGTGCCCAGGCATACGGTCAATTGGTGCATCGATCGTACCGTTGAGTGGATCAGGCAGCCCCTCAAGCATCGCATGATAATTTCGTGTCGGGGTGCGATCGTGAAAAGCCTGTTTTAGACGGCTATAGGCTATTTCAGTCTTGGCAACGACCATGAGTCCCGATGTCCCAACGTCTAAACGTTGAACGATGCCTTGACGTTCGGGCGGCCCGGACGTTGCCACATCGATACCTAGTGCAGCGAGACCACCAACGACGGTGGGACCTCGCCACCCTTGTGACGGATGAGCCGCTACTCCCACCGGCTTATCAATGACAACGTAATGTGCTTCGTCGTCAACGACGATTAAGTCTTGCACGAGTTCTGGCTTCACCTCAAGCGGATCGGGATCATCTGGAATACTTATGGTGAGAATATCACCGGAGTGCACTTTGGTGGATTTCACCGCGGTTGCATCATTGATCTGTACTAATCCGCGCTGAATCCATTCAGCAGCCTTGGTTCGCGAGATATCCGCTGCCTGGGCTACAGCAGAGTCTGCGCGACTTGGATCACGTATCTCCACTGTGAGATGCTGGGGTTTGGATGTGGTCATGCCACTACCCTAGTCACGATCTCCGGATGTCGGTGTGTCGTCTGACTGGTTTTGTGTTGTGGTATCAGTCTCGGGTTTGCCATCAAGCGTTCTTCCCATCATCACAAGAATCACGATCACGATGATCGACACCACAATGAAGGAATCTGCGATATTGAATATTGCAAAATTCGGGAGTGCGATAAAGTCGATCACGTGCCCTACGCCGAAACCAGGTTCGCGAAATAGCCGATCCGTGAGGTTTCCGGCAATGCCAGCGCCGAGGCAGCCCAGGGTGATCAGCCAGGGCAGGGTCCGAGCCCGGAAGAGGATGAGATACAAGACCAGAACGAGTCCGGCTGCTTGAATGATGGTAAAAATCCAGGTGTACTCGGTACCAATGGAAAACGCTGCACCCGGGTTGCGGATGAAGTGCCAGGACAAGATGGGCTCTATGACGGGAATCCGTTGTCCCTCGGTCATGTTGGCGAGCACGGCTTCTTTGGACCACAGGTCGGCGATATACGCAATTACCATCGGGATCAGGGCGATCCACCAGGCACGTTGAGAAACTGGCTCAGGGCTTTTGACCACAGGGGCTCCTAGGGCAAGAAAGAGTTATGCAAACACAATGGTCGGCTATTTTCTGCGAAATAGCCGACCATTGGTGATGGCCTCGACAACATCGGGTTGTCGGATAGGTGCCAAAAGCTAGTCTGTGACCCGAGCTTGAGAGTCGAGGTCCTGCAGCTGGTTTTCGATAAAAGCACGCAGACGCGAACGGTAATCGCGTTCGAAGCCACGAAGTTCTTCGACTTCGCGTTCCAAGGTCGTCTTGCGCTTTTCGAATTCTTCGAGGGTCTTGCGGGAGGTTTCTTGCGCTTCAGTCACCATGCGGTTTGCTTCGCGCTCGGCTTCAGAAATGATCTCGTCGCGTTTACGTTCACCTTCGGCAACGTATTCATCATGCAGACGCTGTGCCATGGCCAACACACCGGCTGCTGATTCAGCGGTAGTTTCGGGAGAGGGTTCTGCAGGGGCTGCTGGTGCAGCAGGAGCAGTTTGAACAATTTCAGGTTCTGGTTCTACGGCAGCATCTTCGACGACTGGTTCAGCCTCGGCCACTGGTAGTTCTTCAGCGGTGGATTCTTCCTCAACACCGTCCGCAGGTACAGGGGCTGGTACGGGTGCAGATTCACCGGTTTGAGCTTCAAGCTCTGCTACTTGACGGCGCAGTTCGTCGTTTTCTTGATTGAGACGGCGCAATTCCTCAACGATCTCATCGAGAAAATCATCTACTTCGTCTTGGTCGTAGCCTTCACGAAATTTCGTGACTTGGAATTTCTTATTGACTACAACTTCCGGCGTGAGAGCCATGTGGTCACCCCAATTACGTGGTCCTGTACAAAATACGAAAACATTTTGTTTTCTAATGAGTAGTTTGAGTGCATAACTCACGTCTACTTATGTCTCTATTAGTTAACATTAGCACCGTAACTCACTAAACGAGTAGTTGACGTGGCTGTTACGACTAAATCTCTATTGTATTGAGCAATATTACTTGATTCTAATCAGGCTGTGGCGCCTTGGAGTGCGATAAATCTGATGATCATCACGATAAGAAATACCACGATGAAAGATAGGTCCAAAGAGACCTGTCCGAGTCGCAGCGGAGGTATGAAACGGCGGAAGAAGCGCAGCGGAGGGTCGGTTAGCGTCATAACAAGTTCTGCAATGATCAAATTTATGCTGCGCGGCCGCCAGTCCCGTACGAAGACATTGACCAAGGAGTAGAGGATTCGTACTACAAGGATGAAGAAGTAAATGGTGGTCACCAAGTACACCAGGGTCCAAAGTAATTGCACGAGTCCTCAGTTTCTTCGTCGATGCGTTTCGTGGTCAGCTACATACATTATGCCTGGTCGAAGAAGTCTTCATCTTGGTTTGCACTGGAGTGACCGTCAACAACGTTTTCTACGTTCGTTGGTGTCAACAGAAACACCTTATTTGTGACTCGTTCAATCGCACCGTGCAGACCAAAGGCTAGTCCTGCGGAGAAGTCCACCAACCGTTTCGCTTCCGACTCTGCCATATCAGTAACGTTGATGATCACGGGCATTCCGGATCGAATCGCTTCACCGATGAGCTTGGCGTCGTTGTACGAACGCGGATGAATAGTACGCAATTTATGCACTTCAGCGCTTTCCTCTCGGGACTGGACCACACGTTTAATCGGTGTGACCGGTGCACGGTAGTCATCCTTGTCGTCAGGCACCGTACGAGGGCTGGACGGCTTGGATTCCACCGGCTTGACGGGTTCTGGTGCTGTTTGAGACGTTTCAGACATTTCTGGAACGTCAGCTAGTGCAGGACTTGTCTTGCGTTCCTGTTCTAGAAGTTCTTGTTCAAACGCTTCGTCACTATCAGCCAGACCCATTCGGATCATGGCCTTTTTGAATCCGCTAACCATGCGCACCTCAAATCCTTGATGGTTCTAGGACACTATTGACCCTAGTAGACAAACACCAAAAATCTTTGGAAATACGCACGTTAGTGCGGTGTGTCGCACGCTATTCGAAAAGAAACTCTAGGGTTTCCAGACAAAACCGGCAATTCGCCCGATGCCAGGTTCCCGGCGGTGCGAATATAACTGTTGATTGGTATAGGTACATTCGGCGACGCGATGTACCTCAATATTTGCTTCTTGCAGGATACGTTCTGCGGTTGTGGGCAAATCCAAGGACGCAGTGCCCCATGAAGATACACTGGCAATCTCGGGATATTCTCGAGACACTTCACTGCGCATAGCTTCTGGAACTTCATAACATTGACCGCAAATACCAGGGCCGATGATGGCTTGGATCTTGCCGGTACCGTCGTCATCGTATGCACGTAGGCGTTCTACGGTGTTTTGTAGGATCCCACCTAAGAGCCCGACTCGTCCTGCGTGAGCTATCGCGGTAGGCCCATAGTTGGTTGTGAACGCAATAGGCAAACAATCAGCTACCAGAATGGCGATGGGATCAGTGCCATCTGGTGAGATAATTGCGTCACCTTCACCGATTGTGTCCTGTTGTGCCCATCCACTATCACCGGCCGTGAGGACGGTGGTGGAATGAGTTTGGGACACAAAACGAGTTGTGCCTGGGGAAATACCAAGCTTGCGTTCAATCTCACGCCGGTTGTCGGTGATGTTTTGAACCGTTTCGGACTGAGCCAGTACCGTCATTGACATGTTCCCGGCAGCAGTGGAAGTAAATCCCACCTGGTGGCCGGTGTCCATGCGGCGCTGGTAGATCAGTGGCTTACTTGAGGAAATCTGGCACATCCAGGTCGTCGTTGCGGCGGCTGGAAGATTCCACAACCGTGGGCAATGGTTCGACGTTGGACTTCTCGGTGTCTTCCTGCGGGCTCGAAGCAGCGTCGTTCGTTTGGCCAACGTGATTGGATTCCGGTGTTGCGACCGGGCTGATGGCCGACACGGAGGCAACAGGTGAGGCAACCTGTGCCTGTGGTGTTTCCTGAGCGGCTGGAACCGGATCATCAAAACCTGCAGCGATCACGGTGACACGTACTTCGTCGCCAAGGTTGTCGGAGATCACGGCACCGAAAATGATATTGGCTTCTGGGTGAGCCACTTCTTGAACCATGCGGGCTGCTTCGTTGATTTCAAATAAGCCCATATCGGTACCGCCCTGAATGGAAAGCAGTACGCCATGTGCGCCGTCGATCGAGGCTTCTAACAGAGGAGAGGCGATCGCAGCTTCGGTAGCTTCGACCGCACGGTTTTCACCCTGTGCAGCGCCCAGCCCCATCAGGGCCGAACCAGCACCCTGCATTACGGACTTCACGTCAGCAAAGTCAAGGTTGATCAGGCCCGCGGTAGTAATGAGGTCGGTAATACCTTGGACACCGGATAATAAGACTTTATCGGCTTCTTCAAAGGCTTCCATTATGGAAATCGAGCGATCGGAAATTGACAGCAGGCGGTCGTTTGGAATCACGATCAGCGTGTCAACTTCGTCGCGCAGTGCTTCGATGCCGGATTCAGCGTTCGTTGCACGACGGCGCCCCTCGAAGGTGAAAGGTCGTGTCACAACACCAATGGTGAGGGCACCGAGTGAACGAGCTACACGTGCAACAACCGGTGCAGCACCGGTGCCAGTACCGCCACCTTCACCAGCGGTGACAAATACCATGTCTGCGCCTTTGAGCGCGGCTTCGATTTCTTCAACGTGGTCCTCAGCAGCTTGCCGGCCAACTTCTGGATCGGCTCCAGCACCTAGTCCACGCGTGAGCTCGCGCCCAACGTCGAGTTTCACTTCGGCAGAGGACATCAGCAGTGCCTGTGCATCGGTGTTAATGGCGATGAATTCAACGCCGCGCAATCCGACATCGATCATTCGGTTGACAGCGTTCACGCCGCCGCCGCCGACACCAACAACTTTGATGACGGCCAGGTAGTTCTGGGGTGAAGTCACGATATGATCCCTATTCTGCGTTCGTGGTGGGACGAAGTTCCTGCTGCGTCCAAGTTTCCTTCATTAGCACACGATATGCTGCAGGTCGCACCGGGGCAATGACCATCGTCCGTGTGTCGGCACGATAGTGCTAAATACACTCAAAAAGCTATCGAGTGACCGGAAAGTCCGGGGCAGAAACATCATACTCGGAGATTTGCTCCGCTGCTGTTTCATCAAGGCCTAGCAGCGCTTTTAGGACTTGAGCTTTTTTCTCAGGTTGTTCACTATTTCCCCACATGACCATTTTGCCCGAACTTAATTCAAGCTCAATGGAATCGATTGACGACCCTGATGCAGCTCGGACTTGGTCGCGTAGGTCTTCGGGTAATGAGCCCAAAACAGTGGTAATGGTGTCGAAGACTTCTTGGTCGGTCACGTCCGATGCCGAAGCCACGACCGGTAGGTCAAACTCTTGGGCCCTTTTTGCTGGAATCTGTGCAAGCTCTGTGCCGTCGTCAGAAAATACGACGTATTGTTTGCCACTTGGACTCATGGCAATAGGCTTGCGCTCATGGACAATGACTATCAGACCGTGGGGCGGTTCGGCACGCAATGTTACGTGATCAACCGCTGGATTTTCGGCAAAGAGTTCCGTGACCTTGCGATCCGTAACTTGTGGCAGGGGTGTGCCGGCTAAGCCCGCTGTGCGTTCTTCGGCTTCAGATTCAGCAACGAGGTCTAATCCTTCATGAGAGATGTCTTCAATAGCAAGAATTGGGCTGAAATATAAAATCGCCCATCCGGCCGTCAGAATCGTCACGATGACCGCTGCCCATATCCACAACGCTTTGCGTCGCTTTGCCTTGCGGTGCTGAGGGCTGGGCGGCAATTCCAGCACGATGTCATCATCGGAGGCTGTCTTTGCGGCTTTGACAGCGGCCCTGGGTTCCTTACTGGATTGTTTGGTTTTGGACCGGGCTGGATTTTTCTGCCGCTTCTTTTTGGCTGCTGGTGCCTCGACGTCGTCGGGAATCGGTTCAAGATTGGTTTCGGTCACGGTCTTCCGGTCCGTATCCAACGGCCGCTGCACAGAAATAGATTTGACCGGTTTCTTATCGCTGAGTCCCGGGTATTTATTGGTGACTTTGTCTGGTCCTTGATTCGATGAGTTTTTGGACATTGTGCCTAGGGGTTACGTTGTTGTAGTCCGTACAGAATATCGTCAATCAGTTGATTGACGTCTCCGGCCCCGAGGGTCAAGATGATATCGCCCGGGGTTGCGGCCTGTACGACGGAGGCTACCGCGTGTTGTCGTGACGCCACCCGGGTGGCGTGTGGATAGCGGGCTTTGAGGTCATCGGATAGCTGAGAGGTAATCAATTCAGCCGTGACACCATCAAGGGGTGTTTCGCGAGCCTGATAAATGTCTAAGACCCGGCATGTTGAAGCATTCGACAGCGCTTTGGCAAATTCTGTTGCAAAATTTTGAGTTCGCGAGTAGAGGTGCGGTTGAAAAATTACGTGGACCTTATTGCTTGCGGCCATGGCATTGGCCGCAGTAATCGCGGCTGTGACCTCGGTGGGGTGATGCGCGTAGTCATCATAGACGCGAATCTCGTTGATGGTCCCATGGTGTTCAAAGCGTCGGGCGGAACCCGTGAAGCTTGATAACCCCTCGACTGCAGCGTCAGCGGGTATACCGGCTACCTTTGCTGCCAGCAGCACGCCTGCTGCGTTTAGGGCATTGTGCCGTCCCGGTGTAGCCAACTGCACGATTTGGTAGCTGCCATCGGCAAACCGATACGTCACCTGCTGTCCGGTACCGGAAGCATCCGGCTGGATATCTGTGATGGCCAAATCCAGGTGTTGTTCGTGGGTGTTTATAGTTTCGGCCGGGTTCAGGCTAGTCAACAGGCCATAGGTGTACACCTTGGCCCGGGGGTTCCGCAAGGTGGTGGCATCCCGGTAGCGTTGTCCCAGGGCTTCGGCGCCGGGATCATCGGCGCAGATAATGAGCGCACCGTCGGGATGTATGAGGTTGGCGAAATCCGTGAAGACTTGGTGGACGGCCGCTTCGGTGCCGTAGTAGTCCAGGTGGTCAGCTTCAATATTGGTCACGATCGAAATGTCTGGACGATAATTGAGCAGCGAGCCGTCGGATTCATCGGCTTCAGCGATAAACCACTCCCCTGCGCCATGATCGGCGTTTGTGCCTAGGGTGGCAATTGAGGCTCCAACCGCGTAAGACGGTTCGTATCCTGCTGCCGCAAACATGACTGCAGCCATGGATGAGGTGGTGGTCTTGCCGTGGGTGCCAGCAATCGTCAGAACCTTTTTGCCCTGCATGGCAGCGGCAAGTCCCTGGGAACGGTGATAGACCGGAATCCCTGCGGCTTCTGCGGCTTGGCGTTCTGGATTCTCGGGCCCGGCTACGGTTGAGGCGATAATGAGGTCTATCGGTTGGCCGGTGTCAGTTTGCGCCTGAGTGATATTCTCTGCCGAGTACCCCACGTACACGGTGGCGCCCAGGTCTCGCAGCTGCTGCATAACTGGAAGATCTTTGGCGTCCGTGCCGGTGACAGTGATTCCCCGGGCTGCAAAGATCCGGGCGATTCCAGAGACGCCGACTCCCCCGATACCTAAAAAGTGCGCGTGCTGAATCTGGGCCAGTGCAGGGATAGCGGGTGTGGTCATCGGGCGACTTTCGTTTCGGTAATGATGCGAACCATGGTTTCTGCAGCGTCAGTGATCCCAAAGTTCTTTGCGGTCTGGGCCATGTACTCTAAACGGGCCTGGTCTTGGAGTAGATCCGGTAAGCGAGTGGCGACCCACTGTGACGTGAAATATTCGTCGGCGACGACGACGGCGGCCCCGGATTCGCGCAGGCCAGCGGCATTGAGATCTTGTTCGCCGTTGCCAATAGGCAGGGGAACCAACACTGAGGGTAGTCCGATTGCGGCAATTTCATGGACGGTCCCGCCACCTGCCCGTGCGACAATGAGATCAGCGGCTTGGTAGACCCGAGACAGCCCATCGATATATTCCACTTGGACATAGCCGGGTTTGTCGATCCGGTTGCCGTCGTCGTCAGTGACGGCCTTATCGCGTCCGGTTAGATGCAGGATTTGAGCACCCGTTGCTAACAGTTCATCCAGTGCGCCTGCGATGGCGGTGTTAATATTTTGTGCTCCAGAGGAACCGCCGGTCACCACCAGGGTCGTTTTGTCTGGCTCTAGTCCCAGTGAGCGGCGAGCTTCATCTCGCATGGTTGGGCCCATAGGCAGTTGCGCGACTTCACTGCGCAGCGGCATTCCCACATGGATCGCACCTGGCAGATCGGTGCCTTCAAACGCACAGGCCACAACCGTGGCGAATCGTGCGGCGAGTTTATTAGCTAGCCCGGGGCGGGCATTGCCTTCATGGACGATGACGGGTATTTTTTCGGCACGTGCTGCTAGATATACGGGCGTTGCGGCGTATCCCCCGACACCGACGACCACTTGGGTTTGGTGTTCACGCAACAGCTTGCGGGCTTGTCGGGTTGCGGCACGCAGCCGAAACGGCAGGGAGAACAGGTCGAGCGAAACGCTGCGTGGCATCGGGACTTTTTCAATGGTGGCAAATTCATATCCCGCATCGGGAATGAGGGTCGCTTCCATACCTTCGGCGGTGCCGATCATCAAAATGTTCACGTCGATGTCGGTGTCTTGATAGCTCTTGGCAAGGGCATCAGCCATGGCCAACATTGGTGACACGTGGCCTGCTGTGCCCCCGCCGCAAAAGGCTACGTTCATGGTCGTATTCATTGTCTCGATTGTACGCTTTCTTTGACCTTGGAATCGGTGGTCGCAGACTGGGTGTTTTGCTGCCGTTCGTGAGCTTGGTTTCGGGCAAACGATAACACTACTCCCACTGCAAGGATGGCCATGAGCAGCGCCGACCCGCCGGCGGAGATAAACGGTAAGGGCACGCCGATGACCGGCAGCAATCCGGTCACCATGGCAATGTTCATGAAGGCTTGGCCAAGTAACCAGGTCATGATGGCGCCGGTAGCGATGCGCACGAAGTGGTCGGTTGTGTTGTAGGCGACCCGGAACATGCCAAGCCCCAGGGTGATGAATAGCCCAATCACTAACAGTGCACCCAGTAGCCCAAGTTCTTCGCCGAGCACGGTGAAGATGAAGTCGTTGCCGGCTTCGGGTATATAGGACCATTTTTGGCGTGATTGCCCGAGGCCGAGCCCAAACCAGCCGCCCGAGGCTAACGCGAAGATGCCTTGTTCATACTGATAACAAGGGTCCGAAGCGTGGTTGCATTGGCCTAGCCATGCTTGAATCCGCAACATGCGGTTCGATGAGAGCGCAGTTGCAATCGCTACACAGACCAGCCCGATAACTGAGGTACCCAACAGGTAGCTTCCGCGCATACCACCTAGATACAACACGACGGCAATAATCATCGCCAGGATCAGCACGGTACCCAGGTCGCGGCCCAATGCGACAAAGAATACCAGGAGCGCACCAAACGGTAGGACCACGGGTACCAACAACTTTTTGCCATAACCGGTGTATTTGAACTTTTGGCTCAGGGCATATGCGGACCACACGCAGAAGGCCAGTTTGGCTGCTTCGGAGGGCTGGAATGAGAATCCGGCGACCCGGATCCAGTTGCGGTTGCCGTTAACTTCCCATCCCAGCGGGGTAAATACTAGGGCCAACAGAATAATGGATGCGACTAACAGGGCAACAGCAAGTCTATGGTAGGTCGTACGACGCCACTTGCCCATCCAGAACAACAGGATAATCCCAATGACGGCGTAGAGGCCCTGGGAACGAAGGGAGGCAAAAGAGCCTGCACCGCCGATATATTCGACTGAGGACGCCGATAGCACCATGACCACACCGATGAACGTTAGGGCCAGGGTGGGGCCCAGAATCATCCAGTATGCGGATTTCGTGGAGTGTTTACCGGTTAGCCAATCCCAGATACGAACTGCCCGAGGTGCTGGACCTTTCGTCATGTCGTGCTCCTGGTGCTTGTGGTGTCAGTGTCCTGGATAGTTCATGTCGGATAAAAATTGTGCGATGGCTTCGGTAAATTGTTCTCCGCGCACAGTATAGTTTTCAAATTGATCCATTGAAGCCGCCGCCGGCGAGAGCAAGACCGTGTCGTGTGGTTGGGCCAAGTGGTGTGCCAAGCGTACGACGTGGTGCATGACCGCGGCGCCATCCGCAAAATCCACTGTAGTGTCTTTGAGATAGTCGGTGTGTATCGGCACCTCAGGCGCGTGTCGCTGTAATGCATCGATGATGGGTTGTTGATCGGTGCCAATCAAGATGACCGCTTTGAGATGTGACTTGTGGGTTTGTACCAGCTGGTCGTAGGAGGCACCTTTCGAAAGGCCCCCAGCAATCCAAATGATCGGGTCGTAAGCCGCTAGCGCTGCATCGGTGGCGTGCGGGTTGGTGCCTTTTGAGTCGTTGACCCAAAGGACATCATGGAAATGTGCTACGGCTTGGATGCGGTGCGGTTCGGGTTCGTAATTGCGCAGCCCGGCCTGGACCGCGGCTGGTTCCACTCCCACGGCCCGTACGAGCGCAGCGGCGGCCAACGCGTTGAAAACCATATGTTTGGGCGCTGGTGTGCTGATGTCAGCAAAATGTGCCAGTTCGAGAGCTTGAGTTGCACGGTTTTCTAGGTATGCCCGATCCACGAGGAGATCATCAACGACCCCGAGCATAGATCGTTGTGGAGTATCGGTGGTGATCCCGATGGCCCGGCAGCCTTCAATCACATCAGCTTCTTCTACCATCCGCATGGTGGCGGGCTCTTCATCGTTATAGATTGCCGCGATGTGGGTGTTTTCATAGATCTTGGCTTTGGCTGCCGCATAGTTGTCGAATCCATCGTGCCAGTCCAGATGATCCTCGGCAAGATTCAGTACCACGGAGGCTTCGGGTTCAATGTGGTGTAACCAGTGCAGTTGGAAGGACGAGAGTTCTACGATCAAAAGGTCAAAGCCGTCTGGGTAGCGAATCGCATCCAAAATAGGTGTTCCAACATTACCAACCGCTACAGCATCCAGGCCT
>NZ_DYXC01000006.1 GCF_020742345.1 Enteractinococcus helveticum | reverse complement strand
GTCTTCGGCATAACCTACCCCGGTGCGGGAGACGAAATGCTCGGCTGTTGGCTCTTCCATGTCCAGTGTTTGGACATCGGCGGGAAGAACCACCACGGCTGGCCCGCGGTAGGCTTTGGCCATCCGCACCGCTTTATCGATCACAAATTGTGCGTGCATGGGAGTGGTGACTGTTTGAACAAAGACCGCCACATCGCTGAAGGCTCGTTCTAGGTTGATTTCCTGTTGGAACTCGGTGCCCAAGGAAACCCGTGCTTGTTGACCAATGATGGCCACCACCGGGGTGTTGTCACCCTTGGCGTCGTACAGACCGTTCATCAAATGCAGTGCGCCCGGGCCGGAGGTTGCCACACAGACGCCGACTTCGCCGGTGAATTTGGCGTGCGCGGTGGCCATGAACGCCGCTTCTTCTTCATGCGTGGGTCGAATATAGGTGAAGTGCTTGCCTTGTTTCTGGGCGCGTCCCATCGCGCCGTCGAAGCCGCCAATACCGTCACCCGGGTATCCATACCAGTGGCGTAGACCCCAGGCGATGAGGCGATCAATAATAAAGTCGCTGACTGATGTTGCCATGGTAAGCACCTTTGACGCGTCGATTCGGGTGATGTTTTCATCCGACCACTTTCGGACAGTCCTGACAAGAGGGATGGCATAAGTGTGCTGCGCTACCGAGCGGGCGTCGTCGTTGTTAGTATTGGCGGTTCTGCGTAAAGGGAGTGGTGTTGTCAGAGGCAGTGGAAGATATTCCTCCCACTCCTGGCTCACGGCGCAGAAAGAAAGTGCCGATTGTGTCGGTGAGGGTAGCGAAGACCACCTCGCCGGCCAACCGGGTTCCGTTGAGGACAACGTTGGTGCCGTCGACGATGCCGAAGTTGACACCTGTTCTGCAGTTGGCAATGGCCTCGACATAGCCGATGGCGAGACTGTCGAATGGGAAGCTCGGCTGGGCCTGGCCCAGAGGACATTATCTGTGTCTTACGAGTCGAGCAGTTCCCCACCGAATAAGCTCGCCTAACAGTAAAGGTCCTGGACTGACATGTTTTCATGATTGCCTCCGGTATGGCTGTTTGATTGCTCGTGATGATTGGGCGGATGAACCGATATTGGACGTTTCCCGAGCAGCTCGTGTTGCAGACTTGCTGTGAAGTACATGTACAAGATTTGTACGTTGTCATCAGACGTGTACAAAATATGCAGATTTTTGTACATATTTACGAGGATGGGCTACTGATAGGGGTGTAGATCGCATCTAGTCAGCCGGTGACTGGTAGGGACACTCACCCGCGACAGCCTGCGGGCGTTCTCTTGACTTGCTCTTGAAGTGTGTTGCGCTGCCAAGCCGTCGTCGCACATTTTGGTTGTATTCTAAATTGTTCATCTGCTTTCGACTTGGAGTTTTACTTGATGTCCCGGTGTTTTTAGCTAGTGCTGATTAGGTGACCGAATGTTGGCCGGCTGTATCCCGGCGGCCAAGCTATTTTTCTTATCGAAAGAAGAGGTCATGAGGCTCAACCGTTTGCCCAGTCACCAATCCAGTACACCGGTCCGTAGAAAGCTCCCACTCGCCGTCATTCTCCCGCTATCTGTAGGCCTCGTTGCTGGCGGTCCTGTTCCGGCTGCGCTCGCAGCCACCGCCACCCCGGTTGTCCAGACCACCCAAGTTGCCCAGCAGGTTCCGCAAGCGGATCTGTTGGATGTCTCCTTTGAAGATGGTGCAACGGATGCGGCGCAGGGACGCGAGGCGAGCGCCTTCGGTGATCCGGAAGTTGGCGTCGATCCATTGCTAGCGCGCAATGTCGCGGATTTTGATGGCAACGATGCGTACTCCTACCCGATGACTTCGGATGATTACGATGCGATGCAGGACGGTTTTAGCGTGGAATGTGGCTTCATGGCCACGGCTGCAACCAGTGGGGAAGACACGTTCTGCGGCAATAAAGAAGCCGGCGGCTGGGCCATGGTGGTTAAAGATGGTCGTGCTGGATTCATGATTCATGCTAACGGGGGTTACACATTTGCCTGGGCCGATATTGAACTCAACCGCTGGTATCACGCGGTTGGTGTCTATGACGGTGAGACCGTGCAGCTGTACCTGGATGGTGAACTGGCGGCCGAGGCCAACGCGGGTGGTCCCATGACCATTCCACCGAATGAGACCGCTCATAACATGGTGATCGGTGCGGATAGCGGTCCAAACGGTCAGCCCGGTCAGCACGCTGCCGTGAAGGTTGACGATGCACGTCTGTTTAGCCAGCCGGTGACCGCAGCCCAAGTTGCGGCCATGAATGAGGAGTTTGAGGTTGAGGTCGAAACCCCGACCGCTGACCTGCTCAATGTCGATTTTGCTGATGGCACGGCAGCCGATACCGCGCAGAACCTGCCGGTGGACATCCACAGCGATCCGGTGATCGAAATGGACTCGGCACTGGGGCGCAACACCGTGACCTTCGATGGTGATGATGCCGTCCAGTATCCATTTGGCGATCAATATGCTGCGATGGCTGACTCGTTTTCGGTTGAGTGTGTATTCCGGTACAACGGGGACCTGCCGAGCGAGGGCCAGACGAACTTGTGTGCCAATAAAGAGGCCGGTGGCTTTGCCGTGGCGATGTTCCAAGACAAACTGACCTTTGAACTGCACACCGGCAGCTATCAGAACATTGGCGTGGAAATTGAACCAAACGAGTGGTACCACGCCGTCGCCGTCTTCGACGGCCCGAACCAGACCGCACGCCTGTACGTGAACGGCCAGCTAGCCCAAGAAGTTGCGACAGTGGGGACCCAGATGGTGTGGCCACCGGATGCTTCTGCCCACAATATGACCCTGGGTGCAGACTCATCCAAGGGCAGTAGCCAGTTCCACTCGACCTCCACGCTGGCCTCAGCCCGTGTGTTTAGCCAGCCATTGAACGGTGCACAGGTTGCCGCGCTGAACCTGGAGGCGTTTGATGGTCTGCGTGACCAGCAAGCAACGATCGATGCCAGCACTCCTGCTGCTGGCGGAGAACTGACCCGTGCGACCGAATTTAGTGTGGACTGGAATAACCCCGGCCTGGTAGCACAGGGCACCACCTACTCCCTCAATGGTGAACAGATTGCCCCGGGCGATGTGATTGGTGCCGGCCTGGAGGCTGGCGAGCATGAGATCGTCGTCGAAGGTAAGACCGTATTTGGGCTGCCACTGTCCCAGACCATTGCTTTTACCTCCGGCTCGATCCCAGAGACCGGGGGAGTCGACACGGGCCAGGGTGAAGGTACCGTGAGCCTGTCGGCAATTGCACATAACCCCGATGGTGGGGATGTGACCTCGACGTTCTACGAGGGCCGCGCGGATCTGGCCGATGCAGGGTTCCAGGGCTTAGTCGATGAGCTACCGTCGTCGTTGGAATTTGAATACGACCAGGCCGCTGAACTTGATGGTTCAGGTGAGAGCCTGGCCGCTGAACCGGGACAGATCGCGTTCCAACGTTTCGATGTTGACGTGGGCGAGACAGCTGATGGCCAGGCCGTGCGCTGGGCCGGAAGTGTGGACCCATCGCGTCAGGTCAACCTGATGGTGTGGAATACCGCTGATGAAACGTGGGAGACCGTGGCTTCGGGGCGGGGTCTGACCGAAGGTGAACTCGTGCTGTCCGGTGAGATCGGTGCGGATCATCTGACCGATGGTGTTGCCGCAGTCTTGGTGGTCGGCGAAGATCCATTCGCCGATGACCTCGACAACGAAGTTGCCGCGGGTTTTGAAGCGGTGGATGACTACGATTTTGCCATCGCACACCTGACCGACACCCAGTACCTATCCGAGGGTGCTGTTGAGCGCGCGTATTCGGAAGATCAGCAAGAGGTCTGGGCGGCGTCGTATATGGATACGGTCACCTGGATTGCCGAGAACGCTTCAGCCCGCAAGATCGCCTATGTGGCCCATACCGGTGACATCATCGAAAACTGGCACACCGGCAGTGCCCGTGTCGATGAGGAAGAGTACCGCGACATTGCGATTAACGAATTCGAATTCGCTTCCGAGGCCCAGCAGGTGCTCGATGATGCAGAGATCGTCAACGGCGTGCTGCCCGGCAACCACGACAACCGCACCGGTAATGACGTTGGCTCAGACAGCCTGTATAACGAGTACTTTCACCCTGACCGGTACGAAGCGCTCGAAGAAACCGCCGGGTGGCAGGAGGCCCAGGCCTCGTATACGCCGTGGCGCGAGGGCGATAATGAGAACCACTACGACCTATTCACCGCAGGTGGTTTGGACTTCATTGCCGTGCACCTAGGCTTTGACGTGACCCAAGAGGAACTCGACTGGGCTTCCGAGGTGCTTGATGAGTACTCGGATCGCAACGCGATGGTCATGACTCACGCGCACCGCAAACCGTCCACCAACCCTGATGGTCGCGGTGCGGCGTTCTCTCACGACGGTAGCCGGGTCGATCAGTCGATCCTGCGGCAACACGACAACGTGTTCTTGGTGCTGTCCGGTCACGAACACGGTGTGGACATTGAGGTTCGTAAGGATGTGGGTATACCTGGCAACAACATTGTCGAACTACTGGCCGACTACCAGTTCTACGAAGTCTCTGCTGACGAACTCGGCCTGACCGGCGTCGACAACCGTGGGCCAAATGACATGCTGCGCTTTGGCTCCAGCTTCTTCCGGATGCTGCAAATTGACGTGGACGCCTCCGAAATGGCCGTGGACACCTACTCGCCGCACCTGGATGACTTCGGGGCAACCGAATACGATGACCGCGCCCGTTATAACGGCACCGAAGACGACACTCGACTGCCGATCCAATTGGAGACGCGTCGCACCTCATTTACGACCGACCAGATCATGGTCACCACCCCAACCGATGAGGTCATTGGTGAAGACACCGCCCGTTCCGGTTGGCCTGCCACTGTGGAATGGTCCGGCCTGACCGAAGGCGAAACCTACGCCTGGTATGTGACCAGCAGTGACGCTGAAACAGGCGAAGACTTACCAACCGGCGAAGCTCGCCAGATGGGCGTCTTCACAGCAACTTCAGCCGGGACCGATGATATTGCACCGGAACTGACCGTGCCTGATCACGTGACGATCACCGCCGGAGACGCGTTTGATCCTATGAGCGGTGTTTCTGCCACGGATAATACTGATGGCGACCTGACCGACGACATCCAGGTCATTGGCTCACTGGATACCGCCACACCTGGCGTTTACGTGCTGACCTACATGGTCGAAGATGTCAACGGTAACCAGGCCTCGGCTACCCGCGCCATCACCGTCACCGAAGCCTCGGATGACAACGGCAGCAACCCTGACGATTCAGATAATGCTGGCGACCAGGGCGGCCAACCCGGTGGTTCCAACGGTGACGACTCCGGCAACACAGGTGACCACAATGATGACAACGGTTGGAACCAGCCCGGTGGGCAGCAGGCATCCGGCTCAGATGCTGACGACACCGCTGAAGAGATCGTCAACAACGCGGACCGCAACGATTCCCTGGCGGACACCGGGACTCAACGCGCACTGCTACTGACGCTTGGCGGTCTGCTCAGCGTTAGCGCAGGTCTCACTGCCTGGTGGGTTTCCCGACGCAACAAGTCCGCGAACTAACCGCGATCCGGTGATTACATAAGAAATGACCGCTGGTCGTTTCTCGTCTCACGTTCGAGGAACGACCTGCGGTCGCCATATTCCCGTCAACCGGAATTTCGGTATCCACAAGCCAACCATTCAGTGAGCCACCCCCTCGCGCGAACTGATACAATAGAACTAATCGACCCCCTCCCAAGCCTCTTGCTAATGCTCAAATGGGAGGGGCCTTTTTTGTTTGTGAGGGTTTGGTGAAACCGAGTCTTTCTGTTGAAGATCAAGTTGAGCTCTTGGACCGTCGTGGTCTCCTGATCGAAGATAAAGCAGCATGTCAGGCGTTTTTTAGCGCTACGAACTATTATCGTTTTTCAGGGTACATGCGTTACTTCCAACGTGCTCCGCATCGCGGAGATAATTCGTTC
>NZ_DYXC01000005.1 GCF_020742345.1 Enteractinococcus helveticum | reverse complement strand
CGGGCTTGCATATCGTATTGTTTAACGACGTCGGCAATGGCTGTTTGCGTATCGGCCACGGAACAATCCGTAGAAAATTGCACGCGCATAAAAAACGTCCCACTGTGCGGGGAATCAAACTGCTGAGACTCAGCAATATCCGCATGAACCTTCAACAACGCCCCAGTCAGAGCATGCACAATCCCCGGCTGATTCGGACAAGACAACGTAACAATGAGATTGTTTTTACCAATGACCATGAACGTCAATTTCCTAACATGTAGCGGGAGCCTGTTGGTATATTAGCGCTTCAGCACATTTAATGTGCAACGGCGCGGTCATGAATTGTTACAACATCGGCAAAGCTTGTCTTGGCACCACCTATTTGTTGCATCCTCGACAACGATTTCCGTCTTGAGGATCGCTATGACAAGTCCGGCCCGCTGATCAGCATCGGAGATATGGCGTGATCCTGAACCGGCTGCGTCGTTGATGCGGGGAACGTCGTCGTTGGTAGAAAAAATTCCGGCCCCCACGCGATGAGGGAGCCGGAATTCTTTGACTACGTATCGTCTTCAGACGAAACGATCATCGTTGCTAGGCGTTTAGGCGATCGAGTCGGCGGTGTCTTTTGGATCGCCGCCTGGCTGCTGATCGCCAGCAGAACCGCCCTGACGGATGCGGTCTTCAATGCGCTGACCGATGGTTTCGTCAACGTTCTTCCAGTACTGGATAGCGTTGGACAGCACGGGTTCGATCACGGTTTCAAGGGCACCGGCAACTGTGTCGACCAAGCCGTCGCGTTCTTCTTGGGAGAAGACTTCGTTGACCAGAATGTTGGGCTGGATGAAGTCGCTGTCGTCTTCACGCAGGGTGTATGCCTGACGGACTAGGTCGCCGTCGGTTTCCCAGCTGACGTCAACGGCGCCTTCTTCATCCGACCAGGAATCTCCAAACGAGTTTGGTGCGTATGGACGACGGGCACCAGTGTGGTCGTACCACATGGAACCTTCGAAGTTGTAGGTGTGGACTTCATTGATCGGACGGTTGACCGGCAGCTGCTGGAAGTTGGTACCGATGCGGTAACGCTGAGCGTCCTGGTAGGCGAAGTTACGACCCAGCAACATCTTGTCTGGAGACATGCCGATACCTGGAACCATGTTGGCAGGGGAGAACGCGGCCTGCTCGATCTGAGCGAAGTGGTTTTCCGGGTTGCGGTTGAGCTCCATGGTGCCCACCTTGATGCGTGGGTAATCCTTCTGCGACCAGGTCTTGGTTAGATCGAATGGATTGAAACGGTAGGTCTTGGCCTCCTCATACGGCATGATTTGCACGTAGAGATCCCATGATGGGTTGTCGCCACGTTCGATTGCATCGAACAGGTCACGGCGGTGGTATTCGGCGTCGGAGCCTGCCAGTGCTTCGGCTTCTTCATTCGATAGGTTTTCCAAGCCCTGGTTGGTCAGGAAGTGGAATTTGACCCAGAAGCGTTCGCCGGCGGCGTTGGCCCACATGTAGGTGTGGGAGCCGTAACCGTTCATGTTGCGCCAGGTCTTTGGTAGACCACGTGGGCCCATCAAGTAGGTGACCTGGTGTGCGGTTTCTGGGTTCTGGGTCCAGAAGTCCCACTGCATGGTGTTGTCACGCAGACCGGAATCTGGCAGACGTTTCTGCGAACGGATGAAGTGTGGGAACTTCATTGGGTCGCGCACAAAGAAGATTGGGGTGTTGTTCCCAACCAGGTCGAAGTTGCCCTCTTCCGTGTAGAACTTCAGGGCAAAACCGCGGACGTCGCGCCAGGTGTCTGGTGAACCCAGTTCACCGGCAACGGTTGAGAACCGAGCCAACATTTCGGTTTCAACGCCGGGCTGGAACATGGCGGCTTTGGTGTACTGCGAGACATCTTCGGTGACCTTGAAGGTACCAAAAGCGCCGGAACCCTTGGCATGTGGACGACGTTCTGGGACGTTCATCCGGTTGAAGTGCTGCAGGGTTTCGACCAGGTGAGCATCGTGTAAGACGATGGGGCCGTCTGGACCAACGGTTAGCGAGTTGCGGTCGCTAACAGCTGGGATGCCGGCTTGGGTTGTGGACCCGGTTGCGTGTGGCGTTTTTTTCTCAGCCATGAATTCAGTCTCCTTAAGACCTCGGTGAGATGAACTAGGTGGGCAAAGTTCCAGCTTAGGTAGACACTTTTGTGTCACCAACCGTGGGGTGATCAAGTGCGTCCAAACAGCTGGTACATGTTCCGTAGTAGACGACGTCGGCGGTGTCAATGACCATGCCGTGCGTCTCAACGGGGCTCATACACGGGGCGCTGCCATGTTGGCATGGCACATCTTCGATGCGTCCGCACACCCGGCAGTGGACGTGATGGTGGTTGTCGAAGTGCTGAATTTCGAATCGGGCGGTGGGCCCAAACTCAAGTTTCCGCACCAACCCGACATCCACCAGGGATTGCACCACGGTATAGATGGATTGAATTGTGATCGCAGGAAACGACTGGCGAACCAGTTTTAATAGCTCATCGGCGGTTGCGTGTGGTAGCCCGGCAAGGGCTTCTAAAGTTGCGACGCGTTGCCGTGTAGACCGCAATCCGGTTGCCCGAATACGTGACGGCCAATCGATGGTCTGGCTACTGTGGCTCACCTGTTACCTCCTTCGTCGATCAATATCTCCATTATGCCACTTTTTATGAATCATTCAAAATAGTCTGCGGACTGTGACATTGGACTCAGCCGATTATCCGAGGTACTGAATCGCGGCGACGGCGGCCTTTCGCCCCGCCCGCGTAGCCCCAACCGTTGAGGCTGATGCACCGTAGCCCACCAGAAATACTCCGGGCGCAGCCGGCACCGTTACACCATCTTTGCCAACGACCACGCCGCCATATTCGCTGCGAATATCCAGCGGATAAAGATGCCCGAGACTGTGTTGGAACCCGGTGGCCCACAAAATAGAGTCGATTGGGGTAACCCACTGGTGGGGGATATCGGTTCCATGGCCGGGCAAAATTTCGGTATTGCGGTGCATCTGGGCTAACCGCGGATCTCGGGCGCGCAACAGATTATCAACCGCCGGACCTTGTGAGTTAATGGTCGCGCCGTCGGGACCGGGCCCGTTGAGGGTTACCTGATCGGCGCCAAAGGAATCAATGAACCCGCGGAACACCAATGCTCCGCGATTTATGAAATCCAGGGAGTCCTCATTCAATGCCAGGCCCGTATTCGATACCACCGACCGGGGCACTTTACCCGCGGTGACCAACGTCGTCACTCGTTCTTCCACCCTGCGACCCCAGTCAGGGCTGAAGTGTTCCGGGTTCCAGCGCGGCAATGAGCGCGAAACCCACACGGTGTGGTCGGTAACTTTTTCCAACATCATCAAAAATTGGATCGCCGATGCACCACCGCCGACCACAAGCACGCGCTGGTCGCGGAAGTCTTCGACATCGCGGAAGGTTTTGGTGTGCCACTGCTTTCCGGTGAAATATTCCAGGCCGTGATAGTAGGGAATATTGGGGCTCTCCCAGGTGCCGGTGGCATTAATGACGGCGTTGGCCGTGAAGTCTGTGCCGTCGGTGGAGATATAGAACACGTCATCTTGCGGCTGGGTTACCACCTTGACTTTGGTTGGACGGATGACCTCGAGTCCTAGGTGTTGTTCATATGCGCCGTAATATTCACCCACCACTTGTGACGCCGGACGCCAGGTGTCTGGATTCTTCAAGGCAAAGCCCGGTAGGTCGTGGACGCCGTGAGCGCGCCCCAGGGTGAGGGCATTCCAACGGTGCCGCCAAGCACCACCGGGGCCCTGGTTAGCATCCAGAACCGCAAAGTCACTGCCGGCAACTAGACCGCGACGGTGCAGCGTGCCGGCGGCGGAAAGTCCGGCCTGACCGGCGCCGATCACCACAATGTTGAAATGACGAGCCCGAGCACACGGCATGCTGGTGTTATCCGACGACATGGCACCAGCGTAGTTCAGGTCCCGCCACACAGGTGCAGTTAATGACAAGTGCACTCCGGGGGTGTAATAGCCCATTAGGATGAGTGGAGTCGTTGAGAAATTTTCACCAGGAGTGCGATGTCTGAAATGTCCAATGTCAATAACGCCCCATTGACAGAAGTTGACCCTGAAATTGCTGAGGTGCTGGGACTGGAACTGGGCCGCCAGCGCAACAGCTTGGAAATGATTGCCTCGGAGAACTTTGTTCCACGGTCCATCTTGGAAACCCAGGGTTCCGTGTTGACCAATAAATATGCCGAAGGTTACCCAGGACGTCGCTACTACGGTGGCTGTGAATACGTCGATATCGCTGAAAATCTGGCCATCGATCGCGCTAAAACCCTCTTCGGTGCCGAGTATGCCAACGTGCAGCCCCACGCCGGTGCTCAGGCCAACGTGGCCGTGATGGAAGCCCTGATGGAACCGGGCGATACCCTGATGGGGTTGTCGCTGGATCACGGTGGCCACCTCACCCACGGTATGCCGCTGAACTTCTCGGGTCGTCGTCACAATATCGTGGCCTATGAAGTCGACCGCCAAACGTTCCGTATTGACATGGACAAGGTTCGTGAACAAGCCCTGGCAGAAAAGCCAGCGGTTATTGTGGCCGGTTGGTCGGCCTATCCGCGCCAGCTGGACTTCGAAGCCTTCGCTTCGATTGCCCAAGAAGTTGGCGCCAAACTCTGGGTTGATATGGCCCACTTCGCCGGTCTGGTGGCAGCAGGTCTGCACCCCAACCCGGTCCCACACGCCGATGTCGTTTCCTCGACCGTGCATAAGACGCTGGGTGGTCCACGTTCCGGGTTCATTCTAGCCAAGGAAGAATACGGCAAGAAGATCAACTCGCGCGTCTTCCCAGGCCAGCAGGGCGGTCCGCTAATGCATGCGATTGCTGGTAAAGCTGTTGCATTCAAGATTGCTGCATCAGAAGAATTCAAACGTCGTCAACAACGCACCCTGGAAGGTGCTCAGATCCTGGCTTCCCGTTTGACCGAATCCGACGTCGCTGACGCCGGTGTTTCGGTGCTGACCGGCGGCACCGATGTGCACCTGGTGCTGGTTGACCTGCGCAACTCCGAGCTGGATGGCAAACAGGGGGAGAACATTCTGGACGAAGTGGGTATCACCGTCAACCGCAACTCGGTGCCATGGGATCCCCGCCCACCAATGACCACTTCTGGTCTGCGCATCGGTACCCCTGCGCTGGCCACGCGCGGTTTTGGTACCCAAGAATTCACCGAAGTTGCAGACATTATCGCCAACGCGCTGAAAGCAAATCCTGATGTGGAAGCACTGCGCGCCCGCACCGACAAACTGGCCAACGATTTCCCACTGTATGAGGGATTTGAAAACTGGTAAGCCAGCAAGTGCTCACCGACTAATGACAGTGTCCGGGTCCACCATTACACTAAGTGGTTGGGCCCGGACGCGGGTTAACGTCGAAAGCCAAACCAACTAGACAAGGACGTCGCCTCAAGATGACAGCGTTGAAACTAGATGGCCGAGCCACCGCGGCCGCCATGAAAGAAGATCTCGCCCAACGAGTTGCCAAACTCAAAGAACAGGGCATCACGCCCGGGCTTGGGACCGTACTGGTAGGTGCTGACCCGGCCTCGCAATCCTATGTTGGCGCCAAAATCCGCGACATGGAAGAAGTTGGCATCACCTCGTTGCACCGCGAGCTTCCTGAATCAGCCACCCAAGAAGAAGTCTTGGATGTCATCAACGAGTTGAATAACAACCCGGAATGCACCGGATACATTGTGCAGTTGCCCCTACCAAAGCAGATCGACACCGATACGGTGCTGGAGGCCATCGATCCAGGCAAAGACGCAGATGGTCTGCACCCGTTGAACCTTGGGCGTCTGGTCGCAAATGCCGGTGGCGAGATTACCTGGCCGCTGCCTTGTACTCCGAAGGGTTGTCTGACCCTGTTGCGGCGCTATGACATCGACACCAAGGGCAAGACCGTGCTGGTCATTGGTCGCGGTATCACTATTGGCCGACCCGCGACCTTGCTGTTCACCCGTCGTGATGTCAATGCCACCGTGATCGCCGCCCACACTGGCACCACCAACATGGATGAGCTGATCGGGCAGGCTGATATTATCATCGCCGCCGCAGGAAATCCTGGCATGGTCACCAAAGATAAAGTCAAAGAAGGCGTCGTCATTCTTGACGTGGGCGTGAGCCGTGAAACCACCGACGACGGCAAAACCCGCATTGTGGGAGACGTTGCCAAGGACGTAGAAGAGGTGGCCGCGGCCATGTCGCCAAACCCAGGTGGCGTGGGTCCAATGACCCGCGTGGAACTGGTGGCCAACGTCGTCGAAATTGCTGAACTCAACGCCGCAAAAGCCTAACACCTTACCGTAACGCAAGCAGCACCTATCATCCCTCGGCCGGTCATCTGATGGGTCGAGGGATCCTAGTGTTAGCGTACGGGATAATGTTGGTGACCAATTGGGCACCGCTTTGCAAAATGCGAGATACTGGAAAACATGCAGTCCATCGAATCTTCAACACACCGCCGCGGTCTTCGACTCTCCAATGTCGTGCTGCTGGTGGTCGTTATCGCCTTTATCGTGGCCGTCATCTTTGCGGCGAACCAGAATGACATTATCGGGTGGATGGTCGTGGCCATCGCTGGTGGCTGGTTAATCCTGTCCCTGGTCTCGTTGATCATGGTGTCTCGTGGGGCACGAGCAGTGCAAAAAACTGCTCGAGAATTTAACTCCAATATAGCTGCTGCCACGGCCGGTGGAACCGTCGTAGATGCCAGCGATCCGATGCGTGATACCAAAGTCGATCACTCATTGAAGATCGTTGAAGTTCAAAAACGTGTGATCTCCGAGGAACTGGCCAAAGGCATTGACCAAGCAGATTTTGAAATGATCGATCGGGCGCTGGATACCATTGAGATGACCGCACATAATGCTCGTGACATGATCAACCCGGATCGGAACCAAAAACCTACGCCGGATTCTGATAACGGAACCAACACCATCACTGGCGAAGTGATCAACTAGAAAGAATTATGCACTCTAACGCTGCTGATCCAAAGGCTGACAATACTCTTCGGGTAGCAACCGTGAATATTAACGGTATTCGGGCTGCCCACAAACGCGACATGGCCACCTGGTTTGCCGGTCGCAACATTGACATTATTACCCTGCAGGAAGTCCGAGCTCCAGGCGATATCTTGGAAAAACTGCTGGGTGATATCGTCGGCAAAGAATGGGAAACGCTCTACATTCACGCCGATGAATGCAAAGACAAAGGCCGTGCAGGGGTTGCTATCGCGTCACGATATAAGCCATTAGAAACTCGTACCGGCCTTGCTGATGGCATCAATGACTCCGGTCGCTGGGTCGAAGCAGACTTCACTACACCAGACGGTTCTAAACTGTCTGTGGCCAGTGTGTATGTGCACTCTGGTGAAGTTGACACCCCACGTCAGGACGACAAGTACGAGTTTTTGGATGCCATGGTTGACTACCTGCCAGCAATGCAGGACCGCAACCCACACTCGGTCATCACCGGAGACTTGAATGTGGGACACACCGAACTTGATATCAAAAACTGGAAGGGCAACGTTAAAAACTCAGGTTTCCTACCAGAAGAGCGAGCCTATTTTGACAAGTTCTTCTCCAAAGACGACCTGAACTGGGTCGACGTTGGCCGCACCGTAGCCGGCGAGGTTCCGGGCCCATATACCTGGTGGTCCTATCGAGGCAAGGCTTTCGATAACGATGCCGGTTGGCGCATCGACTATCACATGGCCACCCCACCACTGGCTGACAAAGTCACCAAGGCCGTAGTTGATCGTGCGCCATCATATGACCGCCGCTTCTCAGACCACTCACCCGTTGTGGTCGATTACCAGTTCTAGAAAGGCTCGCCCGTGTCCACAAGCCAACCCACACCGGCCGATATTCTTGCAACCGATCTGACCAAGACGGCTCACTTGACCTCCGCTGCGGCACACCCCCGTGTGTTGTCCGGGATGCAACCATCAGCCGACTCACTGCACTTAGGTAACTACCTGGGCGCTTTGATCAACTGGGTCAAAGTGCAAGAGGACTTTGAAGCGTTTTACTTCATCCCAGATTTGCATGCCATTACGGTGCCGCAGGATCCTGCAGACCTGACCAAACGCACCCGGGTTGCTGCGGCCCAGTACATCGCTGCGGGTATCGATCCGCAGCGATCGACATTGTTCGTGCAATCGCACATTCCGGAACACACCCAGCTGACTTGGATTCTGACCTGCATGACCGGCATGGGTGAAGCATCGCGGATGACGCAGTTCAAAGACAAGTCGGCACGCGAGGGCGTGGATGCTTCCGGAGTCGGGCTGTTTACCTATCCGGTGCTGATGGCAGCTGACATTCTGCTGTACCAACCACACGGCGTACCAGTAGGAGACGACCAGCGTCAGCACATTGAACTGACGCGAACCTTGGCACAGCGGTTCAACCACCGTTACGGGGAAACATTCGTGGTGCCCGTTGGTTTCTATCCAGAAACTGGTGCCCGAATCTATGACCTGCAGGAACCCACCGCCAAGATGTCGAAATCGGCGCAGTCTCCGAACGGCCTGATTAACATCCTGGACGATCCGAAGGTGACAGCCAAGCGCATCAAATCGGCAGTTACTGACGCCGGCACCGAAATCCGCTACGACCGCCAAAATAAGCCGGGCGTATCGAATCTGCTAGATATCTATGCTGCAGTAACCGACCGGAGTGTTGACGATCTTGTGAAAGCCTACGAAGGCAAAATGTATGGTCACTTGAAAGTCGACCTTGCCGATGCCGTGACTGAGCGGTTGGCACCGATTCGTACACGCGCACTTGAATTACTGGATGATCCGGCAGAGTTGGACCGCATCTTGGCACTTGGTGCTGAAAAGGCCCGCAGCGTGGCTGCTCCGGTTCTGGACGACGTATACAAGAAGAGTGGTTTTCTTCCACTAGCTCGATAATCGCTGGTTTATAGCTACCCAAAGCACGGTAAGAGACCTTGTGGTTTTCTTACCGTGCTTTGGCCTTTCAACTAACGGTTGGCGGAAGGGCGCGTACTCGTCCCGCAAAGCAATAGTCCTGTCTACTAGATCCCATAACGCCCACGATCGAATCTGGGACCACGCAGAGGAACCGATGTCGTATCAATGAGGTCTCTGATCTGTTACCCAGGTGCCAATACGGGCCGTCTTGCAGAGAGGTTGCGACATCTGATGACCATCCGATTCTGATAAAGATATCTTGATCAGACACATTAGAACTCGTTCAGACTTCCACATAACCTGTGAGCGATAAGGAGAAATTCGACCTGCGAGGCTAAACTATCGTCAGAGGCTTGATGCGGAACATATCCGCTCGTTATGTGTCGCGATGCTCCATGGTGTTGGTGCATTCATGATCTGAGGCGCTCATTCCAAGGGTCAAAGTATGTCACCCACCTACCGTCAGTCCCGGCTCACCGTGCCTAACTAGTTTGTGCTTTAGCCAACCGTAGAAATGGCTGGTACTTTTCGGAGTTGTTCGGCATGCAACGCGCCGCACACACCTCCTCAACAGCGCGCTTGAAGTTTATAGTGCTCTAGATTCGACTCGGCCAGCTACCGCCTTCAACTGATTCCATCGTGTGAGTAATATGCGGAAGCATTTCTAACAACCATCACGATCTTGTCTCCTAATAGCAGAGATCTCGGACGAATGACTGATCCTGTCTTAGCCTTCGTCAACCTCGAGATGAGCTGAGCACCCTGCTCACGGTCCAGAAATCAGACCAAGGTCGTAACGAAAAATCAGCCGTGCAGTGGAAGTAACCCGGGCTATGTTTTGGCAGAGTACTGAATAGTTGTAAAAAACTGCCACTATAAGGACTATCGTGACTTCTTCCACTCTTGAAAGCCCACCGCTGTTAGAAACAGAAAACTTGGTGCGGGTATTTGGTGCCGGCGAAAACCGAGTCGCAGCACTGCAAGGACTTACTTTTGAAATTCACAAGGTGAGTCGGTAGCAATCATCGGAAAATCCGGTTCCGGTAAATCTACCCTGATGCACCTGATAGCACTACTTGATGAACCGACTTCTGGTGTCGTGGCGATTCGCGGTCAGGTCGTCTCAGATCTCAAAGCTAAACAAATCGCTAAGATACGGAACACCACCTTCGGATTCGTCTTCCAACAATTTTTCCTCAACGCCCACGAAACTGTATTAGAAAACGCAACGCTACCCTTGAAAATCGCCAAAGTACCGAAGGTGGAACGTCAACGGAAGGGTACCGAAATTCTAGAAAAATTGGAAATGGGCGACAAACTCAAAGCCAAGGCCATCAACCTGTCTGGCGGGCAACAACAGCGCGTCTCGATAGCCCGTGCCCTGATCAACTCTCCAGAAATACTGTTTGCCGATGAACCCACCGGCAACCTTGACTCAGAAACTTCTGCGATTGTAGAAGACATTCTGTTTGGTCTCAACGAACAAGGCCAGACCCTGATCGTTGTCACCCACGATGAAGATCTCGCCGCAAAATGTGCTCGACAGATCCGCATCCAAGACGGTCAGATCATTGAAGACACCGGGGTGAAAGCATGAAACTCCGTGATATTTTTACCACTGCTCTAGCCAATACGATGCGCACAAAACTGCGCACGTTCTTGACTGTTATCGCCGTCGTCATTGGCGCCTTTACGCTCACTATGACCTCCGGCATCGGGGCGGGGATCAATAAGTATATTGATGCCCAGGTTGATGCTATTGGTGACACCAACCAGGTGTCGGTTATGCCTGCCCAAACCATGGATGCCAGCGTAGGGCTAACCGCCGGAGAACCCCAAGAATATGATCCTGATACTCAGGGAAGCGTCTCAGATTTTGGCATCCCATCGATGGACGAAGACGACATCGAAGAGATCGAAGAAATTGAAAACATCGAATTTGTCGACCCAGTAATTTTCGTCGATATTCAATACCTTGAAACTCCGGATGGTACACAATACACGGTGCCATCTGCTGGATTTGCTTCAGAACAGAGCATGGTTGAATATGCTGCGGGTGGCCCGGGATCCAATGCCGAGGACGCCTATGAATTGGTCATTCCTACCTCGTGGCTGTCAGCCTTTGATATTGATGATGTCGCCAATGCAAATGACGTCATTGATCAAGAAGTCACCATTGCGGCTCAAGACCTGGAAGGCAATACGGAAACAATTGATGCCACCATTGTGGGAGTGGCTGAAGAAACGATCACCGGTGCAGGTACGTCTCCTATCCCTTCCTACGGTCTGACACACCAGATTGCTGAGATCAACAACACCGCCGGTGGTACGACCATTCCGTTCACCTACATTCAGGCGATGGCCACGGTTGATGATCTGGCAGCTAATGAAGATCAGATCAAAGCAGATCTGGAAGAGATCGACATGAACGGTCAGACCGTTGAAGATCAGATGGGCTTCATTAGCGGAATTATTGACGCGATTACCTGGGTCTTCAATGGTTTCGCCCTTATTGCTCTGTTAGCCGCAAGCTTTGGTATAGTCAACACCTTGTTGATTTCCGTACAGGAGCGCACCCGCCAAATTGGACTGTATAAAGCGCTGGGAATGACCAGCGGCAGAGTCTTTACGTTGTTTTCTACCGAAGCCATTGTGATTGGTCTGCTCGGATCAATTATCGGGATCGGATTGGGCAGCGTCGTTGGCGTGGTGGGTAACGCCTTGCTGATCAACGGGCCGCTAGATTCGGTGCCTGGACTATCGTTATATGCAATAGAGCCGATGGCACTGCTAGTCATCGCTCTGGTCATTATCGGTATCGCATTTCTAGCAGGGACACTGCCGGCACGACGAGCCGCAACAAAAGATCCGATTGAGGCCCTACGGTATGACTAGTATTCTGCGACCTGGCGTACTGAGAGATGATGAGGAATCCTGATGACTGAAACACCAGAAAATAAATATGGAACAACACCATATTCTGCCACCGATATGAGCAACATCGGTGACGAACCCCGCAGTGCTCGTATGACCAAGAACCTGGTCTGGGTGCTGATGATTCTGCATGTGCTCGCCGGCGTGATCGGGGTCGTTGCAATGCAGGCGGAGGGCCCGGAAGCGTATTTGGAGGCGTATTTGCCGCCCAATGAGTTCCAAGGCATGACTCCGGAGATGCTTGACACCGCATTTGGTGCCACACTGGTCATGGCCGTCGTTCTGATAGCCATCAATGTGGTGCTATTTGTCATCGTCGGCCTGGGGCTGCGTGCAAATCGTAACTGGGCACGCTTCATGGGATTGGTTCTAGCGATCCTATTCCTGATCTCGTCTGCATACAGCCTACTATTCGCTACAAATTATGGTGATCAGTCAGGCATGATGCTATTCGGTACGATCATCAACTGGATCATTGTCCTTGCAACAATTTGGTGGATTATCCAAGCCTTGGATAAACAGACCCACCGTTGGTTTGCCCTACACAAGAGCCTTCAGGCCTAACACGTTGAGAACCCTTGTCTCGAGCCGGTCAGCTAAGCTGATCGGCTCGAAATATCTCTCGGGGCACCGTACCGTCAAGGGGTAGATAGAGTGGACCAAGGTGGCACACTATCTGGCACATTGTTACATACTCATTCAGAAAGTGACCTGTAGATGCAAAGAGCGATCAACACGAAACCACGACAGGTCAACAATTTTGGTCTGGCGTTTGTCTTTCTGAGCTTCTCAGTTATTGCAGTCCAGCTCATCAACTACATCATTACGGTGACGCCAGCAGCGCAAGATGCGGTCCTCAATGTCGCAGATGGCACCACTATTGCAGTGTCATCACTAAGTAGCTCCTATCTGACGCTGGTGATTATCTCGCTGTTGGTCTACGGCGGGACATGGTTTGGCCTCATTCGTTCGATGAATTGGGCTCGATGGATCGCTGTTATCCTGGCAATCATAACGGCTGCGTTAGCTGTACAGGGTTTCGCTCAGGTCGTAGCTGCCGATTTTTCCGACATGGTTGGCCTCGGGGTAAGCTTGGCCCAGTTGATTACCGCCGGATGGGTGCTGTCCTTGGCGTTCCAACACGACGTTCACCAGTGGTACGCCAAGAAGATCAAAGCACAGCAGCAGTCCTGAATTCAGTAAGTAACAGTGCCTCCTGGATTCTGCGCATATTGCATAGGCCATCCCGTCTGGACATTACAATGGGGCCTTATGAGCGTCAGCATTCGTAAAGCAAAACTCACCGACATCCACGAGCTTGTGCCCCTGGCGGCACGGACCTTCCCCCTGGCGTGTCCACCGGAGATGGATCGAGCCGCAATCGAGGAATACATCAAAGAAGGTTTGAACGCCGATGTCTTTTCCAACTGGATCACCGGCGACGACAGTTATGTTCTCGTCGCCACTGACGGTGCCATGCTGGTTGGCTATACCGTGAGTATTCATGGCGAACTGCCCGAAAATGCTCACCTCGATATGGAGTTGCCTGCCGAATCAACGGTTATGCTGTCAAAGTTTTATGTGCATCCTGAATTCCACGGTGCCGGGGTCTCCAAGAAAATGATGACCCATCTGATGGAACACTATGTCACCTCCGAAGAGGAATGGATGTGGTTGGGAACCAACACGGCCAACGCTCGTGCGATCAGTTTTTATGAACGCGTGGGCTTCGAACAGATCGGTACCCGAGAATTTGATGTGGGCGGCGCCAAGGCGAAAGACGTTGTGCTAGCACGCAAACTTCCATCGCTGTGACCTTAGCACCTGCCCAATCTAGTTGGCGGTGACAACTCGTAGGGTAGAAGTCGAGCTCAGCAGACCAACCTGTATTAGCGTGATACCGAGTGCCAAACAGACGGCAACGACTAGCATCGATAGGGGAGCAACCACCACAGCAATTCCTAATAGGGGTAATGCTGTAGCCACTGCGGCGATTAACGTGAAGATCAAAACGATCCATAATGGTCCAAATACCGCCCGACGGCGACAAGATTTCAGCTGGTCAGAGCTCATACCAATGCGCCGCAGACCTTGATACAGCGAAGCACGATCTAACACCTGAGCGGTCTGGGTGATTGCAACTGAGCAAGCTGCTAAGAGAAATGCGATGACCATCGTCAACAACACGCCCGTGTGTAAATCTGCCACGAGGTTCATTTCGATCGGGTCCATTCCGGCCGAACCTTCCCCGCTGCTTGCGATACTCGCCAGCGACATTCCGGCACCACCAACGACCCCAATATAAGTGGTCAAGGCTATTCCTCCAATTTGAGACCAGGCCTGTTGCGGGGATTCTAAAACAGCGCGAGCAGCCACCAGTGCCTCTGCGGTGGTGGCACGGCGCAACCGCCAGCTCGTGACGATTTTGATCAGCCACGGACCGATAAAATGCAGTGCAACCATGGGCACCGCAAAGGCAACGAGGACCATGACAATGAGGAGCATCATGCTCCCGGCTCCAAGCGCATTGGCAAACAGTTGCCCTGCAATGAGCAGCACCACGGCAGCGACAATTCGTAACCAATGCAGTCGGGCCGGGCGTTGCCTGGTACGAACTCCCAACGGGGTGATTTCCACTCGGCGCAGCCCACCTATCGAAGCGGATACCCCAACGACGACGATGACGGTTAGCACTGCAAGCAGTCCCGGTAACCCCAGCCATATGCCGGCCATACCAATGGGACCACCAACGAAACGCAGCATCCCCGCCAGCGGCATCAACATTCCATACCCGATCACGCCCGTTAAAGATCCCACTGTGGCAAGAACTGAGGCCTCTACTATGGTCAGCGTCCGAAGTAACCCCGAACTTGCCCCGATGAGACGGAGCGACGAAAGCCGCTCATCTCGGCGACGTGCCAAGAGTTTTGCCGCGGCCCCTGCTAATGAAATCACCGGCATGACCAGCAGGACGGCTGCAAGTGCAGCAAGAACCATATAGAAACCGCCCATGGTGCCAACGGTCTGTTGATCCAACGTGAAAAAGAAGCGAACTCCACCGGCCACGCTGAGACTCAATGCCGAGACCACTGCAAAAGCGGCCACCGGCAACAGCCACGCCTGTCGGTCTGCAAAGAGCCTCGAAAGAAACAACCGGGTGACTGTTACGGTGGCGTTCATCGGCTGACTCCTGCAGTATCGGCGGAATCGGAAACTATACGACCATCTCGGACGTGGATGCGACGTTGGCACCGGGCGGCAACATCTTCATCATGCGTGACCAATACCAAACTGCGGCCTTGCGCAACAGTAGTAGTCAATAACGCGGTGAGTACGGTTTTGGAAGTTTCTGAATCCAAAGCGCCAGTTGGCTCATCAGCGAACACGACTGCAGGTTCTGCAACTTGAGCACGAGCGATAGCTACTCTTTGGACCTGGCCGCCCGAGAGTTCTCCGAGCCGTCGTTCGAACATGCCATCCAAACCCAACGCACTCAACCATTGGCGCGCATGACGCTGCGCTGTTGACCTTGGGACACCCGATAACATCAGTGGCAACGCCGCATTTTCTTGTGCGGTAAGTTCGGGCAGGAGGAGGCCTTCTTGGAAGACAAAGCCTAGGTGGTCACGGCGTACTTTGGCGCGATGTTCTTCGCTCAAGGTTGGAAGATCGATACTGTCACCGTCACCAATGTTGAGTTGTACCGAGCCGGTATCTGGGAGAAGGATGCCGGACAAACAGTGCATTAGGGTGGTCTTGCCCGAGCCGGAAGGACCCATAATGGCCACCGATTGTCCAGGAAACAGCGTGAGAATTATGTCGTCCAGAGCTCGAGTGGTGCCATAAGATTTGGTCAAGCCCTGAGCTCTAAGTATTGGTTGTGTCATGCTTCAATTGTTGTGCCCACCGTTTGCAAGTGTCCTCAGCCGCTATGACGATTTCATATCCGCTTCATCCTCCCAAGGTAGGACGGTCATGACGTAGGAATGTACCTTGAGCTCGTCTCGTGGGTCTTTGGTGACGTATTTGGGCACCAGGGCTGGCAGGAGGTACTCCGCAGCGTACCTGCAATAGGTCGTGATGCGATCGTGATGCCGCTCAGCGACCCATCGACGCTGCTGTGCAGATAGGCATTGCGCTGTATGTGATGGTGTTCTACACTGCAGTAGGTTCTGATTATGGAACCAGGTAAGATGGTTTATTTTTTCTTATGCGGAGTCGAAGGCTGCGGTGGTGTTCATTTGTGTGAAAGCGGCTTGAAATACACCATTCTTGGGCTCGGTCAGCGAACGGTGGGTGTGACCACATCCGACGGAAACGTTGCTGAAGCGTTCGTGGTGTGCTGGATGAAGACGCTACCATCGGCCAGACGACACACTTTTTGGTACCGGTGCAGCGGTATGGTTTAGGAACCACTTGGTCCGTCACCGCGCTGTAATCCGTCTGCATCAAGGTGCAGCCAGGTATCGATATTTATCTGTCTTAAGAAAACATCATCGTGGCTGACAACAATTAACGCACCTTCGTATGTGTTGAGGGCTTCGATGAACTCTTGAATGGTCTTCAAATCGAGGTTGTTGGTCGGTTCATCAAGAATCAGAAGTTCATTGGGCGGTTCGGCCAATAAAAGTAGTGCCAGAGCCACGCGGAAGCGTTCTCCGCCGGAGAGCTTGCCAATCTTTTGTTGCACTGTGTCAGCTCTGAATAAGAATCTGGCCAGTTGGGCTCGAATATGTTCCAACTTGGCAAGGGGTGCTGCCATACGGACCGCGTCAAGCACAGTGACCTCGTCATCTAAATGGTCGAGACGCTGGGGGAGATAGCCGATCCGGTCTGTATAGGATGTGGCGGCGATGACGGTCGTTTCGCTGTGGTTATTGCCAAGTAACCTTTCAATCAGCCGCGTCTTGCCGATACCGTTACGACCGGTGATGGCTACTCGTTCTGAGCCTTGGATGATTATTGGTCGAGCGTCGGGTTGTTGGAACTCAACCAGGCGCCGTAAGTTGTGCACTTCAGGGTCAGGTAAGTTTATTCGGATATGTTTGTCGGTGCGAACCTTTTCAGACAACTCATGGACTTCCTCTCGTGCCACCGTGACTTTGGTGTCGGCTTCATCGCGAAGTTTGCCTGCCGAAACCTGCGCCTGTTGTTTGCGTAGGTTCATAATCATTTTTGGTTCGCGTTTATTTTCGAATGCTTTGTTCCCGAACCTTTTACGACGGGAGAGTTTGGTTTCTGCCTCGATACGCTGCCGCTTTTCGGTTTTGAGATTTTGCTCGGCTGTGCGAAGCGCTTGTTCCAATGCTGCTTGCTCTTGCTGGCGATAGTCCATATAGGCTGAGTAATTGCCCCCGAACGTCGTCAACGATCCGGTGTGTAGTTCAGCAGTATTGTCCATGAGATCGAGCAGGGTGACATCGTGACTGACGATAATCAATGTTCCTGACCACCGGGAGATCGTCTCATAAAGCGAGGCACGAGTCTCACGATCCAGATTATTGGTTGGTTCATCCAGCAGTAGCACGTCATGATCGCCCAGTTGTAGACCGGCCAAAGCAATCAAGATCGATTCGCCGCCGGATAATGTGCCCACGGTGCGCGCCAAATCAATGTCTATGAGCCCCATATCGTCCAAGGCGGCTCTGGCTCGGGCGGCAATGTCCCAATCCTGGCCAATAGCATCGAAATGTCTTGGGTCGACATCGCCGGATTCGATAGCGGCTAGTGCATCTATCTGAGTGCCAATGCCCAGCAGGTCTGCTACCGTCTTGTGGGTTTCTAAGGTCAGGTGTTGCGGCAGGTAACCGACTGATCCAGAAACCGTTATGGAACCGCTTGTGGGTGAATATAATCCAGCAATCAGTTTCAGTAGGGTCGTCTTGCCGACGCCGTTAGCACCGACCAATCCGGTCCGCCTGGGCCCAAAGGCTACTGAAATGTCATACAGTACTTCGGTGCCGTCGGGCCAGGAGAAGGTGATGTCGTCACAGACGACTATAGAACGTGCATGATTCGGCATTGGGCTCCTTGAAGATTGTCAGGCATGGCGCTGACAACGGAGCCACAAAGAAGGCTACAACGAGATCAGCGCACTTGGACGCTTGAAATTTCGTTGTAGATCCACATGACAGCAAAAAGTCCTTCTTCAGACGATAATATCTTTGTCAGGATAACAAAAAACGGGTGAGACGGAAACCCCGTCTCACCCGTTTGAGTTAGGCGTTACTAGATGTTGCGAGCCAGAATGGCCTGTTTCACCTCGGCGATAGCTTTGGTGATTTGAATACCGCGTGGGCATGCTTCGGTGCAGTTGAAGGTGGTACGGCAGCGCCATACGCCTTCTTTGTCGTTGAGTACCTCAAGACGCATGTCGCCACCTTCGTCACGGTCGTCGAAGATGAAGCGGTGTGCGTTGACGATTGCTGCTGGGCCGAAGTACTGGCCGTCGGTCCAGAAGACTGGACAGGACGAAGTACAGGCGGCACATAGGATGCATTTGGTGGTGTCATCGAATGCTGCGCGAGCTTCAGCGGATTGCAGCCGTTCGCGCGTTGGTTCGTGGGATTCGTCGGCGATCAAAAACGGCATGATTTCGCGGTATGACTGGAAGAATGGTTCCATGTCGACGATCATGTCTTTTTCGACCGGCAGACCCTTGATTGGTTCTACCGTAATTGGCTTAGACAGGTCCAGGTCTTTGAGCAGGACTTTACAGGCCAGACGGTTGACACCGTTGATACGCATAGCGTCGGAACCGCAAATACCGTGAGCACAGGAGCGGCGGAACGTCAGGGTTCCGTCGATTTCCCATTTGATTTTGTGCAGGGCATCGAGAACACGGTCGGTGCCGTGCATCTCAACGGTCCAGGTGTCCCAGTAGGCTTCCTCATGGAATTCTGGCTGGTAACGACGAACTTGCATGGTGACGGTAAAGGATTCGACCTCACCGATGCCTTCTGTGTTGTTGGCTGGTTCTAATGTTGTCGTCATTAGTACTTACGCTCCATTGGCTCGTAGCGGGTCATGATGACTGGTTTGGTATCAAACCGGATACCTTTGACGCCTTCAGTTTCCGCATTTTCATCCCGGTACAGCATCGAGTGGACCATCCAGTTTTCGTCATCACGATCTGGGTAGTCTTCGCGGTAGTGGCCACCGCGAGACTCAGGACGGTGCAGTGCTGCCACAGACATGGCTTCTGCAATATCTAGCAGATAACCTAGTTCGAGGCCCTCGAGCAGGTCCAGGTTGTAGCGTTTGCCCTTATCTTGAACAGCTACGTTCTTGTAGCGCTCGCGCAATTCTTCGATCTTGTCGATAGCCAGGCGGATCGATTCTTCGGTACGGAACACCTGCATGTTGGCGTCCATAACTTCCTGCAGCTCAGCGCGAAGTTCACCGACTTTTTCGGTACCTTCTGCAGAACGCAGCGATTCGATTTGGTTGACCAGGAAGGCTTCACCATTTTCAGGTAGGTCAACAAAGTCAGCATCTTTGGCGTATTCGGCAGCGTAGATACCGGCGCGACGGCCAAAGACGTTGATATCCAGCAGGGAGTTCGTTCCCAGACGGTTTGCGCCGTGTACGGAGACACAGGCAACCTCACCGGCAGCAAACAGCCCTGGGATGCGGGTCTGGTTGTCTTGCAACACGTTTGCTTCGATGTCGGTGGGGATACCGCCCATCACGTAGTGACAGGTTGGGAAGACGGGTACTGGTTCGGTGTATGGTTCAACACCCAGGTAGGTTCGAGCGAATTCGGTAATATCTGGGAGTTTGGCGTCGATGTGTTCTGGTTCCAGGTGGGTCAGGTCGAGTAGGACGTAGTCCTTATTCGGGCCTGCGCCGCGACCTTCACGCACTTCGTTTGCCATGGAACGGGCCACGATGTCACGCGGTGCCAGGTCTTTAATGGTTGGCGCGTAGCGTTCCATGAAACGTTCGCCGTCGGCGTTACGCAGAATACCGCCTTCACCGCGGGCCGCTTCGGATAACAGAATGCCCAGCCCAGCTAACCCGGTTGGGTGGAACTGAATGAATTCCATATCTTCCAGAGGGATGCCGTGACGGTAGGCAATGGCCATGCCATCACCGGTTAGGGTGTGGGCATTGGAAGTGGTCTTGAAGACCTTACCAGCACCACCGGTTGCAAAAACAACCGATTTGGCTTGGAAGATGTGCAGTTCACCGGTGGCCAGTTCATAAGAAACGACACCTGCTACACGCTTTTGCACGTACGTGGTGCCGTCTTCACGAGTGGCCTGTTCGTCGACCATCAGCAGGTCAAGAACATAGAACTCATTGTAGAACTCGACGTTGTGCTTGACACAGTTTTGGTACAGGGTCTGCAGAATCATGTGACCGGTACGGTCAGCTGCATAGCAGGCACGACGAACCGGGGCTTTACCGTGGTCGCGGGTGTGTCCACCGAAGCGACGCTGGTCGATTTTGCCTTCGGGAGTACGGTTGAATGGCAGACCCATTTTTTCAAGGTCCAGGACGGCGTCGATGGCTTCTTTAGCCATGACTTCAGCGGCATCCTGGTCCACAATATAGTCGCCACCTTTAACGGTGTCGAAGGTGTGCCATTCCCAGTTGTCTTCTTCAACATTTGCCAGGGCGGCACACATGCCACCCTGGGCTGCGCCGGTGTGTGAACGGGTGGGGTAGAGCTTGGTTAGTACCGCAGTCCGTGCACGTTGACCGGATTCGATGGCTGCGCGCATGCCAGCGCCACCGGCGCCGACGATGACGACATCGTACTTATGTACTTGCATCAGATGAAGTCTTCTTTCTTAAGTCTTGTGCTTGGGCTGCTTACTGGTTGAAGCAGAAGCTTGGCGAGTTGTCGAGCAAGTTGCCTGCCGCGTCGGTCATACATGGTTCGAAGGTGAAGATCACCAGGGTACCGAGGACGACGATGGCGATGGACGCCAGGTACAGCACAACTTTGAAGGCAACACGGGTGCGGTCTTTTCTCGTGTAGTCATCAATGATCGTAGCGACACCAATGGTGCCGTGGATCATTGCCAACCACAGCATGACCAGATCCCAGATTTGCCAGAGCGGGGACGCCCATTTACCGGCGACCAGCCCGAAGTTCAGACCGTGCACGCCGTCACCAAGCATCAGGTTGGTGAACAGGTGCGTGAAGATCAAGACCAATAGAATTGGTCCAGAGATGCGCATGAACAGCCACTTGAACATTTCCCAGTTCGAGCTGGATGACGCAGATTGACGGATGTATTTAGGATCGATGTCGCCAGACCGTGGAGCGGCGATATTGATCTGTTGTTGTGTAGTCATGTGCGTTAACCTCCCAGGACCAGCATCATGTGGCGAATGAAGAAACCGCCAAATACGACGACCCAGAGAATCATGACTGTCCAGAACATGTGGCGGTGGTACTTGGTGCCCTTTTTCCAGAAGTCGACCAGTACGATACGGATGCCGTTAAATGCGTGGTAGATTACCGCGGCTACGAGTCCGGATTCACCAAGCGCCATGTACCAGTTTTTATAGGTACCGATTACGGCGTCGTAGGCTTCGGGCGAGACGCGGACCAGCGCAGTATCCAGCACGTGGACCAATAGGAATAAGAAAATCACCACACCGGTGATTCGGTGGCCAACCCAAGACCACATACCTTCTTTTCCGCGATACAGCGTTCCTCTGCCGGATTTGGATTCGGCAGGAGGAGACTGCTGCGCGGTTGTCGCAGTAGACACTATGAAACCTCCAAAAGCACGCAGGATTGGCGCCTAGACCTGATTGAGTCTCGCGTTCAGCGCCGGTGCGAGTTGCGTCCTATAGCTATAGGCTAATACTAACCAGCCAAAGAATCGTTATTACGACATTTTAGACCGGGCCGTTGGTAACTTCAGCTAGTTGTCAGAGATGTGCAATACAGTAGTTTGGGTGAACCAACAGCAGTTTTCATCATCTCATACTCCCGGGTTAGACCGTTTTTGGGCGGTGATCCCCGCCGGTGGCGTCGGAACCCGACTGTGGCCATTATCACGTGCCGCGGCGCCAAAATTTCTGCACGACCTGACCGGTTCGGGTCAGACGCTAATCCGTGCGACCTATGATCGGCTGCAGCCCCTGGCCGGGGAGAGGGTTCTTGTGGTGACCGGTGAGGCCCACCATGAAGCCGTGTGTGCCCAATTATCCGATGTGGCACAAGAAAACTTCCTGTTTGAACCGGAACCAAAAGACTCAGCCGCGGCTATTGGACTGGCCGCCGCCGTGTTGTCGCAGCGCGACCCGGAAGCCATTATGGGCTCCTTTGCTGCAGACCAGGTCATTGGGCCCGATGACGTCTTCCGTACCGCTGTGGCCGAAGCAATCGCGACTGCCGCAACCAATAAGATCGTGACAATCGGGATCAAACCAACCTACCCATCGACTGGATTCGGGTACATCCGACAGGGCGATAAGCTGGACGTCGACGGCGCGCCAACAGCCTATCAGGTCGTAAAATTTGTTGAAAAACCAGAAGTTGACGTTGCTAAACGATATATCGAAGCGGGTAACTTCTTCTGGAACGCCGGCATGTTCGTGGCCCCCGTCAAACTGTTATTAGAGCATCTAGCAGCCAATGAACCAGAACTGCATGCCGGCGTAACCAAGATCGCCAAGGCTATCGTGTCTGGTGGTGCCAATGAGGTGCTGAGTGATGTCTGGCACCAGTTGCCCAAGACTGCAATCGATTATGCAGTGGCTGAACCGGCTGCCAAGGCCGGTGACGTGGCGGTGATACCGGGTGACTTTACCTGGGACGACGTCGGTGACTTTGCTGCGATTGCCCGGCTGAATCCGGCCGCTGATGATTCTGGAGTGACCGTTATTGGCGAGACGCCGCGCGTATACTCTGATGCAGCCAATGGTGTCGTCGTCACCGATACTTCGCGAGTTATTGCGTTGATCGGCGTCGAAGATATTGTGGTGGTAGATACGCCGGATGCCCTGTTAGTAACAACGACCAAACATGCGCAGTCGGTCAAACAGGCCGTGGAGTCCATCAAGGCGCACGGGGATGATGATGTGCTGTGAGTAATACACCACCTAAACTTATTCATTCTGATCAACAGCCCGTCCGAGACGATCCGGGCTTGCCCCGGATCGCGCATGCGGTTGAGGAAGTCTTGGGTGAAGCCATCGCGTTGCGACGCGACATTCACCAGCACCCGGAATTGTCGTTCCGGGAATTTCGGACCACCGAGCAGATCATTGCTGCTCTGCAGCGGCACGGGTTGAATCCTCACCGGTTGGAATCCACCGGCGCGTGGGTCGATATCGGCTCCGGCCCCATAGTGCTGGGTATCCGGGCTGATATTGATGCTCTGCCGGTCAAAGAAGAAACTGGGCTGCCATACGCTTCGGTACATGATGGCATTGCCCATGCGTGTGGTCATGACATCCACACCGCGGTCTGTTTGGGTACCGCCATTACGCTGCACCGGTTGCTGATGCAGCAGACGATGGTGCCGGTGGATCATTTGGATCTCACCGGGCGCATTCGCGTGATCTTCCAACCCGCCGAAGAAAAACTCCCCGGTGGCTCGTTGGAAGTCATTCGCCAGGGGGTCCTGCAAGACGTCCCCCGAATCATCGCGCTGCACGCCGACCCCAGCTTTAACGTGGGCACGATCGGCACCCGCATTGGGGCCATTACCTCTGCCACCGACACCATCCGTGTGACCCTGACCGGTCGCGGTGGCCACACCTCGCGCCCACAACAAACCCAGGATGTGGTCTATGCGCTGGCGCAGATTGCCGCCCAGGTGCCGGCCATTCTTGGGCGCCGCATCGATGTGCGATCCGGAGCCCAGTTGACCTGGGGGCATATCCAAGCCGGCCATGCCCCCAACGCGATTCCGGCCACCGGTCAGTTGGCCGGCACCCTGCGTACCTTGGACGTCGACGCCTGGGATTCGGCATCGGAGCTACTCGATGAGGTGATCGGCAACGTGGCCGCGCCCTTCGGCGTCAAAGTACAGCTGGAACACATTCGTGGTGTACCGCCCGTGGTCAATAACGAAGCCGAAATGGACCTCATTGAGGATGCGACCCGTTTTGAACTGGGTTCCCGGACCATCGAATTGGCCAGCCAGTCGATGGGCGGTGAGGACTTCGCCTGGATGACTAAACAAGTGCCCGGGGCGATGTTCCGGTTGGGCACCCGCACCCCCTCGGGCCCCACATACGATCTACACCAGGGTGACTACAACCCGGACGAACGTGCGATCGGTGTCGGCATGCAAATCTTCACCCAGGCCGCATTACGTGCGCTCGTGGGAGCCGCCTGATGTCAGTTTTTGACCACCTGCATACCGCGGCAACCCGCGTGTTGCCGCGCGCCTATGCACCGTACTCGCACCACCCGGTGGCGGCGGCAGCTCTGGATGACCAAGGCGTTATTCACACGGGCGTCAATATTGAAAACGCCTCATATGGCCTCACCCAGTGCGCCGAGGTTGCCATGATCTCCGCCTGGCGCATGTCAGCCGGCACGAGGCTGACCCACCTGGTGTGTCTCAATGGCCACGGCGAATACATCACCCCGTGCGGGCGGTGCCGCCAGGTACTGTTTGAACACGCCCCCAAGGAACTCCTGATCGCCACCCCCGGCGGCTCGAGCACCCTGACCCAGCTGCTGCCACACGCCTTTGGCCCCGACAATCTGCAGGACTAGCCCATGTTTACTGCCGTGGACATCATCACCACCAAACGCGATGGTCATGCCCTGACAGCCGCGCAGATCACCTGGATGGTCAATGCTTATACCGCCGGTGAGGTATCGGACGAACAATTCGCTGCGCTGGCCATGGCCATCTATTTTCGCGGCCTCAATGACGACGAACTCTTTGCCCTGACCACCGCGATGCTCAACTCCGGGGCCACCCTGAACTTCTCCGACCTGGGCAAACCCACCGCAGATAAACACTCCACCGGGGGAGTCGGCGACAAAATCACCCTACCTCTGACACCATTGGTCGCATCCTACGGTGTCGCCGTGCCGCAACTATCAGGTCGGGGCCTGGGCCACACCGGGGGCACACTGGACAAACTGGAATCCATCCCCGGATTCATCGTGGAGCTCACCGAAGCTCACATCCGCAACCAACTGCGTACCGTTGGCGGCGTGATCTGTGCGGCCACCGGACAACTGGCTCCGGCCGATAAGAAAATCTATGCCCTACGCGACGTCACCGCCACCGTCGACTCCATGCCGCTGATTGCCTCATCGATCATGTCCAAAAAATTGGCCGAAGGCACCGACACCCTGGTACTCGATGTCAAAACCGGCACCGGCGCGTTCATGCAAGATCAAGACGCCGCCCGCCAACTGGCCGAAAAAATGGTGTGGTTAGGCAAGGAACACGGGGTTGCCACCACCGCGGTGCTCACGCGCATGGACACCCCGCTGGGTTCTACCGTGGGCAATGCCATGGAAGTCGAAGAAACCTTGGAAGTCCTAGCGGGCGGGGGACCCGACGACGTCGTAGAACTGACGCTCACCCTGGCACAGCATATGCTGGCCGGTGCAGGTATCGACGCCGATCCAGCCGAGCACCTGGTCAACGGCAAAGCCATGGACACCTGGCGAGCCATAGTTGCCGCCCAGTTCGGTGATCCTGATGCACAGTTACCCACCGCACCGCATGAACACACTGTGGTCGCACCCGAAACCGGAGTGCTGACCCGCATGGATGCCCGCGCCGTAGGCGAGGCAGCCTGGCGCCTGGGCGCTGGTCGTCAGATCCAAGGCCAACCGGTCCAGGCCACCGCCGGAATACGGCTACATGCAAAACCTGGCGAGCGCATCACTGCTGGTCAACCCCTGATGACGCTCTACACTGAGACTGAAGACCGGATCCCAGCCGCCCAAGAACTGCTGGAATCGGCCCTCGACGTGGCCGAAACATTTCATACTCCTGATTTGATCATCGACGTCATAGACTAACCCCACCGTAGGATCGCAGACTTGTTGGACTTTCTAGAAGAGCTCATTCTGCAGGCAGCAGGCGCCTGGTGGATGCCGCTGGCTGTCTTCTTGCTCAGCCTTATCGACGGGTTTTTTCCGGTTGTCCCATCCGAATCCGTCCTCGTTGCCCTGGCCTCGATCTCGGATCAACGCCCGGGCATCAGCCTGGTCCAACTGTTTTTTGCAGGCTGGTTCGGTGCCTTCATCGGCGACCAAATCGCCTACTGGCTGGGCCGCACCATCGGGGTCACCCGTTTCCGCTGGATGCGTACCCGCTCGGTGGTCCGGGCGATCGGCGGGGTCAAAGAAACGCTGCGCCACTCCGGTGCGCTCGTCGTCATCACCGCCCGTCATATCCCCGGCGGACGCGTGGCCGTGAATTTCATCGCCGGTGCCACCCACATGAAGGTGGCCAAGTTCATGATCTTAGACTTCATCTCTGCCGCCATCTGGGCAGCCTATTCACTGGCCATTGGGTACTTCACCTCGGGCTGGTTGGACAACACTATCCTACAAATCGGCCTGGCATTAGTCTTCGCCGCCATCCTGGGGTGGATCATCGACCGGGGAATCAAAAGATTTATGCGCAACCGCATGGACAAACATCTTGACCAAGAAGCCGACAACACTGAAACTAGCCTAGACTCGGACTCGTGATGAAACAGGAATCCACTGACAACACCCCAGCCCTTGGACCAGAAGACGACTTGAACCTGGACCCGTTTGCCCTCGATCTGGCCGGCCTACCAAAAGTCTCGCTGCATGATCACCTCGACGGCGGCCTCCGGGTCGAAACGGTGTGGGAATTGGCCCAAGCCGTCGGCCACCAGCTGCCTGCCGATACCGAAGAGGACCTAGCCGACTGGTTCGCAGCCGCAGCCAATGCCGGCTCACTGCCCAAATACTTGGAAATGTTTGATCACACCACCGCCGTGATGCAAACCGCGCAGGCCCTGGAACGCATTGCCTATGAATTTGCCATAGACCTTGCCGAAGACGGGGTGGTCTACGGCGAAGTCCGATGGGCTCCCGAACAACACACCCGCAACGGGCTAAGCCTGGATGAAACCGTTGATGCCGTCACCGCCGGGTTGGAAAAAGCCATGCAGGAACTCGACGGTGGACTCCAAGTCCACCAGATCCTATGCGCGATGCGTCAGAACACTGTGGAGAACGCCCAAGAAATCGCCGAGCTGACCCACCGCCACCGACCCAAGGGCTCGGTCGTGGCATTTGACATCGCCGGACCAGAACACGGCTTCCCAGCCACTCGATTTGCCGAGGTCTTTGCCTGGCTCGATGAACGCTTCGTACCCATTACCATCCACGCCGGTGAAGCCGACGGCCTGGACTCCATCGCCGCCGCCCTGACCTCCGGACGCGCACTGCGCATTGGCCACGGAGTGAATATGGTCCAAGACCTATCCAATGTGGAACTCGACGATGACCAAGAGATCATGGTCTGGGGCGATGTTGCCAACCGCACCCTGTACAACAACACCGTGCTGGAACTGTGCCCAACCTCCAATATTCAAACCGCCGCCGTCACACCCGGCCCCGAAGATGCCCCGCTGCAGAACCACCCATTTGATCTGCTCTACCGCTCCGGTTTCGCCGTTACCGTCAACCCGGACAACCGTCTGATCTCCGGTGTCAGCCTCACCGATGAGCTTTACACCCTCGCCGCCACCTACGGCTACACCATGATCGACCTGCTGGAATTTCAGCTCAATGCCGTCAAAGGTGCATTCCAAACCGAATACGCTCGCGATCAGCTGCGCGAATTCATCGAATTCTCTTGGATGGACGTCATCGCCGGCGTACACGATCAAGATGACCCAGAAGCGCCCGTCTTCTTCGTAGAAATTGACGACGAAGACGACCAGGAATAACCACCCATCATGGCAGACACCTCCGGCCTACAACGCCTCGTGTGGATCACCGCCCAGTTGCGCAAATATTGCCCCTGGACACAGCAGCTGACCCACCACCAACTCACCGAATACCTCATCGAAGAAGCCTACGAGGCCGTTGAAGTCATCGAATCCGTTCCTGCTAGTGCCTGGGACGACGTCGCGGCCACAAACGGCACCTACGAAGAGTTCCGCAAAGAACTCGGCGATGTGCTCTTCCAAGTCACGCTGCATTCGGCGATCGCCGAACAAGCCGGCGCATTTACCGTCGACGACGTCGCTGATGCCATCAGCGAAAAGATGCTACGGCGTAATCCGCACGTCTTCGACGCCGACGGACAGCTGCTGTCCGAAGACCAACTGGGCAACATCACCATCGATGATGTGGAAAAGAACTGGGAACAGATCAAACAGGCCGAAAAAGGAGACCAGACTTCAGCAGAAGATGCCGCACGGGCATCGATCTTCGACCTACCGCCCGGACTCCCCGCGCTCGCAGCTGCTGCCAAAATTGTGGACCGGGCAAACCGTCAACCGGTTGATCCACTCGGACAGACACCCAGTGCCACCTCGGCGACAGTTGATCTCACCGCCGAGGACGTTGGTGCGCAATTATTTGAACTCGTCAGAATCGCCCGCGCCCAGGGCATCGATCTGGAAGCTGAACTGCGCCAGCATAACAATCGGCTGCGATAACCACCACACGGGGAGATCCCGCCCGGTCAGGCATACTTTCCGATGATCCCCAGAAGTTATTTCACGGCAGTCTAAGATTGCCATATGTGCGCCGTCAGAAAACCTCTCATTTTCAAAAGTGCTGCCTCGTTTGTTGTTGGGCTACTCGCGCTCACCGCGTGCAGTCCAACGCCTGACGACACCACGTCGCGCTCTACGGTGGAATATCAGCCGGTGTCCCTTGAGGAAGCCACATCGGTAGACGACGTTGTCCGGGCAACCACCGAGATCGGCGCAGCTGCCCTGCAATTCCACGATGCCGAAGAAAACGTCGTGTTGTCCCCGGCCTCGATTGCCATGGCCTTTGCCATGCTCGCTGAAGGGGCGGAAGCAGAAGCAGCCGAGGAGCTGGACGGTTTTCTTGGCGCATCGCAAGACGAGCGCACCCAGGCGTTTAGCGCATTACAAGCAACGCTGGCTCAGTATGACGGCGATCCTGCGAGCATTCACGACGAAGAGCTACCCGAACGGCCGATGGTTCACATGGCCAATCACACTGTGGTCCGGAATGACGGAGATGTTAAAGCTACCTATCTGGACACGCTGGCCAAGCATTATGATGCCGGGGTCCAAGAAGTGGATTTTAGCTCTGATACGGCCCAACGAATCCTGGACGAATGGGCGAACCACCACACCGGAGGTCTGATTGAAGAATCTGGGGTCGAACCGACCGAAAAGACCCTGATGGTGTTACAAAACGCAATCCTTATGGCTGCTGCTTGGGCTGCACCTTTCGAGACAGCACAGCCTGGAGACTTCACTTTGCCAGGTGGCAAGCTCATTCAGACCGACATCATGGAACAAATCGTGACTGCCCAATATACGGAGTATCAGAATGCCCAGATCGTCCGGTTACCCTATACCGAAAGCTTCGCCATGGATATCGTGCTTCCTGCTGAAGCTCAATCAGCGCGATCGTTGTCAGCAGCAGACTGGGAACAGATTTCACAACGGCTGACTCGAGAGAATGCGACTACACAGGTCGACCTCAGCATGCCGGTGATGGATCTCTCATCGTCGCGCGAGACCACAGACCTATTACGCTTTCTCTCCGATGATCAAGGTCTTGCCCAAACGCTTGCAGGCAACAGCCTCGACGGCATCATGGAATCAGACCTATGGATTGAAAGCGTAAATCATCAGGCCGTTTTGCAAGTTGACGAAGCCGGTACGGTAGCTGCAGCGGTGACCGAGATCGGAGTTGCCGAAATCTCTGCACCCGTCGTCGAAGACTCCGTCGAGATGCACGTGGATCGTCCCTTTGCGCTGCGGATAGTGCATACCGAAACTGAATGGCCCTTGTTCATGGCAGCCGTCAGCGATCCTCGATGACCCAAAGGGTCGCTCAATTCGACTATGCCTGTGCATGCAGCTGTTGAACATTTGATATCAGTGTCGCGGTGTCGTTGAAAACCGATCCTTGCATGTTGGACGCTTGAAGTCAGTATGAGCGCGAGCCCGAACCATGAAGGCCCATAGTATTTCATAGTTGAGGTTTGTACGCTGCAGATTAATCGTCTGTCCATGATGGGTCGTACGGGGCATGGATTTTACTGTTTCAGAACAGTACTGCCCCAACGTTGGTTCGTGCTGGCTTTCATTATGTCGATGGATAAATTCATCAGAACTGCATAACAGCGTTGCGAACTCAGGAAGTGTCGAGGTGTAAACCGGACATGACGACTTATGAATACACCCAAGATCAACGCCGGCAACGGCTAGGACCACAGGTCGTGCCGGTTTCAAAAGGTCGACTCATTGTCAATTGGATGACAACGACTGATCACAAGACCATTGGGTACCTATATCTCATTACATCGTTTGTTTTCTTTAGTCTCGCCGGAGTCATGGCCCTGCTGATTCGCAGTGAATTGTTCTTACCTGGAATGCAGATCCTCCAAACGAAAGAACAGTTCAACCAGTTATTCACCATGCACGGCACACTGATGTTGCTCATGTTCGCGACACCATTATTCATCGGGTTTGCCAACGTCATCATGCCCCTACAAATCGGGGCGCCGGATGTGGCATTTCCACGTCTCAATGCATTGTCGTATTGGTTCTTTTTATTCGGTTCCATGATCGCCGTATCAGGATTTCTTACCCCGCAGGGTGCAGCAGCCTTTGGCTGGACCGGTTATGCGCCGTTGTCGAATACAATATTTTCGCCCGGTATTGGCGGTGATTTATGGGTCTTCGGTCTTGGGCTCCAGGGCTTTGGGACCATCCTCGGTGGTGTAAATATCGCTACAACGATCATCACCATGCGTGCTCCTGGAATGACAATGTGGCGCGTGCCAATTTTTACCTGGAACTCACTGATCACAGCTTTCATGGTGCTGATGGCATTCCCACCGCTTGCCGCAGCACTATTCGCCTTGGGACTCGATCGTCGATTCGGGGGTCATATTTTTGACCCAGAAAATGGTGGCGCCATCCTGTGGCAACACCTGTTTTGGTTCTTCGGTCACCCTGAGGTCTACATTATTGCTCTGCCATTCTTCGGGATTATCACTGAGATCATTCCCGTCTTCTCCCGCAAACCAATCTTCGGCTATAAATCACTGGTGTTTGCAACCGCCAGCATAGCGGCATTGTCCATGACCGTATGGGCACACCACATGTATGCGACCGGATCAGTGCTCCTGCCGTTCTTCTCACTCATGACCATGCTCATTGCCGTCCCCACTGGCGTAAAGTTCGTCAACTGGATCGGAACGATGTGGCGGGGGTCGATCACTTTTGAGACGCCTATGCTGTGGAGTCTGGGGTTCCTGGTGACCTTCCTTTTCGGAGGATTGACCGGCATCATCCTCGCAGCACCTCCACTAGACTTCCACGTGACAGATACATATTTCGTTGTCGCGCACTTCCACTACGTTGTCTTCGGGACCGTGGTGTTCGCGATGTTCGGGGGTTTCTACTTCTGGTGGCCAAAATTCACCGGAAAGATGTTGAATGAGACCTGGGGCAAACTCCATTTTTGGATGTTGTTCCTGGGCTTCCACGGAACCTTTCTGATCCAACACTGGCT
>NZ_DYXC01000004.1 GCF_020742345.1 Enteractinococcus helveticum | reverse complement strand
CGTGGCCAGGGCGAGTCCAGGCGTTAGCCATGTCAATGTGGATGACTGCTGGGCGAGTGCCGAAGCCAACGCGACGTTTGAAGCCACGGCCTTCCATTTCCTGGGTGCCCAGGTTGAAGGCATTGTCCAGTGCTTGTTCCAGCTGGTTTTCGATTTCTTTGTAGGCTTCGTCTGATTCGTAAACGCTGTCCACCATGGGTTCTCCTTTGAAGTTTGTTATGTGATTCGCATCACTGGCTGTGTTGCTGATATAACAATCTAGTTGCTAACTAAGCAATGAGCAAGAGATTTTAGAAAAGTTTTTTGATACTTCCATGCTTCCCAGGGTTTGACATGGCCATTTGCGAGCTCAGAGAGCGATTTTTTACAGGAGGTTCATGTAGTCGACATGCAAAAACTGGCACGAAAAGTTCTCGTACAACACGTTGCGGTTTAAATAAAGACTCCGCCGTCCACGACAGCGGAGCATGGGCGACGGAGAGAGCTTGCGTGCCCTGCGGTCCTAGGTCGCGCGACGCTGAGCAGACAGGGCAAGACTCAGGGCACCAATGAAGCGGCCCCAGCCGGTGGTGAAGGCAACGGCCATTGCACCAATCATTGGTGGGATGCCTGGGACGTTGATGACCAAGAACCCCACACCCACGCCCAGCGAGCAGGCCATGAACCAGATCCAGGCCTGGCCGGCATAGGCATTCAGCACGTTCAGGGTGGCTTCGTAGATATACGACGATGCCACCGGAATCATCGCGGCAGATAGCACCGCAAGCTCAAGATGGGTCAACGCGAATTCATCACCGTAAATAAATTCCAGTACCGGCGAGCCAGCGAAGATGATAATCGGAATAGCCACGACCACCAGAATGATCAGTACTCCTGAGACCTTATGTGCACGGCGCAGCAATTTGCGTGCACCAGACTCTTCGAAGGTCCAACGAAATGAGGTGATGAAAATGTCTTTGAGGGTATCGCCGGTAAGGTTGGCAGCCGTCAGTAAATACGCTGCGGTGGCAAAAACACCGGTGGTCGCATCGTCGGCGATCACCGACAGGAACAGAATGGGCAGATACAGCGACAGCGCAGCAAGGGATTCAGAAATTGTGGTCGGTACCCCTGCACGCAGGATCTGCCGGTAACCGCCCGGGGCAGCTGCCGGGTCTCGCGGTACCTTCAATACATAGCGTTGCGCCGATGCGGCCACCAATGCCGAGCCAATACCCACACACAGCACCGTGAGGGCAATATTGTGCGTGAGCATGATGGCCGCAAAGGCGATGATCATGGTCAATACACTGTTGGTGATACTGTGCAGCCCGATGAGTAACAGGCGATTCTCGCGCTGGAAGCGGGCATATAAAATGTCGTGGTAGACATCGAAACATCGCACTGCCACCACAGCAGCTAGCAGCGGAAGGTTGGCACTGGGATCAATCTGGTAGTAGGCCACGATGATGACAATTGCAGCCCCAGTGCCGATCAGCCGCAGAATCAGATACGACTTCCAGGTGAAACTGGTTTGTAAGCTCAGATAGACGGTGCGCAGACCCAGCTGCCCGATAATGAACACCGGGGTCACAATCGCCAAGGTCAAGGAGTACTGACCGACGGCGGCAGCACCGTCACCAACGCGAGCAAATAGCCAGACCAAAAACCACTGGGCGATGGCCCAACTCAGGGATCCGCCGGCAAAAATGTACCGGTCAATAGCACGGGTTCTAACCGGTTTGAGATCAACGGTGTCAGACATCGGCCGGCCACTTAGCGCCTCGATGGGTCACGAGCCAGGTGTGCCTTGAACCATCTATCTTGAGCCCTGCAATAACAGTACTAGCCATACGGTCCATTCCATCCGCCACGACCCTGGGTACTGCCGACAACAACAGGCCAAGGCACGCTACCAGTGCAGTACGCTCGGATCGCCAAGCCGTGCAACAACCGCTCAGGGCGTTACGCGAAATGGCTGCCTCTTCATGTATGTCAGCAGAAGGTGTGATTCGCCTAAACATTTCAATTTGTGAGTTGCTTCACGATTCTAGCGCAAGGGTGTCGAAAATGAATGGGGCACCGAAAACTCAAATCATAAACTGTGTCAAAGTATTTGTCTGCAGCTCTTGCACAGGCCCGACGGTCAGTTCAAGATAGTAGTCAACTGCCCATTTCGAGGTCCTGATAGATAGTGAAAGCACCATCCGACTCCACAAAAGAAACCAGAAGGCCCGTGCGTAAACTCAAAATCATCGGTGGCATCACCGCTACCCTGGTCATCGGTTGGTTGCTGTTCGTAACGCTCAATGTGCTCTACCCATCTCAGGGCGATCTCGAGTCACCCAGTGACGCGGTGGTGAGTCTCTCACCGCAGCACTACCGGTTGCCACTTGCTGAAGAGATCTGGTCAAATACCGGGACAAATACCCTGGTGATCTCATATGTTGAGCCTGGATTGGGACCATTCGAACGCTATACACCGCCACAGCTTCCTGAAGCTGTGATCGAATACTGCCAGACGGAACCACGTGACGACGTTGTGTGCTTGCCGCCGGAAGAAATCTCTACCATCGGTGAAGCATTTTCCGTCAATGACTTGGCACTAGAACAGTCTTGGGACTCAATCACAGTGGTCACCAGCAAGTGGCACACCTTTAGAACCCGGTTCCTGTTCAACCAGTGCATCGATGATGACGTTGACGTGAACATCGTCTACCCTGAGTCCCAGATGTCAGCAGAGCAATGGGGCTGGTATATCGCCTACGAAAACGCAGCGTTTATCAAAGCGCTCTATGAAGGCACCTTCCGCTGCTGACCCCTCAAACTCGAAAATCACTCACGCGGCCAAGAACATCTCGAGGTGCCAAACGCATCAGCTGCGTGACATGCTTGGGATGCAGTTCCGCCACATTGCTAACGCCCAATAATCCCATAGTCCGCCGAATCTCAGACTCCAGAATGGCAATCATCCTATCCACACCCGCACGGCCACCGGCCATCAGACCGTAGAGCCAAGCGCGCCCCACCAGCACAAAGTCTGCACCCACTGCGTGGGCTGCCACCACATCGGCACCATTCATCACCCCGGTGTCCACCAAAATCGTTGTGTGATCGCCGACTTCGCGCGCAACCTCGGGCAATAGATGAAACGGAACGGGCGCCCGGTCAAGCTGTCGTCCTCCGTGATTCGACAGCACAATCCCATCAACCCCGGCATCGACCATGCGCTGGGCATCCGCCAGCGTTTGGATACCCTTGACAACAATCTTGCCCGGCCACATCTCACGAACTGTCGCCAGATCAGCTGCAGAAATCGTTGGGTCAAAAGCTGCGGTAATCAAATCGGAGACGGTACCACCGGTATTCGACAAAGATGCAAACTCAAGACGCTGGGTGGTCAGGAAATTAAACCACCAAGAAGTGCGTGGCAGCGCGTCAATTACCGTCTTTGCGGTGAGCTGAGGCGGAATCGAAAACCCATTGCGTGTATCCCGCATACGATTCCCCGCAATCGGTGTATCGACGGTGAACAACAGGGTATCAAAACCAGCCGCAGCAGCGCGTTCCACCAGACCGTAGGAAATATCCCGGTCCTTCATCAAATACAGCTGAAACCAATTGCGACCCTGCGGATTGGTAGCTTTGACTTCTTCAATCGACACAGTTCCCAGAGTCGAAAGTGAAAACGGGATACCCGCGGCACCAGCCGCCCCGGCACCGGCAATCTCACCTTCGGTCTGCATCATCCGGGCAAATCCCGTCGGTGCCAACCCGAACGGTAACGCACTATGCCCGCCCAGAACCTCAACCGAGGTATCAATCTCAGGAGCAGGTTTCAAAATTTCTGGGTGAAACTCAATATCCTCGAACGCCTGCCGGGCGCGACGATATGAAATCTCGCCTTCAGCCGAGCCATCAGTGTAATCAAATGCAGCCTTCGGTGTCCGCCGCTTGGCAATCAGACGCAAATCGTCAACCGTCAGCGCCTGTGCCAATCGACGTTTAGTGGCGTTGAGTTCAGGTTTCTTGAACTGCAATAGCTCGCGCAATTCACCGAGTTTTGGAAACTGACGTTGGATTGACATCGGGTGGAACTCCTTGAATGAGAAACTACCGCTCAGCTTGACGGGCAAGCCACTGATAGTCAAGAACCCCTCGGCAGCGGACCCTAAATCGTGTAGTGTGACACCCATCTCACCGAGTTGCATACCTTGCGGAGGAACACGTGCGTGCTGCCCTTTTACTGGGATCCGATAGGACACTCAAAGCCTGGGAATACGAAGCCCTCGAACTTGCCATCAACCAAGGTCTCGACATTACAACGGTCTTGCACTGCACCAATGACAAGCCTGCATTATTCAACGCTCAACATGGGGCATATCGTGCGCTGACTACGATTGGGCGCCTGCGCTCGCCAATGCTCCACAACTGTGAAGTCACTCCGCTATTACCCAACGACGTTGAAACCATCTACTTTCAGTCTGAATGGGAAGGTGCATGGCAGAAAATTCCTGATGACATCGCGAAACAGTTAAAAGACCACGATGTCATTGTGAAATTCGGAATGAACCTCCTCAAAGATCCCCAAGACCTACCCGTGACTTACGGTGTTGTGGCCTATGACGACGCCGATGCTGAAACACATCGTGGCCGCCCGCTCGGCTTCCACGAACTGCTAGCTGGGAAAGCCACCATGAGCCTGACCGTACAAAAGCTCAGCAACAACCAAAACAGCCATTGCATTTTGGCTGAAGCCTTTTCTCGCGTCGTACCAACCTCGTATCGAGCAACACTGCACAATGCCTATGCCACGGCGACACCGTTGCTGGGTAAGGCCATTGAAACACTGAAAAATCAGACGGATTTCCCCAGGGCTACGCTGAACACCAACCATCGATTTCCGACCAACGGTCAAGTCCTCAAGGCTGTTGGCAAGATGGCTCAAGCGTTGGTAGGACGCGGACTCTACGGAGCATTTCGAGAAAAGCGTTGGAACGTGGCGTTCGTGCCGCAGCCATTCGACCCAGAGAACCTGGTCGAACCACATTTTGATGAGCTACAACCTATCACCTTGCCACAGGGCTACACTTTCGCAGCGGATCCCTGCGCGTATCATAATGGCCGACTCTATGTAGAAGTCATGCACGGCGGCACCGGAAAAGGTGAGATCTTCGCCTATGCCAATGGGCAGGGCCACCGTGTCGATTTACCGGTCAACGGAGGGCACCTTTCCTACCCTCAGATTCTTGAATACGAAGGCGTCACATACCTTTTCCCTGAAATGGGAGACGTCGGCCCTCCCACATTTTTCGAACTGGACGAAGAACAACTAGCCTCCAAAGCGGCACATCAGCTGATCGGTCTTGAGGACGAGCGTGTTATCGACCCCACGCTAATCGAACATGACGGGCATTGGTATCTATTCGGTGGAAGACCAGAAAACGTGGGGGAGCGGCTTGAACTCTGGGTGAGCTCCAGCCCGTTTGGGCCATGGACACCCCACCCACAAACACCGGTCTGCCTAGATCCCCGCTCAGCACGCATGGCAGGACCCATCATCCGAGCCCATGGCAAGCTATACCGCACCGGTCAAGACGGATCCGTAAGTTACGGTCGAGGCGTGACCATCAGCCGAATAGAAAAACTGACACCCACAGAGTTTGCTGAAACACGCATAAGCCCGTTTACAATCCAGGGTGCCTACGGGCCACACACAATCCTGCCAACGGAAGACGGGTACTGGCTGGACTACTACACCGAACAAACCACACCAATGGCTGGTGTGCGTAGAGTCAAAGGACGACTCAAATAATGCAAGCAGGTGTTGGCAAAAGATGATTGGCCAACACCTGCTTGAAACGCTTGATCACAAGGAGCCGTTTTTAATAGGGGTCTGGTTGATAATCCGCTAGGTCATCAGTCTTGAAACGCTCACGAACTTCTTCGAGTTCATCCCAGTCAACATAGACAACCGACTGGCCACCGGCTTCACGACCCGTCCCAGTGGTTGGCAGGGTAAAGCTCGAGATATCACCCGCACGTACAGACGACATCGAAGTACCCAGGCCGAGCATCTGGCCGATCCCAAAGTCACCGTCGAGTGCCACATATGGCGTAG
>NZ_DYXC01000003.1 GCF_020742345.1 Enteractinococcus helveticum | reverse complement strand
GCAGGAATAGAATTCTTTCGTGAACAATAAACGAAATTTGATTATCACCGCCGTATCCCTACTTTTCCTTGCAGGGTGTTCAGCTTCTCCAGAAGCATCACCCCAGCAACAAGACCTCCCCGAGGAGGCATCAACTGCTCCGACAACGGCAGACTCTGCTGATAACGCTTCGGATCAGACTGCAGAAGACTCGTCACAAAGCACTGCGCAAGAGCCATCCGAAGACGCTGACTCCGCTCCAAATACCGTCACGGTAACACTGGATGGTGATACCGAAGAGATTGTTTTTACTGACGCATATTGCTCCGGGCCAACGGGAGACATTCGCAACATTATTGGCAAGGTCAACAACCAGCCGCCACTGCTCAAGGTTTCCGGATCAAACCACGTCATGTTGAAAATGGGCAATGAACAGCCATATAAGGGACAGGTATCAGACGGATTGACGATCACCGATGAGTCGGTGACCTTCGACGACGTATCGGTATCGGGAGCAGTCATCGATGGCACTATGACTTGCACTTCCTGGGACTAACCAGTGTGACCCCACCGGACCGCATGACAAGCACTGGGATGGTCCTCAATGAACATAAGACTGTTCTCGGGCTGGTCCGGTGGAGCCTCGCTGCACTAGCTCCGCCTCGAGTCGAATAGCGCGGGTAGCCGTGTCGCCGTCGAGGAGCCGGAAAAGGATTTCCACGGCGCGGTGGCCAGCTAATGTCAGTGGGGCGTTCAGACACGTAAGCCCGGTATGGATGATGCTGGCTGATTGAGTGTTATCAAATCCTGTAACGGAAATATCTTCTGGAACACGATATCCATGCGCCAAAAGATATTGAATAATTCCAACCGCTAACTGATCGTTAAAGCCCATGATCGCCGTGGGTTTATATTCGAGCGCTTTGGATGCGGCAAGCTGACCCTGACGAACGGTGGGGATAAACGGCCCGGTCACGATCAGCTCTATGCCAAGTTCAGCACAGCGCTTGACCAGGCCGTCCGTACGGATTTTATTACTCCAGGCAAACTTGGGCCCCGCGCACCAGACAATCCGAGTATGTCCCAGCTGGTGCAGATGATCGACCAACGCGGAGACATCGTCAGGAGTAAAAGCGACTACTGAATTAACATCACTGACTTCCCGGTTGAACAACACTAAGGGCGTGGCGCGGGCAAGTTCTCTGAGCTCGGTGTCCGGCGTCGTCGGCGCTGCAGCGATTATGCCATCAACCGCACGATTCAGCCGGCGTATATAGGCCCGTTCCATCGATAAATCCTCACCGGTGTCTGCCACAATTGTCAGATATCCAGCAAGTCGTGCACGCTCCAGTATTCCGTGCATGAAACCTACGTAAAACTGATTCGAAGAATCCTGGACAATGATGTTGATGGTGCGAGCTAAAGCATCGTGGGGTGCTCGCAGATTGGGCTGACGGCGGTAACCCATCTCATGTGCAACCCGCATAATCTTTTCGACCGTTTGAAAATTGCCGCGCTCAGGGTCCGTGAAAGCCCGCGACACCGTTGACGGTGCCAGACCCATAGCCTCCGCCACGTCTTTGAGGCGAACCCGATCGGATTTCGGATGCTTGACCAAATGAGCTCCCCTTGCCATTTATCAGCGGTACAGCCTGACCAGCTGGCCTTCAAAATTACACACTTTGGCAATTTTTGGCAATAATGTGGTCACTCCCACAATTGCTGGGTAATCTCAAGGAACGCTTGGAACCAAGCGTGTTGCATCACTCAGTTTGTCACGGTCTAGGGAGCACAATCTTGAAGACATCACTACAGCATCGTTTTAAATCGGCCAAACTCGTAGCAGTTGCTGCGGTTACCGCTCTCATTGCCACCGGCTGCGCAGCTGGCGCCGGTGACGACGAAGCCGGAGATTTCCCGTCAAAAGACATCCGGCTGGTTGTTCCATGGGAAGCCGGTGGCTCTGGTGACCTGTCTGCTCGAACACTGGCGCCACAGCTGGAAGAAGAACTCGGCGTCAATGTGATTGTCGAAAACCGTCCCGGCGCCAATGGCTCAGTTGGCTACAACTGGATGACCGAACAAGAACCCGATGGTTACAACATGGTCATGGTGGGCGCGGAAATCGTGACCCTGCAGTATCTGGACTATGACATCGACCCTGCAAATTATGAGTTCTTATCCCAGCTATTATCCGGTCCTGGCGGTATTGCGGTGAGTACTGACAGCCCATACGAAACACTGGATGACTTGATCGAAGACGCCAAAGCACGCCCCGGTGAGGTCACCTATTCCTCACCAGGAGTTGGGTCCGTATGGGATAACCCCGCCCAAGGCCTGCAAGAACTTGCCGACATCGAGCTAGTCAACGTGCCATTCGACGGGTCCGCTCCATCAATTGCAGCTGCTGCCGCCGGGGACGTCGATTTCTCCATCGATGCCGTCGGTAGCCAGAAAGCACAAGTTGATGGTGGCGAGATGCGCTACCTGGCTGTCTTGGCTGAAGAACGCCTGGAAGAATTGCCCGATGTTCCAACCGCCAAAGAGCTCGGCATTGATCTGCAAAACGCATCCTTCACCGGACTCGTTGTTCCAGAAGGCACCCCGGAAGATGTTGTCAACACGCTTGCTGACGCCATTCAAACAGCAGCACAGTCCGAAGAATTCCGCGAAACCATCGAAGCGTCGAACCTCATCCCAGAAGGTACCTCACCAGAAGAGTTCCGCGAATTCATCGAGCAGGAAGATGAACGCCACGGCGCGTGGATTCAACTCGCTCAAGGTGAGTAATACCGCTGGAAAGACTATCGAGGCACTATGACCGATCAGGGTTTTAACGATCAGCAACACAGCCAGCAGACCGGAATCATCGAATCCGATCACTCCGGCGCTGTGTCGCACACAAAATTCAAAATACGCCTACGAGAAATCCTCGCGGTCGTGTTATCGCTGGCCGGTGGGATTGCGATTCTTCTTGGCACCAATAACATCACGTTGCGT
>NZ_DYXC01000002.1 GCF_020742345.1 Enteractinococcus helveticum | reverse complement strand
TCCTGAGGGGTGTTCAATACCGAGGCTTTGCTGTTTTCCTGTGCCGGGTGTGCCGAGCTGCGCGGCAACCGAGCCCTGTAGGAGTACAGCGGTTGCAACGGTAACGGCGGCCAGCACCCCGATTGATTCGTGAACTCGATGGGGTATGAAACTGCGCGTGGAAATTGCGCCGCCATCACGTGGCGCTGCGACAAGGGTCATTTTGGGGTACGACTCATCGGTGACATCACCTAGTCCCATGACCTGGGCCGCAGCCAGGCGCAGGGCTTCAATGCGCGTTTTGAGGTCGGTGTTATCGGTCAATTCGGGCACGGTTTCATAGCCGGTCGCACCGAGGTCATTGGCGTCGATAATAACTAGGGGTTGACCATTGTCGATCAGCGTAACCGTGTAGTCGGTGCCATCGGCGGTCACCACATCGGTCACATTGCCGGTGGGGAGTAGCGCGCTGGCGATGGAGCCGGCGGTGTTAAGAAAGCGGATATTCACCGGTGCTGCGGTGCCGTTGACCCCGGAAATTTCGGTGTGGCCGGCGTATTGAACATAGCGTTGGCCGCTGAATTCTGGCGTGTGAATTCCAATGCGGGATATGAGTCCGGTATTGGTGGTGCGCACGACGACGTCGGTGACATCGGCATGTGGTTTGATCAGGCCAGTTTCAACCGCAAATGGGACGACGGCGGCCAGCATGTTGCCGCAGTTCTGGGTGGTTTGTACGGTGGTTGCTTCGGGTTGGAGTTGTACGAAGGTGAAGTCGAGATCTACGCCGTCAAGTTCTGAGGCTTCAATAATCCCGGCTTTGGAGGTTAGCGAGTGGGCGCCACCGATGCCATCGACCTGCAGCGGATGTGGGCTACCCATTACGGACAACAGCACCTGGTCACGGATTTCCGGGTCCTGGGGTAGGTCGGATGCCAAGAACATCGGACCGCGGGAGGTGCCGCCTCGCATGAGGCACATCGGAATGGCCGTTTGATCGCCGATGCGGCGCGCAGTAGGGGTCATGAGCATCCTTTGTTGTGTGGGTCCTCACACCACAATAGTCGCTAACAAGATTGTTTACAATGTTGTTAGCGTTCGCTGACAGTTCTCGCGGCAATGACTACTATGAGTACAACCACCGCAGAGTACCGAGCAGAATTTTGGAGAGCCCATGACCAGTGCCACACCGTTAACCCCAGCACGGGATATCACCCAACAGTTATCGCTTACTGATCGACTGCGTCAGGATATCGTGGCGGGCAATCTGGTGCCGCATCAACGCCTCATTGAATCTGATGTGGCAGAAGAACATGGCGCCTCACGTGGTGAGGTACGGCTGGCACTCAATGAGCTCATTACTGAAGGTTTGGTCGAGCGGATCCCGAATCGTGGAGCACGAGTTCGGAAGGTCTCACTAGAAGAAGCCATTGAGATCACCGAGGTGCGGGCGGCTGTGGAATCACTGTGCGCGCGGAAAGCAGCCGAGAAAATCACGGATGAGCAGGCGAATGAGCTCAGTGATATCGGCCAGGCGATGCAAGAAGCCGTTGAACGTGGTGCTCGCGACGAATATTCGAATCTTAACCGAAAATTGCACACGTTAATCATTGCGGTTGCGGATCAACAGACGGCGGCCCAAACCATTGCTCGGCTCCGTGGCCAAGCCATTCGGTATCACTTCCAGCTTTCCACGCAACCAGACCGACCCCAGGTTTCCTTGCCGCAACACTTGGCAATTATTGAAGCGATCTGTGCGCGCAATCCGGGGGCGGCGGCTGCCGCGATGCAGGAACATTTAGATTCTGTGGCCGAGGCTATCGCTACTTCACGATGAGCTCGAGGCCTCGACTGACTCCAACATGGCTAGCCCGTCCTGAGCCCAGGAAATTTCGGCCTCAGCTTGTTTGAGAATGCCTTCATAGGCGAAGATTTTGAATCGAGTGATTTTCGCGTGATCGGCTTCCGGGTACCGCGCCAAGCGCTGCTTATGGAAATCCGATGATTGTTCGCGGAGCTCATCGATCTGACCGTGAATGTCTTTGACCACCTGTTCGTAGTGCCGCAGGTGGTCTTCGAGACACTGGCGTGCGTCGTCGTCATCGGCGAATTCAAAATAGGCCGCCCGCAATCGCACTTCACTGCGTTCTGGACGGTAGGTGACCGGCTGGCCTTGCCAGGTGTTGAGGTATTGGAGTCCCACCTTGGTGATTGCGTATTCGGTTTTGGTCGCCCCTTTGGTACCCCAGGGCACCGGATAACCCTCGATGAGTTCCTCGGCTTGCATCTTTTTGAGTTCCGGATAGATCTGTGAGTCGGGAGCATGCCATAAAAAGCCCACGGAGGAGTGGAAGTTTTTGGCAAGGTCGTATCCGGTATGGGGGCCGGCAGAGAGCAGGGTTAACAGGGCAGAACGTAAACTCATGGCAACCGTAGCGTATTCTAATCCTTTGAATTTTGCTGTTTGTGACTCGCGATGCAGCAATCTCCTGTTGTAGGAAATCAACAAACAACCCCGACAAAACGTATCAGATCTGATACTGCAAATACATGAGCGATGCGTTCGACTTTACTGAGATGAGCGAGGACTTGGTAGCAGTTCTGGAATCTGCCGAGGCATTGCAGCACCATGTCCCAGACGCAACGCTCGTCGGTGGGAGTGCCGCTGCTCGATACGCGAATCACCGATCATCTTACGACCATGACCATGTCATCAAAGACTTGCGGGAACGCTTCGACCTAGTGCTTGAAGCCCTGGAGTCTGATCCCGATTGGATTACCAATAGGGTAACCCCAGGAAAAATTATTCTTGGGCAGCTCGGTGATATCGAAGCAGGCGTTCGCCAGATGATTCGCACGGTTCCACTTGAAGTTCGCGAGGTACAGTTACCAAGCGGCAATATAGTGCGCGTTCCGACACAGCAGGAAGCACTGCGCATCAAAGCGTATCTTGCAGTCAAACGAAACCAAGTGCGTGATTATCTTGACATTGCGGCACTCTCCCACCGTTATGAGCGGGGCAACGCTGCCCGCGCACTGAACGAAATCGACCGATATTATACGGATCCAGCAATGGCTGGAACGCCAGTTGCCAACCAAATAGTTCGCCAGATGGCATCCGTCCGACCAAAGGATAGGTCAACCATCACTCAGCTCGACCGCTATAAAAACATTAGAGCCCCGTGGAATAACTGGGACCATGTCAAAACAGTGCTGCTTGATATTGCGTCTCGAATGGAACGGATGGATTATTCGTAATGTTAGTTTTTCGCAATATTGATGCCGCCGAATCGCACCCGGTAGAAACCTGGGGCTTCGAAGGTCTGCTCACCGCGTTAGATCGGGGTGGTTTAAGTCAGTGGCGGCGAATCGGAGAAGCTGTCCGCAATGATCCCTGGGGAAAAGTTGCTTCAGGACTCGAAGAAGTTTTTCAAGTAGCCGAAGATTCCGGCGCCGTGGCGTTGCTGCAAAAAGTTCTGAGCGATGCGCGACAAACTGACAAGCAATCATTCGGTGAGCAGTTCACGGTTCTTCTGGAGGAGGCTGGGATGACACAAGCACAAGCTGCAGCATTCCTTGGCACCTCCCGTACGAGAGTGAACTCATATTGCAACGGCGCGGTGACACCCTCTGCGATAGTGGTGGAGCGCCTTCGACAGAAAGTGCTCCACCACCGTGAGTTTTTGGCCTAACGCAATGGCTTAGGCGTACTGGGTACGCCAGCCACCTTGGTAGGATTCACGAGCAACCGTGGAGTATGGAACCGGTGAAACGATGGCACGAACTTCTTTTTGTTCGTGGGTTTCAACCGATAGTTTCTTGGAGCCGCCGTTTGGTTCGCCCCAGGTGACGGTCAATTCGGCGCCTTCTGGCACGTCTGCGTTGACGGTGGCCAGCGACAGGCCACGACGTTCGTTGGCAGTGTAGCCGGTGAACATCGACACGCCGACGACGTTGCCGTCGGCGTCGGTGACCTGGTCGTAGTTTGAGGCACCGTAGTTGGCCAGTGGCAGGTCGAAGAACTTGTAATTCGGGCCGTCAACGTTCAGCGGCGAATCCACGATTTCTTTGAGGTCATCGGCATTCCATTCGAGGGTGACCTTGCGGCGCTGCTTGTCCTTATCGATGGCTTCTAGCGCGTCGCGGCCGATGAAGTCGTGGTCGAATTTCACGAACGAACCGTAGCCGATTTCCCAAGGGTTGACGTAGTAGTCTTCGATGTTGTCCGAGATAAACGAACCGGCAAGTGGTGCGGTGGCTTCATAAGAGTCCGCACCCAGCCATTCGCGGTAACCGCGCTCGGCTTCACCAGAGTAGATGCCTGGCAGTGGCGATGGGATCCAGCCGGATTCCAGGGTGTTCGTTGCATAGGCACGGGAGCCAACTGGCAGTAGACCGAATTCGGCACCGGCTTCAACAATGGCGTTGCGAACGCGAGCGTGGTGTTCGTATGGGCCATAAATTTCCAGACCTGGTGCACCAGCCATACCGTGACGCAGGGTGCGGACCTTGAGTCCGTCAATGTTCATATGCGCCATGCGGAAGAATTTCAGCTGCTCAACTTCCGAACCATTGAGCTTGTTGATGACATCCCAAGCAGCTGGGCCCTGGATCTGGAAGCGGAAGAGCTCACGGTTTACCGCATCACCGTACGGACGAGATGGCGAACGGCGATCAACCTGCAGGTCAAGGTTCTTGTAGCCACCTTTTTCTGCGTGGTACATCAGCCAGTTGGTAACGGGTGCACGGCCGACGTAGGTGAATTCGTCTTCGGATTCGCGGAAGAGGATTCCGTCACCGACGACGGCACCGGTCGAGGAGACTGGCACGTACTGTTTGGCCATATCGACAGCGAAGTTTGCTACGGAGTTGATTGCGGTATCTGAAATCAGGTTGATCGCATCCGAACCAGACAGGAAGACTTGATCCATGTGGTGGGACTGGTCGTAGAGCACCGCGGTGTTGCGCCAGGCTTTTTGTTCGTTGATCCAGTTGCCGAAATCTGCTGGAACAACCGGGTAGATATAAGAGCCGGTCTGCGCGTTGCGTAGCAGGTCGACTGCGGACTGTTCGTTGAGCAGGTCCTGAAGAGACTTTGCCATAATGGCCGCCTTTCGTAGAGTGTGTTAGCTAACGGATGGGGACTTTTACAGTTTGTTGGTGAAATCTTGGGCCCATTCAGCGGTCTTAGCCATGCCGCCAAAGGTATAGAAGTGCACGCCCACGGTGCCTTGATAGTTGGAGGTCGAGGCTTCTTCAGCCAGGTTGCGCAGGAATTTATCCGGTCCGGCACTGCCCATGAGGTTCGTCAGTGAGAAACCATATTTTTTGACGATTCCCGCCGATGATGCCACTCCGAAGCGTTTGGCATAGCCGAGCAGACGCTTGATGCCAGCTGGCCCTGGTACGCCAATACGGACTGGGATAGCAATGTTTTGGGCCGCGAGCTCATTGAGCCATTTGGCTACCGGGTCCGTATCAAAACCGAACTGGGTCAGTATGACGCCGCTGAGGTTTTGTTCTTTCAGCAGGTCGACTTTTCCGTTGAGCTCACGGGCCAAGATTTCATCGGAAATATCCGGGTGACCTTCTGGGTAGCCCGCAATGGAAACATCTTCTACACCGAAGTCTGGGAAAATGCCCGATTGGAGCATTTCTAGCGAAGAGCCGTAGGGACCCATTGGTTCAGCAGGGTCGCCGCCGACGGCAAAGACGTGTTTGACGGCGTCGACGTCAGCTAGGGCTTGGAGAAATTCTTTGAGTTCGTCTTCGCTGCGCAACCGGCGGGCGGAGATATGTGGAACCGGAATGAAACCGAGTTCTTTGACCGCCTTGGCCGCGGTGACCCGCATGTCGAGGTCTTCATTGCCAAGGAAGGTGACGTTGATGCGCGTGCCAGCAGGAATAGCTGGTGCTGCTTCGCGCAATGCTTCAACGTCTTTACCGGTCATTTCCAACGAAAAATCCTGCATCAGTGTGCGGACATTCGAGGGTTGAGTTGACTGGGACATGTAGTACGCCTCACTTTATATTGGTCACGACCAAGCAAATCAATGTCGCACATCACATACTATCTATGGACATAGTTAGTTGGCAATAGTTTTAGAAAATTCTTTAAATAAATTCGAAAGGCCACCTGCGATATTTTTATCGCAGGTGGCCTTTGGCTTAGTCAGAGACGGCTTTCTAGGTTTTACGAACCTTCATAAATGAGTTCGTTAATGTCGACTGATTCAGTAATGAGCCCGGTTTCTTCCGACAGTTCGATGATGCGTTCCGTGGATTCACGGTTGATCTCTTGTGGGAATCGTGGCATGTTCAGCTGCTCAACAACCTCAGGCTCAATTTCGGTGTATTCCGACAGAATTTCTTTGGCTGCTTCCGGATTGTCTTCTGCGAACTGTTGGGATTCTTTCATCGCAGCAATGAACGAGTCCACCAGTTCTGGATCATTTTCGATCTTGTCGGTGTTGGTGAAGTAACCGGCAATCATCAGATCTTCAATTGGCTGAGCATAGGGCGAGTAGATTTCCCGGGCACCGGCGTTCTTGGCTAGGGTCGCGAACGGCTCAACGGCCATGATCGCATCAACGTTGCCAGATTCCAGCTGACCTCCCATGTCTGGGAAGGCAACCTCGACGAGTTCCATAGAATCCCGCTCACCGCCCTCTTGACGCATTCCTTCTTTGAGCACGGTGTCATTGATGTTATTGAGCGTGTTCACGGCAACGCGCTGACCTTCCAGGTCCACAATGGATTCAGCTTCAGAGTCTTCAGGCACCAGCAGTGAGGAGAAGTCACTGCCAGGTTCACCTGTGGTCTGAGGTCCAGGTGCGACCAATTGCAGTGGTAGGCCCTGTGATTTAGCAATAACCAACGAGGTCATGTTCGAGAAACCGAAATCGAAGTCACCCGATTGGATGGCTGGAATGATGGCGGCTCCACCTTGGGCCAGCGTCAACTCGACATCCAGGCCGTGTTCTTCGAAGATGCCTTCTTGAACTCCTAGGTAGATCGGGGCCACGTCCACGATCGGAATGACACCCACTGAAATTTGAGTCAGTTCGCCACCGTCTTGGGCGGCTTCTTGCTCGGTGTCTGTCGGGGCATCGTCTCCGCCACCGCAGGATGTCAGCACCAGCAAAGATGCTGCGGCAGCGGCAATCAAACTCCCGCGGATTCCACGTTTTTTCATTCTGTACTCCTCATTGCAAAGTGTGAACCCCACCCAGGGTGAGGTAGGTCATAACGTTATGTCGATTTACATGGCGGCGTCAATGATTTCGAGCATAAACTTTTGTGCAAATACGCCGAACGCACCGCTAGAGTTCAGCGTGGATTTCTTGCGGTGCGTTCTGCTGGGATGGGTTTTAGACTTGGGCTTTGGCTGCGTCGGGGCGGAAGCCTTGTTTGGCTAATTGGATTTGTTCGTAGACGTGGTGGCGCAGGTCGGCGAATCGTGCTGAGGAGCGGGTTTCGAGTTGGTCGCGTTCATCGGGTAGGTCAATTTTGATGTCTTGTTGGATCACGGTCGGTGATGAGGACAAGATGACTACGCGTTGGCCTAGGTAGACGGATTCGTCAATATCGTGGGTTACGAATAACACGGTGACGCCGAGTTGTTTCCACACTCGACGCACCAGGTCTTCTAGATCGGCGCGGGTTTGGGCGTCCACGGCGGCGAAGGGTTCGTCCATGAGTAAGACTTCGGGTTGGTAGGCTACCGCTCGGGCGATGGCCACGCGTTGTTGCATCCCGCCGGAGAGTTGCCATGGATACGACCGGGGCACGTGGTCCAATCCGACGGCTTCCAGGGCGTCGTCGACTAGTTGGTTGCGTTTGGCTTTGTCCATGCCGGCGACTTTCAGCGGCAGTTCCACATTTTCGCGCACCCGCATCCACGGATACAGTGACCGGCCGTATTCTTGGAAGACCACGGCCATATTTTTGGGTGGGCCGGTAACTAATTTGCCGGAGAGTTTCACCTCACCGGCGGTGGGTTCTAACAGTCCCGAGATAGCTTTGAGCAGGGTGGTTTTCCCAGATCCCGATGGCCCGACTAGACAGGTGAGTTCGCCTTTGGGCAGGTCAAAGGTCAGGTTGCGCACGGCTTCAATATCGCCGCCGTCGGTGTGATAGATCTTTTTCAGATTCCGTACTGACAGCAGGGCTTCCCCCTCAGCCAGGGTGTGTCCTACGGGCAGTTGACCGTCGGGGGTATCGGCCATGGTGCCCTGGTTGATGACCGGGGTGTGTTCTTCAGGTTGAGTTGTCATAACAGGGTTTCCTTTACAAACGTCTTAGCAGGTGCCGCTTAGCCGGCGTTTTCCATCTCACGTTGGCCGTGGTACCAGGCCAGTACTTTGCGCTCGACAAGCTGGAAGATAAACGACATGATCACACCGATCAGCCCCAGCACCACGATGCCCGACCACATCTCAGGGATGGCAAAGGAGCGCTGGAATTGGATAATGGTGTATCCCAGGCCCGCCGAGGAGGCAAACATCTCAGAAATCACCATCAAAATCAGCGCAATCGACAGCGATTGGCGGATCCCGGCCATAATTTGCGGCATGGCCGAAGGCAAGATCAGATACCGAATCCGAGCCACCCCCGCCACCCGGTAGGTCTGCGAGGTATCGGATAACACCTCATCCATCGAGCGGACGCCTTCGATGGTGTTGAGCAGAATAGGCCAGACCGCGCCCAACACGATCACGGCGATCTTCATGTCATCGCCGATACCGATCAACAGCATGAATACCGGGATCAAGACCACCGGTGGGACAGCCCGGAAGAACTCCATGGTCGGTTCCATCAGTTGGCGCAGCCAGCGGAACGAACCCACCAGCAACCCGACTACGATACCCAAAATAATCGACACGATGATACCTGCGATCAAACGCCCTACGGAGGGGAAGACGTCGGTGGTCATCCGCGACCACGTCCAGGTGTTAGCAAAGGCGCTGGTCATGTCTTCCCAGGTAGGCACAAAGAAGCTGGTGGACTGGGCGGACCAGAGCACCCACCCAATCAGCAACAGCGCCGGCAGGCCAATAATATATACAAAGTCTTTGATGTACCGCATTAGTTGACCTCCGAGCGGATCGAGGTGTGCCAGGACAAGATCTGGCGCTCAATGGCACGAAACACGATATTAATAATGACCCCGAGCAACCCAGTGGCCAGCACCAGCGAATACATCGACACATAGGCGCCACCAGACTGGGCTCGTGCAATTTCCGCACCCAACCCTGGGGTCCCAATAATCAGCTGGGCGGTAATGGCCAGAATCAGTGCCACCGCAGCAGCCAATCGAATACCCGTCATCAGATACGGCAACGCGGTCGGAAACACCACATACCGAACCCGCGCCAGACGCCCCATCCCATAGGATTTGGCGGTATCCATGGCCACCACATCAACATCAGCCACCCCGTAGAGCACCTGAATCAGCACCTGCCAGAAGCAGGCATACACGATCAGCAACAGCGCCGATTCAACGCCTACCCCAAAGACCAGCACGGCCAGCGGAATCAGGGCAACCGACGGTACCGGACGTAAAAATTCAATCGTGGAGTTGGTAAATTTGCGCAAAAACGGGGACGAACCAATGACAAAGCCCAACACCGCAGCAGCCACAACAGAGATGACCATCCCCAAAAACCACGCGACCATAGTGTCCCAGACCGCAACCCAGAACACCGAATCACCAAATTTGGACAACAGATCACTAATTGCCGCCGATGCCGGCGGCATAAACCGACCGTCAACGATCCCTAAGAGCGGTAGCAGCTCCCAGATCCCCAAGAACAACAAAATACCGGCCAGGCCAAGTAACCGGTTGGTCCAGGTCCGTCGCCGCTGCCGCACTGCTTGCGCCCGGCCAGTACTTGTGCGTCGGCCCGTAGCCCCACGCTGAGCAACCGACACTGCCGGAGCACCCGGATCCGGTCGGGTCGACGTGTCCAAACCAGCCACCCGATACCCCGCAGGGAAATCCTCCGGGGCTCGACCAGTCTCCAAACGATGCAAATCAGCAGACCGTCGCTGTCGTGTCACCGCCTCATCATCGTGCGGCGCGGGTCCCCTCGAAGGGTCGCGTTCTGTCATGTGTTTTCTCCACTACATGTGCAAGTTGAAGTTGATGTGTGCCGTCACTTCAGCGAAGTAAAAATATGTGAAGTGCGCCACGTTGAATAAGAGTAACCCGCAATCAAAAATGATTCAAGTACTCAATTGTTTTATTGATCAAGGATTTTTGGCGTTAATGAATGGCGTCGAGAGTCGAAGCTGTGACCCAAGCATATCGCCCGGTCACGCTCTAGAGCTAGAGAAATATCCGGCTTCAAAAGAGCCATCCGCACACTTCTGACGAATGGCTGCGATTTGAGCATTCGCCAACAACATCGCCTCGAAAGCATCGGAGCAATGTGAAGTAGCTCTCCTAGACTAACTTCTAACAAGATCGTTTACAATCCTAGAAGTTCACGCAGAACTGCCTGCCGCTAACCGCCCTCATGTCCTTCGAAGTACTCCATTGAACTTTTTGAGGAGTTAATCAACACTCGAAACTTCGCACCCGGTAATGCGTGCGGATGGTCGGGGTCGATATATGCTGCTCGCATCTGCTGACTTATCCTGCGCGCAGCACTGCGCAGCAGCTCCACAATGCGCATATTCACCGGCTCCCCCGATGGCACGACGACACCCAGACCGGCCAAGACCGTGCCGTCTGGAGCATAGATCGGCGCTGCCATGCCACGAGCCGCCGGATGAATAAACCCATCGGCTACGGAATATCCGAGCTCTCGCGCCCGATCAACAACACCAGCCAGCTCATCGAAATTTTGGGGTGTCTTATCGGTATACCGCCGGATGCCAGCCTCAACGATCTTCGCCAGGAATGCTCTGGGCTTATCCGATAACAAGACGTGGCCGATAGCCGAGGCCCCCAAGCTAATACGACCGCCCACTATGGTTGCATTCACCACCGCATTGGGGGCAGAGGCACGGTCAAGATAGACCACGTCATAACCACCCTCAACACCCAGCTGGGTGTGCTGGCGAACTTGACCTTGCACAAACTGCACCATCGGCGCGGCGATTTCTCGCAACCCCATGGCTCTCGGAGTTCGCGCCGCAAGCTCCCATAAACGTAAACCCAGCTGATACGAACGATCCGGCAATCGCTCCAACATGCGTTCCTCAACGAGCTCGGCAACCAGTCGGTGGGTTGTGGTCATCGGCAGCCCACTACGCTCAGCAATTTCCGATAAGGACAAAAACACCGTTCCTGCGTCGAATGCATCCAGAATCCGCAGTTGCCGGGCGAGTACAGAGACCGGTGTTCCATCACGCTGCGTGGGCATTATTTCCTCATTTCCGATGATTGGAAAATCTGCTCCACATTATAGGTGACGAGTGCCACAATTGCTCACATTCCATATTCATTGCCGCACGTTGGAGGTAATCATGACGTTGCAGACCGCAGCACGAACCGACCAGCTGGTGGTCGTCGATCGCATTGAGCGTTCCACAAGCGTGCTGGAGTTCGTGCTGGAACGCGCCGATGGCTCTCGGCTGCCAGACTGGGCCCCGGGCGCCCACATTGATGTGGTACTGCCCAGCGGCAAAATCCGCCAGTACTCACTGTGTGGCGACCGTTGGGCGCCACACCAATATCGCATCGCCGTCCAACGAGACGACGGTGGCACCGGCGGGTCGATGGAAATCCACGACAAAGTGCAACTTGGTGATGTCGTGAGTTTTGGTGGACCCCGAAATAACTTTCGACTAGCCCCGGCCACGCAGTACCGTTTCATCGCCGGCGGCATCGGCATTACCGCGGTGCTCCCGATGATCGAGCAGGCCGAAAGACTTCGTCTGGAATGGCAACTGCTGTATTTGGGGAAAACCGCTGACCGGATGGCTTATCGGAATCTTGCCGAACAGTATCCCAACCGGGTCACCATGCACACCAGTGCTGACAACGGCCGGACTTCGATCCGACAGTGGCTGGGCGCCCTCCCCGAAGACACCATGGTGTATGCGTGCGGCCCCGAAGCCATGCTTGAGGCACTGCCCGAACAATGCCCCGAAGAACTGCCCCCACAGTTCCTGCGGACCGAACGATTCACGAACACCCTGGCTGAAGCCACCGTCAGTTCTGAGCCCTATGAAATTGTGCTCGACCGCAGCGGCCGCGTCATCCATGCTCCGGGGACCACACCGGTAACCCAGGTACTGGCCGAGGCTGGTGTTGATGTCATCACATCGTGTGCCAAAGGCGTGTGTGGGACCTGTGAGGTCGAAGTGGTCGAAGGCGAAATCGATCACCGCGATGCCATTCTTGACGACGACGAACGCGCCGCAAATACGTGCATGTTCCCGTGCGTTTCCCGTGCACTGTCCAAACGTCTGGTTCTTGACCTATAAGGAATTATTCACAATGCCTGTCAACTCCACCAACCGCTGCCCATTCTCCGGCATGCCAGCTACAGCTCCTACCGCTACCAAAGGACACGTCGATGCCCCAATTATTGATCTAGACCCTTTTGATGAAGCAACGCTGGCCAGTCCGTACGCAATGCACGAAGAACTGCGTGAAGCCGGCGCCGACGTCGTCTACCTCCCCGCCTACGATATTTATGCCGTTGCCCGCTATGATGCCGTGCGCTCCACGTTGGAAAACTGGCAACACTTTTCCAGCGCGGCGGGGGTCGGGCTGGCCAACTTCAACTCCGAAAAACCCTGGCGAACGCCATCGCTGCTCCTGGAGGCTGATGCCCCACAGCACGACGCACCACGCGCCGTGCTCGAAAAGATCTTGGGCGCCAGAAAACTGCGCCAATACCACACGGACTGGCGCAAAACCGCCCACGAATTGATCGACGGACTGTTGACGGGCGGCCAATACAGCACCGATGACGGCGCAATCGCATTGGATGCGGTCACCGAGATCTCTGAAGTCTATCCACTCAGCGTCTTCCCGGACGCCGTCGGGCTACAACACGGGGGCCTTGAAAATCTACTGCCCTATGGAAACTTTGCGTTCAACGCCTTTGGGCCACGCAACCGATTAGTCACCGATGAACTGGACACCATCGGCCCGGTGTTGGAGTGGATTGGCAATCAGTGCCCCCGCGAAGCATTGAGCGATCAAGGATTTGGCGAAGACATTTGGAAAGCCGCTGATCAGCGCCACATTACCGAAGAACAAGCCCCGTTAATCGTACGCTCACTGCTCACCGCCGGAGTCGACACCACGGTATACGGTATTTCTGCGGTGCTGTACCATCTGGCTTCCAATCCAGACCAATACGCTCGCCTCCGCGAAAACCCGCAACTGGTGCGCCGTGTCTTTGAAGAAACCCTTCGTCTTGAGTCCCCCGTCCAGACGTTCTTTAGAACTACGACGACGCAAGTGCAGATCGGTAACACGACCCTGCCGGCGAATCAGAAAGTCCTGATGTTCTTGGGTGCAGCAAACCGTGATCCGCGCCGCTGGAAGAACCCCGATGCCTTCGATCTGGATCGTGATCCTTCCGGTCACGTCGCCTTTGGCAGTGGCGTGCACCAGTGCGTGGGTCAACACGTCGCGCGTCTGGAAGCATCCTGCGTCATGGAAGCCATCATTGAGCGTGTGGAGCGCATCGAATTTACCGCCCCACCGAAACGCAAGATCAACAACACGCTGATCGGCTGGAAGTCCCTGCCGATTCGCCTCATTCCGGCATAAGCCCCACCCTATTCATTACTTTTCGCCTACTAGGAGCCTTCTCATGCCCATGTCCCAGTCTCACCCTGCCAAAAAACGCTCGCTGCTCGTCGGTGCTGCAGCAATCGGCGCGCTTGTCTTATCAGCGTGTGGCTCGTCCAGCGCCGCCGACGACGTTTCACCTACTGATTCGCAAGGACTGGAAACGGTCAACATCGGCTATTTCCCGCTGGTGCATACCTCGACTATCGTGCACGCCGATCAAGCTGGTTATTTGGAAGAACAAGGTATCAATGCTGAAATGACACAAACAGAGGGCGGCGCAGCAGCTATCCCTTCGCTCATCTCTGGTGACGTCGACATTCTGTACAGTAACTACACTTCGATGCTGTTGGCTGCTGAGCAAGGATTACCGGTCGTACTGATTTCAGGGAACGACGTCGCCAAGGACGATCACGGTATTTTCGTTGCAGAAGACTCTGATATCGAGGACTTCGCCGATATTGAAGGCAAGAGCTTTGCGGTCAATAACCTGCAAAACATCGGTACGGTGTCCGTGTATGCACAACTTGAAGAGCTTGGACTCAGCCCGGACAGTGTGGACCTGGTGGAGATGCCGAACCCTGATATGGCCCCTGCGGTAGCCAACGGTAATGTCGATGCAATCTGGCAGGTCGAGCCGTTCCAGACCATTTCCAAACAATCCGGTTTGAAACGCATTGGCGATATGTTTGCTGGACCAGCAGCCGATATGCCGGTGGGCGGATGGGTCACGACTAGAGAATTCGCGGAACAAAACCCGGAAGTCATTGCTGCTTTCAGACAAGCGCTGAGCCAGTCATCTGAAGACCTCCAAGGCAACCATGACCTGCACTTAGAGCTCGTCCCGCAATACACAGAGATTGATGATGCTGTGGCCGAAGAGCTCACGCTGCCGCACTACGACACCGAGTTGAATATCGATGCACTGCAATACGGTGCTGACCTCATGGAGGAATACGGTATTACCTCCGGTCCGCTTGATGTGGCCGAACTTGTTGTGGAATAACTGCTGAAGTGCGGGGCGGGTGTTCCCGTTCCGCACGTGCATGCCCGGATGCGACTAGACCGTGGTCGCATCCGGGATGGGCAAGAATGGCTATATGTTCGATCTCAATCTCTTACGCGTGCTCGCCGCCGTCATCGAGCAAGGCACCATTACCGCTGCAGCAGAGAAACTGCAGATGAGTCAGCCGGCCATTTCACAAAGTATCAATAGGCTGCGCAAGGTTATTAAGGATGACTTGTTCGTCAAAGAAGGTCGCGGCATCACCCCGACCAGGGTTGCCCTGCAGCTGTATCGCGACACTTCCGAGCATGTTCACCAGGCCGATGCAGCGGTGAGGGGTCTGATCGCATTTGATCCGTACACCACAACCGCAACCTTTCGAATCGCACTGACCGATATTGGCCAACAGGTCTTCCTCCCACGTTTGAGCCAAGTCATGCGGTCAACGGCTCCACAGGCGCAACTGGAGGTTATCGGACCACATACCGAAAGTGTCGCTGATCAGCTCGAAAGCGGAGAGCTCGACCTTGCCATCTTATCGACAGAGCTGAACAATGACATTCGATCAGTAGTCCTACAACTGGGTGACTATCTGTGCATTACCCGTCGTGGCTTATTTGCAGACCCCGGACCCAGTTTGGAAGATCTCAGGAATCATCCACGGGTCGCCGTGACGACTTTTACCGGGCACACCCTGATGGAAAAACATCTCACACCGGTTCCTCCTGGTTCCATCGTGGTGAACACCTTTGCCGCTATTCCTAACCTCGTGGCTTCAACGGATCTGGTCGGATTCGTCCCCGAAGACCTCATCAACACCTGGCATTCCCAAGAAAACCTTGATATTTGGAAGATCGATGAAGTAGCAACCCAGACAGCAGTTCGCGCGTATTTTGCAAAGACTCCCAGGTCGCGTGCCTCGGCGTGGTTTGTGCATCTCGTGATCGAGACACTGCGCGATCCACACCTCACCAATACATAAGCAAAGTTTATGCGATAGATTGATATGCATTCGTAGACGCACTGTGATGTAGGCCATAGATTTAATGGCATGACTAAAAAACTCGTCCGAGCCGTCACAGCGGGTTTGACCGGAAGCGTTCTCGCGTTGACACTGGCAGCGTGCAATGGAGACTCCAACGCCAACCAGGATGCAGCATCGACTCCAGAAGGCGAACTACAAGAAGTCACCGTCGGAGCGATCGCAATCGCCGACGTCGCACCGCTGCATCTTGCAGTACAAGAAGGATTTTTCGAAGAAGAAGGCCTCGACGTCGAGATCATCGAAACCACCGGTGGCGCAGTGTCCCTGCCCGGGGTTGTCGCAGGTGATTACGACTTTGCCTTCCTCAATGTTGCCTCACTGATGATCGCCCGCGATCAGGGGCTTGACGTCGAATTTATTGCCAATGGTACGACCACCACCGGGGAACCTGGTGCCGATAATATTGGCATCGTCGTCGCTGAAGACTCAGAAGTCGAATCCACCGCTGATCTTACCCAATCCACCTCAAACCAATTGAATAACATTGGCGATATTGCCACCCGATTGGCCGTCGATAACGCTGGTGGCGATGGTGCCGATATCGAATTTCTCGAACTGGCATTCGGTGAAGCAGAAGCGGCAGTCGAAAACGGCAACGTTGAAGCCGCCCTGTTGGCCGAGCCGTACCTCACCCAAGCCCAGGACGCCGGTTTGAAAGTCGTCTCTTCACCCTATGCAGAAGCCCACCCCGAACTCGATACCGGTGGCTACTTCACACGATCCGAGACCGTCGAAGATAATCCAGAACTTGTCGAAAGCTTCCGCAACGCGATCAACCGCGGATTGGAATACGCTGATGAAAATCCAGACGAGGTCCGTGAGATTGTAGCGACCTACACCGAAATCGACGAAGAAATCTTACAACGCATCCAGCTGCCCCGGTTCACGCCAGAGTTTACTCGCGAAGGCTTAGAGGATCTCGGCCGATCCGCCAAGGAGCACGGCTACCTCACCGAGGAACCAGACCTTGATGCACTGCTGCCTGAGCAGTAATTCACCACACAATAATACGAAAACACATCCACAAAAGGGAGTCATGAAAGTCAGTCAGGCAGTAGGCCAAACCATCGCCCGAATGGGGGCCGCACACGTGTTCGGCGTTGTCGGCTCTGGAAATTTCCGGGCAACCAATGCGCTCTTAGAAGCCGCCGGCCCTGATGGCCAACACCCACAATTCACTGCGACCCGTCATGAAATGGGTGCGGCGTGTATGGCCGACGCCTATGCTCGAGCCTCCGGCAAACTCTCGGTGGTCACCGTGCATCAAGGCTGTGGTCTGTCAAATGCCCTCACCGGCATTGGCGAAGCAGTCAAAGCCCACACTCCGTTGTTAGTTATCTCCGGGGATACCCCGGGGGGCGAGTATGGCTCCAACTTCTGGATTGACCAGGACGCCGTGATTGAAGGCATGGGTGCCATCGCCGAACGCCTGCACTCGCCTGCTCGAGCCGTCACCGACACCATACGAGCCATCACTCGAGCCAAAATGAACCGGGTGCCCGTTGTGTTGTCCATGCCACTTGATATTCAGGAGTCTGAACTGTCCAAAGATCAAGAACAACTCCTAACCAATATTGCACCGCCGCAACTACCGGCACCCGCGGTTGCCTCTGCCGATGCAGTCGCCTCAGTCAGCCGGATGCTTACCGATGCGCAACGGCCCGTGATTCTGGCGGGTCGTGGCGGGGCACAAGCGGTAGCACCGTTGCGCCAGGTCGCCGAGTTATCTGGAGCGCTGCTGACCACATCGGCGGTCGGGCGCGGCTTATTCAACGAGGATCCATGGCACATGGACGCCATGGGTGGGTTCGCCACCGACGGCGCCGCAGAGCTCGTACACGAAGCCGATCTGCTCGTCGTCTTTGGGGCAGCGCTGAACCGTTGGACCACCCGTGATGGCACACTGTTACAGAACAAGACCGTCATTCAGATCGACGACGATGCCACCGCATTCGGCAAACACTATCCGGTAAGCGCCACGATTCTTGGCGACGCAGCCCTAACAGCACAAGCGATCCGCGACAAGCTAGTAGAAAGCCTCGACGGCACCCCACGCACCGGATACCGCACCACGCAGGTCAAAGAACGCCTTGCCGCATCACTGCATTGGCGTGATCAGGCTTATGAGGATAATTCAGAGCCTGCCGGCAAATCTCACCGGGGCAAAATCGACCCGCGCACGCTGACGAATATTCTCGACGAGATGCTGCCAATGGACCGCGTGGTAGCCCCGGACGGCGGGAACTTCAACGCCTACCCGGCCATGCACTTCCGGGTGCCCGACAACCTGGGCTACAGCCTGTCATTAGGTTTCCAATCTATCGGGTTGGCCCTGTCCACGGTGATTGGCGCAGCATTTGCACTGCCTGATCGTATCGCGATCGCCGGCGTCGGGGATGGCGGCTTCATGATGTCGCACGTCGAACTCGATACGGCTGTCCGCCATAAAATCCCGCTGGTCGTGGTGGTATATAACGACGACGCCTATAGTGCAGAAGTCCATCACTTCATCCATGAAACCAGCAACCTGGATACCGTGGTGTTCCCAGAAACCGATATCGCTGCGGTTGCACGAGGCTATGGCTGCCAAGCCATCACAGTGCGTCAAGCTTCTGATTTGGATGCGGTACGCAACTGGGTCGACGGTCCAAGAGATCGTCCGTTGGTCATTGACGCCAAGATCACGTCATTCCCGTCGTGGGTTCTGGCCCACAGTTTTACTGAGAACGAGTAACCAGTCCAGCACGTTGGCGGCGACTCACAACCGTGGGTGGCCGCCAACATGTTGCATGCTGATGACGCGCCACTGAGTATTAGACGAAAGCCGAAACCCCGGTGATCGCGCGGCCCACGATCAGGGCGTTGACCTCACGGGTGCCCTCAAAGGTATACAGTGACTCGGCGTCGGCGAAAAACCGCGCGAGGTTGTAGTCCAGTACAATACCGTTGCCGCCGCCAATTTCACGGCCGAGGGCAACAGTTTCCCGCATCCTGTCACAGACCCACATTTTCGCCAGCGCAGCGTCCTCATCCCGGCACGCGTCCCGCTCTTGGAGCTCAGTGATGCGTACCGCAACCCCCAGGGAGGCTGCGGCGTTACCAAGCATGCGAGTCAGTTTTTCTTGGATGAGCTGGAAGCCAGCGATCGGTTTGCCGAATTGCTCTCGCTGTTTTGCATATGCCAACGCGGCCTCGTACACGCCAGCTTGCAGGCCGGCAGCATTCCAGACGACGTCGGGGCGCAGGGTACGGAAAATACGGTTAATATCGTCAAAGGAATTCACGCGTTTCAGACGGTAAGCCTCAGGCACCGGAACCTCAGTCAGGTCGATGTTGGAGTTGTTGACCATCCGAACCGAAGTTTTGCCCGCAATTTTTGTCAGCCGTACTCCTGGATCATCGGTTCTTGCCAAGAAGATTTTGGCTTGCCCGTCTGCCACGTCCTTTGCAACCACGGCCATGTACTCGGACAGCGCTGCGTTGCCGATCCAACGCTTGGCACCGTTGAGTATCCAGGTGCCATGCTCAAAGCGTGCGGTGGTTTCCAACCCGCGTGCAACATCGGAGCCGTGATCTGGTTCCGTCAGCGCAAAACAGCCGGTCATCGAGAAATCCTTAATGGCCTCATCCCACTGCTCGACCTGCTCGGGGCTGCCACCATCGCGAACAACGGTGCGGAACATGCCCGCCTGACCACCGAATAAAATACCCAGTGAACTATCGGTGCGCGACAACTCATAATTACGAAACCCAACAAACAGGCCCCTCGGGGATTCCCCGGCCGCGCGCAATTCTGCCGGGTCAACAAGGTCAAGCCCGGCCAGGCCCTCGCGCAAGTGCACCGGGGTTTCGCCACGCTCCCAGTAATCATTGATCACCGGGGCGGCTTCTTCTTCCAAAAACCTGCGCAGGCGTTGCAGCACGGACCGTTCGGCGTCGGTGAGCTGTTGTTCATAACCCCAAAAATCTGCCGCATACAGGGTGGATTCAATATTGGTTTGCATTTTCAGTCTCACACGAGTTTCAGTAATCGGGCCGCATTGGTTTTGAAGATCTTCTGGCTGACCTCATCTGGCAGACCAAGCCCAGCGTAATCGCGCATCCAGCGCTCCGGTTTGATCGCGGGATAATCTGATGCGAACAGGACTTTATCTTGCAGATAGGTCCGGGCGGCCTGGATGAGTTTGGGTTCAAAATATTTTGGTGACCACCCTGATAAATCAATCCACACGTTGGCTTTATGAGTGGCAATAGCGATGGCTTCATCTTGCCACGGCACCGAAGGGTGCGCCATGATGATCGGTAAGTACGGGTGCCGGGCTGCCAGATCATCCAAAAACATTGGGTTGGACAGTGACAACCGAATGCCAAAGCCACCCGGCATGCCCGCGCCAATGCCGGTCTGGCCGGTGTGGAAGACCACCGGTAACCCGTATGCTTCCAGCTGGGTAAACAGTGGCAAAAATTCTTCGTCATTTGGGGCAAAACCCTGGGTGCTCGGATGAAATTTGAATCCTCGCACCCCAAAATCTTCCACCAGGCTGCGCGCCTTATGCACAGCCTTTTCCCCTTGCAGCGGGTCAACACTGGCAAACGGAATGAGCACATCGTTATTGCGTGCGGCACCCCGCGCAATTTCTGCACTACTATTGGGAGGCGTCTTCATATTGGTTTCCGAATCAACCGTAAACACCACCGCGGCCATGGACAATTCGCGGTAATAGTCTGCGATCTGGTCGATGGTCGGTGACGGTCCGGTGCGCTGAAAATACGCGTCGGCGGCGTCGAGCAACGGTTGTGGCAGTGCCGCATGCCCGCAGTCATCGGCTTCGATATGCACGTGCGTATCAATAGCAGTAACGGCATCAAGATCAATATTGGATTCGTACATACTGCACCGTTTCTACGTCGTCGAAGTGATACTGGATTTGATAGTGCGCATATCAAGTTTGCCCGTTGGGCCCCGCTGGAGACTATCGCGTAAGAAAATCTGTCGCGGCTTCTTATACCCGGCCAGCCGTTGACCAACAAAGTCCAGCAGGGCTTCTTCGGTGACGTCGTCGGCAGCTTCCACCGCCACCATAGCCACAACGCGTTCTCCCCAGCGCTCGTCAGCAACACCAAAGACGACGGCGTCGGTCACGGCTGGATGGCCCAGCAGCACTTCTTCAACCTCGGCAGGAAAGACCTTTTCACCACCGGTATTGACCACCGATGACCCACGACCCAGCAATTCGATATAACGGTCTACTTCGACCTTGACGTGGTCACCCGGCATGACATACCTGGTTCCGTTGATGATCGGATAGGTCTGGCGGGTTTTCTCGTCGTCCTTATAGTAACCGCGTGGCAGCGCACCCCGGTAGCCCAGAATGCCGTAGGCACCGGGCTGGTCTTGGACCTCGCGCATTGCATCATCCAGCACCACCGCATCGGCGGTGAGTTGGAATCGCGTTGGCAAATCCTGTGCACTGCGGCTGATCCCTAACGCATAGGGCCCGCCCTCGGTTGAGGCAAGAATATCGATAATGACGACGTTGCCGAGGTTATGAATCCTGGCCTTAGTTTCATCGCTGAACCGCATGCCGGAGCTCATCGCGGAGGTCAAGCTACTCGATTGCGGTGAGCTGGCATACTTATCCCAGGCGTCCATCAAGGGGATGGCCACCGCATCGCCGGCAACGATGATCCGGGTGACGTTTTCTTGCTCGATCGTTGCCACAGCCTGGCGAGTATCCAGACTCGGTGACGGCAACAACACCACGGTTCCGCCAAGCAGGAACGTGTTCATCGCGGTGAACAATGCCGTGGCGTGGATAAAGGGCGCCAGCGCAAACATGACCGTGGGTTCCAGGGAAGGGTCTTGGGCTATTGCCACGACTTCTGCCGGGCTTTGCGGGTCTGCGATGCCCAGCGCACCGTAGGTCGAAAACATTTGGATCTCTAGCAGGTCTGGTTCATCCCAGACCACTGCTTTGGGCAGGCCCGTGGTCCCGCCGGTATAGACCATCAGTGTTCCGCCGGAAGGTGGCGATTCACCATCTAATGGCGCGAATTCTGCCAGCGAGTCATATGGGATTGCACCGGCAACATCCAATGGTTCATCAGTCACTTCAATCAGGACCTTGGGCACCGAAGTGGCGTCAATTCGTTTGACCGTTGCTGCCAACGACGACGGATAAATCAGCACTGCAGCCTCACAGTTATCCAACAGTGCGGCGACTTCACCTTCGCGGTATCTGAAATTGATGGATACCGGCACGGCACCGATTTTCAAGGCCCCATAGAATGCGGTCAAGTATTCGGCACGGTTGTACATATAGAAGGCGATCGTATCGCCAGCACCGACACCGTGATACCGCAGTAGAGCGGCGAAGCGTGCTGCTTGGTCCTCAAATTCTTGATAGCTGAGGCGTTGGTCGCCAGCGACGATTGCGGTACGTTCAGGCACCGCCGCTGCGATGAGTTTCCAAAGTTCTGCGTAACTTCCACGCATAATGACTCCTGGGGTTTCCGCGGTTTATCGGGCAGTTTGGGTTTCAGGTGCCGGGCGTGGAATTGGGCCACTTGGCTGTGCCTGTGCTGCCATGCTCTGGGACCATGCCGCATTGATGCCTGAGGCTGACCAGCCGCCGTCGTGAATCTCATTGACGAGTTCGGTTGGGTGTGAGTAGAGCGTCAAGCGGTCCCCACCAATGCCAATGGCCTGGCCGGTCACGTTGGCTGAAGCATCTGAGACCAGCCATTCCAGCAGTGGGGCGACGTCTTCTGGGCTACCCAGCGCGTGTTCCTGGCGAGCCAACGGTGGCAATGCTTGGCCCTGTTCAAATTGCTCTGCCCAGTCCTTATATATCGGAATGGTTGCGGTCATCGCGGTCATCGCGGTTGGGATCACAGCATTTGCCGTGATGTTGTCACGAGCCAGTTCCATGGACCACGTGCGGGCCATGGCCACCAGGCCTGCTTTGGCTGCGGCATAGTTGCTCTGCCCAAAGCTGCCGAGCTGTCCGGCGGGGGAACCGATGACGATGAGTCGACCGCCCGTTCCTTGTTCACGCAGATATTTGATTACTTCTCGACCGCACAGGAAGGTGCCGCGCAAATGCGTCTTGACGACGAGGTCGAAATCTTCGTCGCTCATTTTCCATGAAACCCGGTCTCGTAGCACTCCGGCGTTGGCCACCAGTGCATCCAGTCGACCAAACGTAGATACCGCGGCAGAAACAAGCTGCTGGGCAGCCTCAGTGTCACCCACGGGTGCCACAACTGCAGTTGCCTTACCACCGGCTGCCAGAATGTCCTGGGTGGTGTCATTGGCGCTTTGTTCATCGAGATCATTCACCACGATCGAGGCGCCACGTTTGGCCAGCCACCGGGCATAGGCCTTACCGAGTCCACGGCCGCTGCCGGTGACGATGACGACTTTTCCAGTCAGGTCGTAACCGTTTTCAATTTTGCTCATTTGTAGTACCTCAAAACTAGTTCTGCCACGCATGCTGGCTTGGGATTATCTTCTACTTCAAAAACAACGTCGACGATGAGCTGATAGCCGCCGGCAATTTCTTCTACCTTTTGCAGGGTGCCGCTGAGTCGGATACTGCTATCCACTGGCACCGGTGCGGGAAAACGCAGATGGTTTAGCCCGTAGTTCACTCCGGTTTTGAAACCCGTTACGGTGAAGACTTCTGCCATCAGTGGCACAACCCGGCTCAACGTCAGATAGCCGTGGGCGACTGTTTGGCCGAAGGGGCTGTCTGCTGCGGCTACCGGATCGATGTGAATGGGGTTGTGGTCACCGGAAACATCGGCGTAGGCGCTGACATCTGATTGGGTTAGTTGTTGCCACGCCGATGGTCCAAAAGATTGTCCCTGGTGGTTGGGTAAATCATCGATGGCGATGGAAAGCTGATTGTCTGTTGTTGACGAAGACATTATGTATCCTGTCTTTCAATTCAGGTCAGGAAATATCAAGCCTTTGTTTCAGGCTACCTGAAACCATACTGTGCGACAGGGCACACATTGTCAAGCGATACATTCAATTCTTGAAAAAGAAAACGATCTTATTTGAGTCGCTCGACTATCATCCAGCAAAGATGGAGGCTAACGCGGTAGATCGCGCAGCGCTCGTCTGACATTTCGTAGATGCTTTGCAAATTCTTCGCGGTCTCGCGGAGTCAAAGCTACAAGCAACTTGGCTTCCAGATCGTCCATCGCGGAACGTCCAGAACTCAACGTGTCGTGGCCAGTGTCGGTGATGTACAGGTGAAACCTCCGCATATTTTCAGGATCTCGCTCACGCTGAATGAAACCAGACTCCAAAAGCACTGAAACGTTTTCGGCCATCGTTTGGGCGCGTACAAACGACCTGCGGGCTAATTCAGATGACGTAATGCCGGGCCAGCGCTCGAGCACGGCGAGGGCGGTGAATTGCGCCGTCGTCAGGCCAGCTTGTTCAGCGACCTCTTCTGTGGGGATGCGCAAGCCCAGTTCGATTTGCTTGATGGTGTAAATAAACCAGCCTGAATCAAGGTCCTGAAGTACATCAGCAGAGCTCGATGTTTCGGTTTCGGATGTCACGCGGCCTCACTCCCCAGTCTTTCGTTAAGCGATGCTTCAACATCGCCCAACGAGTGTGCAATGACAGTACCTTACAGAGTTCCCTGCTGGACTTCGAAACCAGAGCGCCATCCAGCCACCAATAACTATACCGCCCATGGTCCAGGCGCCCTGAAGCCGTTAGACTACTGCACCGAAATTGCCTCTTGGCGCTCTTCGACAGCTGCGTCACGACCAACAGCGCTTTGCGCTCGATAGTAGAGACCTAAACCTATAATACTGAGCAGCATTAGCACGCTTGCGGTGACCACGTAGAGACCGATGGGCCAGGTCTGGCCGGTGGCGGCAAATAACGCGGTGGCTATCATCGGGGCGAAACCGCCGCCGAGTATGGACCCAAACTGATAGGCCATCGATACACCCGTGTACCGCATCCTGCTTGGGAACGCTTGGGTCAGAATCGGTGGAATGGCCGCAAAGGCAAAGGTGGTTGAGGCATGTGCAGCAACGGTGGCGATACCGGCCAAGAGGAGATTGCCGGTCTCAAATAGCGGAAAGAATAGCATTGCGGTTATCGACATTAACACGGCGCCAATGCCTGCAAGGATCCTCGGGTTCGTCCGGTCAACCACGGTTGCTAAGTATGGCATCATGACCAACTGGATCACACAGCACAAGATACCGATCCACAGCAGATGGTTCTGGTCATAGCCCAACGAGGTGGTGCCATAGGATAGCGCCCAAGTTAGCACTAGATAGGCGAGGACTGGTGGGACCGCGGCAATAATAACCGTCAAGCCCAGCGGGGCCTTATATCCGCGCAGCACCTCCATTAGCGGCAGGGCTTTTGGTTCACTGGCTACTGATGCTTCGAAGATGGGACTTTCAGTCAAGCGTCGGCGATACCAAATTGATAGTGCAACGAGTAGGACACTAAACAGAAATGCGATTCTCCAGCCCCATTCAATAAAGTCCGGGCCGGTCAGTGCACCGAGCACGATCAGTACAAGGCTACTCAGCATTAATCCGGCAGGCAGTCCCATCATTGGGGCCGCCCCGTAGAGCGCCTTGCGATTCGCCGGAGCGTGCTCCACTGCCATGGTGACCGCACCGCCCCATTCTGCGCCTACTGCAAGGCCTTGCACGAGTCGCAGAACGACCAGCAAGACCGGGGCTGCGACACCGATTTGCTCATAGGATGGCAGGACGCCGATGCAAGTCGACACGATCCCCATGACTGTCAGCGATAAGATCAGCATCTTTTTGCGGCCCACCCTGTCACCGAAGTGGCCAGCCAGGATTCCGCCCAGCGGTCGCGCAATGAACCCGAAAGCGAAGCTGGCGAATGCACCTAATTGGGAGGCCGTGGAGCTATCGGATGGGAAGAATTGTGGCCCGAAGATCAGTGCGGCACACGCAGCATAAAGATAGAAATCGTACCACTCGATTGTGGTGCCCATAAATGTTGCGCGGACTGCGCGCCGGGCTTCAGCACGTTGTTCGGCTACACTCAACCCGGCGAGGCCTGCGGTATGAGTAGCGGAGTTTTTCGTAGACATATCGTCATCCTCTCTAAGGGCCCGTCACCACCCTAAATATTCAGGCCACCTGAAACATGAGGGGAGACGTTTCCCTTGAGTAGTCAAATTTTGGGCTGCCGCTACGAATACATCTGCGCAGCGTAGAATCTTTCATTTCCCCGCAGCCACGAGGCACAGCCAGCCTCGTCGCCGCGGAAACAGCAGAGTTGATCGCGGGCTCGCATCCCGCAAAAGAGCTACTCTTCGAAGAAGAAGCCTTCTGATATTGGGTCTTCTTCTACGAAGTCGTATTTGACCATCAGGTCAGCCAGCTGTTGAATCGCTGCTGTTGGGATGGCGGCATCGTGGGTTTCCAGGTCAGATGCGATCTCAGCAACTTCTGGCGAAACGTCCATGAACTCGACGACAGCCTCCATGGCACCCTCTTCATCAGCAGCAAAGGCGGTGAGTACGTCGTCCATAGCTGCCTGATAGCGCCGCACAAGCTCGGGGTCCTCGTCAACGAGTTCCCCGGTGACAAAGCTGACCACAGTTGGCATTCCGGACACAATTTGGTTCGGGTGGCCTAGCAGTTTATAGTCGTCGCCCTGCAGAGCATTATGCATAAACGGTTCGGGCAACCAGACGGCGTCCACATTGCCACGCTCCAACTGAGATTCCATATCAGGGAAGTTCAGCTCAACGAAATTCACTTGCTCTGGATCTCCGCCATCTTGGTCAACAGACTCCATAATGGTCAGATCACCCTGACCCCGCAGGGCGTTGACGGCGACTTCAGCACCCTCAAGATCAGCCCATGTCTCGATACCCGAGTCAGCTCGCACCACGACGCCATTGACATCTTGCCCCTCTGGCAGTGAGTTCTGATAACCACTGACAACTCGCATATCGAGGCCCTGGTCTACCGCGAGCAAGAGGTTGGAGACGTTGCCGATAACGACATCCATGTCACCGGTTTGCAGCGCCGGAAGCATTTCGGCGCCACCTGAACTTGCTTGCGCGGTGACATCGAGTCCGTGTTCTTCGAAGATGCCATGATCAACACCGTAGGGGATTGCCGCATAAGCGGCTATCGGAATAATACCCACGGTGAGCTCATCTAACTCGCCATCTGCCGCAGCATCGGGATCATCATTGGAACATGCCGACAAGGACAGTACTAAGAGGGCTGCCGAGGTCAACGAAATCGTTTTCTTGAACTTCAATTCAAGCTCCTTAAGGGTTTTCCAAACGACACCACAGCCGCTGAAGGGCAGATGGCAGATGCCACGGGGTTACCGGAATAGCAGATCAGGCTCTCCCCAATTGGCTGAGCCGCGAAAACGTGATGCGACTTACGTCACAGTATACAGCTTTTCAGGCTACCTGATAATACGTGGATTGTCGCAGTCGGCTATGCGACATTTGACGTAGGCGAACCCGCGGTCGGAGCTGGTGGTTATTCGAAAATCACGGTGCGGTCGCCGTCGAGGAGGACTCGGTGTTCGGTGTGCCATTGTACGGCTTGGGCTAAGGTGGCGCCTTCTACTGCCCGGCCGCGTTGGACGAAGTCTTGGGCGGTGAGGGCGTGGTTGACGCGTT
>NZ_DYXC01000001.1 GCF_020742345.1 Enteractinococcus helveticum | reverse complement strand
CGGTTAGGGGACTACTCGCGGCCGTTATTCCAGGGTCCGCGAACTCGCCGGATGCGCCCGAACGCAATGAGCATCGATATCAGGGCGAGTCCAGCAAAGACCAACAGCGTGGTGCTGTACGGCATGAGTGGCAACAGCGCGGCAATCACGGTTGGGAAGAGGAAGCCAATGTAGGTCACGGCGTAGAAAATCCCGGTCAGGCCAGCTAGTTCGTGTGGTGGGGCAATCTTCTGAACGCGTGTTAGTCCGGTGACCAATACCGTGCCGTAGGCAAGACCAAGCACGATGGCTGCAATGATGCCGGTGATCGGTCCGGCGTGCAGTGCTGCCAGGGCGGCTGTGCATATTCCAATGACGACGAGCGCCAGCCCCAATGGCAAACCTCGGCCGTTGAGTTTGCGGTCAAGTTTCTGGGCAAAGGGTTGAACGAATGCGCCAACACCAAGTGTGAGCACTGCGAGGGTGGTGGCGTAGAGAGTTGTGAAGTCTCCGGTGGTTTCGGCCATGATTTGCGGCATCAAACCATAAGCAATACCGCCGGTGCCGAATACCCACGGTGCAGCGGTGGCGACCTTGATTAGGAAATCAGGGTGCGCGGCACTGGGGGTGTGCAGCTGCCCGACCCAAGAAGTCTGTGGTGGCAGTTGGCGCGCGTTCGGGCCCACGGTTTCGGGGGTAAATGCCGTGGGGATGATAGTTAGGACTACCAGGGTGATGGTAACGATGAACGGAATACGGGTGGGACTCGGCGCCCATTGGGCTAGCACACCGGTGACGGCGGCTCCCATACCGAACCCTAATGTCATGGTCAGTGATGGACGCCGGGCTCCCGCGCCGACGGTTGTCTTGGGGTCCCAGTCGGGAGACGAGAGCTCTTTGATCCACGAGGTTCCCACGGACATGCCTATGCCAACCGCAAGGCCGGCGAAAAACCGGCCGGTGTAGAGCATGGACAGTGAGGCTGGTCCCAGGAGGATGAGCAGGTTGCCGATCCCCGAGGAGATGAGCCCGGCCAGTGCGATGGGTTTACGTCCGTACACATCAGAAAGCGCGGCAGCAACGAGTAGGCCGGGGATCAGCCCGAAGACGTAGGTGCCCAGCAGCATATTGGTTTGCCAGGGGATGAGGTCGGCCACGTCGTGGTAGAGCGGTAGTAGCGGTGTGAAGTGGTTGCCACCCCAGGCCATGAAAAATAAGGAAGGTACGGCCAGTCGCCAGGGGGTGATATTGCGCATCGATGTCCTTCCGGTTTAGCTTTGGCTAAGTGTAGTCATAACCCGTGGACTTCGAAGTTAGTTGGACAACATTTATGCTATGAAATTGACCAATACGACGTAGGTCACGGTCCCTAATCCGATGGAGACGAGCGTACGTCGTCCTAAGCTCAAGTGCGATGCGATGGTCACTGCCACGGCGACGAGTAATTTCCATAGCACCGTGGCAGGATCGGCTGCGGTGGAATAGAAGATCACGATGGCCAGCAGCCCAAGGATTCCGGCGGGCATCCACAGGGCCATGATGTTGACGAATTTCGAGTCGCGGAGTTTGGCCAGGATGGCAAATGGCAGGGCCCGCAGTGCGAAGGTGACCACGAACATGGTCGCCACGGCGGCAAGGATGTACCACGTGGCCGGCGGGGTGGGAGTGCTAGTTGCCAGCATGGTCATAGAGCCCACCCTTTCGTTTTGCCGTGTAGTACCGGATGGTCAGTAGTGCCATGAAGATGATCATGCCGGCGAAGATGATTTGGTCGGGGGCAATGCATAAGGCCGCGAAGAAGGCCAGTGTTGCGATGATCAGGGAGGGTAGTTGCTCACGCGTGCGAACGGCATCCAGGGTCAGGGTGATGAATAGTGCCAGCAGTGCGAAGTCTAAGCCTTCGATCGTGCCGGGGATGGCCCAGGCGACCAGGACGCCTACGATGCCGCCGCCAACCCAATAGAGCTGCATAGAGATTTGCATGGCTATCAGGCGTGGCCCTGTCCACCCCGTGGGATGTGCTGCTGCCACGGCGTAGGCCTCGTCAATGAGCGCGTGCATCGAGTAGAACTTCGCGATCGGGTTTTTCACGACGTGCAGCGGGAAAGAAAACGCGTAGAAGACGTGACGGAAGTTCACAAAAAATGTGGTGACGGCGATGGTCAGCAGTCCGGTGCCAGTCATCAATAGATCGATCATGAGGAATTCCAGGGAGCCGGCGTAGCCAAAAATCGACAGGGCGGGCACGGCCCAACCGGGTAACCCTGATTGGGCTGCCAGCAATCCTAAGGCCAGGCCCATTGGAAACAGGCCGAGGCCAGGGCCGATACCGAGCTTCAGGCCGGCCCGGATTTCTTGGCGACGATCCATGGGTGGTGTGGCAGCCGTTGACTCCTTGTGCATAGTTCCATAATCCCAGGAAGTCTGGGCTAGGGAAGTTGTGTTGCGGTTCAGCTAGGTTTTGCCGGTAACTTAAGCTAATCTTTGGCCTAGGTCAAAAGTATGGCCTAGGCCAAAGACGAAAGGATGCTATGAGCGCGCAAACCACCGTAAAAACAGGACTGACCGATCAATTCCGCGGGGGAGTGATTATGGATGTGGTCACCGCAGAACAAGCCCGCATTGCGCAAGACGCTGGCGCGACCGCAGTGATGGCACTGGAACGTGTGCCCGCCGATATTCGCGCCGAAGGTGGGATTGCTCGCAGTTCGGCACCGGAGTTGATCGAATCGATCATCGAGGCCGTGGATGTTCCGGTCATGGCCAAGGTTCGCATCGGCCACTTCGTTGAAGCGCAAATTCTGGAAACCCTCGGGGTGGACTTCATTGACGAGTCCGAGGTGTTGTCACCAGCCGACTATGTACACCACGTGAATAAGTGGGATTTCGAAACCCCATTTGTTTGCGGTGCAACCAATCTGGGCGAAGCGCTGCGGCGTATCACCGAAGGTGCCGCCATGATTCGCTCTAAGGGCGAAGCTGGTACCGGCGACGTCTCAGAGGCAATGAAACACATTCGTACTCTGAATGCCGAAATCGCAGCCCTGACGTCTCTGGATGAAAACGAATTATTCGTCGCTGCCAAAGAACTCCAAGCACCCTATGAGCTTGTGAAGCAGATTGCCAAAGAGGGTAAGCTGCCAGTTGGACTATTTACTGCCGGTGGTATCGCAACCCCGGCCGATGCGGCGATGATGATGCAAATGGGCGCCGATGGTGTGTTTGTTGGCTCTGGTATTTTCCACTCCGATAACCCCACTGCGCGCGCAAAGGCTATTGTCAGCGCCGTCAAAAATTACAACGACCCGCAAGCTATTACCGATGCCTCTCGCGGCATTGGTGATGCCATGGTGGGTCTGAGCGTATCCGAAATTCCGGCACCACACCGCCTGGCAGAACGCGGGTGGTAATGCGCCGCTAAGCATTCAAGGAGGAACTCGTTGGGGAATCGCGCCCGCGGGATATCAATAACCGGTGTGATCTTGGTGATGGCTGCAACCCTGGCATTACCGCTTGGTGCGGCCGTTGCCACCCACCTGTTCCCCATTGGCGGGGCATGGGGTGTTTCTACGCTACGCCTTATCCTCGCCTCTGTGTTCTTGATCCTGTTGGCACGTCCTACACCGTGGCGATGGAGTACAACCGCCTGGCGTGATGTCGTGCTGTTCGGTATTACGCTGGCCGGGCTCAACGGCTTCTTCTATGCCGCGGTGGAGCGTATCCCGCTGGGCGTGGCGGTGGCTATTGAGTTTGTTGGACCGCTGGCGCTGGCGGTGATCCTGTCCACGAGTCGGCGCGACCTCATCTGGGTTGGTATGGCTGGGCTTGGCCTGCTGGTGCTGGGGGTTGAGTCCCTGTCGGCAGATGTCACCTTCGATTGGCTTGGCATGCTATTTGCTGTGCTCGCGGGGGTATCCTGGGCGTTTTATATTCTGTTCAGTGCGCGAATCGGGCGGCAGCTGGCTGGGCTTGAGGCACTGCCGGTGGCCACCATCGTGGCGGCAATTGTGTTGTTGCCCGTTGGGTTTAGTGGCATGGTGGAATTGTTCCTCGCCCCGGAGATCTACTGGTTGGCCTTGTTGATGGCCGTGCTGTCCACGGTGATTCCGGTTTCCTTTGAGATGGCCGCATTGCGCCGCATACCGCGAAACGCATTTTCTATCCTGCTGAGCCTTGAGCCGGTCTTTGCGGCTCTCATCGGTTGGGTGCTGCTTGATCAAACTTTCGGGGTGCTGAGAAGTTTGGCCATTCTGCTCATTATCGGTGCGACGATCGGTATGACGGTCAGTGCAGCGCGTTTGAGTCGTGAAGTTGTGGATCAGCATCAGGCGCGGGTGCGTGAGCAGCACGAAGGTGAAGTCAGGCCAGAATAACGCCCAGTCAGAATGATTTTCTTGCTCGGTGTCATCGTCAAAAGTTGCTTTGTCCAACGAAATTCCTCAGTAGGCTGTTCTGTCGGGATGCTCTAGAGGTTTCACCGAGCAACTGGGTGGAAAATCCAGGACATTGACCAGCAATATGCGTGATGTGCGTCACAGTAAATGGCCTGGTCAGGGGCGAATCTTGATGAGCTGAGTGAGCAAACGGTGGGCTCAGGTTACGGAATGATCACAGTCTGATCAAGAATATGTAGCGTAACAATGAGCTGTAGCACACGGTAACCGGCCCGATCGGCATAACCACGCGGATGTATGGGATAGGACGGTTTTTGAGTAAGTTTCGAGGACCTCACCGCCGCTTTTGTCGCGGTCGTTTCGCGTCTATGCTAACCGTTGTGCATAAAAATCGCCCTGTTTTTCGAGTGCAAAAATCAGCGCTCATCGCGGCTGCGGCCGGATGTCTTGCGCTGAGTTTTGCGACTCCAAATCAGGTAGCGACAGCAGACGACACTAGCTCGGGATCTGACCTTGGATATTGTCCGCGGCCGGGATCTGAAGTTATCGCAGATGGTGTCCAAGACATGTTGAGTGACCAGCCGGCTGTGGCCGAATCCACTGAACAGGTTCTGCCAGTTGACAGCGTGCCAGTATTGAAAGGCACACAAGATAACTCGTTGCGTGTGGCGACTTATAACGCAGCACTGAGCCGTGACTCCGCGGGGGAACTCTTCGAAGAGCTATCAGCTCCCGGCACCGAAGATGCCACCGAAGTGGCGCGAATCATTCAAACCGTTCGACCAGACGTTCTCGTGCTGACTGGTATTGACACTGACGCCGGCGCGAAGCTGGCACAAGCTTTTAACACCAACTATCTGGCTGTGGGGAGCGACGATAGGACCGGCGTCACCTACCCATATTTCTACACCGATCAGAGCAACGCCGGGGTGGAATCTGGTGCTGACCTTGACCGTGATGGCACGATCGGCGGACCAGGTGACGCCCTGGGCTACGGGGACTTCCCTGGCCAGTCATCTATGATCGTGTACTCCAAGTACCCCATCGACACCGCCCGCATCCGAGACTTCTCTTCCTTGCCATGGAGCAGTGTGCCAGACAACAGCATTCCAGCAGACTTCACGGAACTGGAACGCGACATTCTGCCACTATCATCGGTCGCCCACTGGGATGTCCCCATTGAAATTGACGGCGAAATCCTCCACGTGCTGGCATCAGCAACTGAAGATGTCTCCGCCACCCCGCACGCACAGGCCCGCAACAGCGACCAAATTCGGTTCTGGCAAGACTATCTGGAATCCGACACCAACTACATCTTGGATCACCGCGGCAACCGAGGCCCACTAGAAGATAATGCAGCATTCGTCATCGCAGGCTCACTAAAAGCCGATCCGCAAGGCCACGGCCCCGCCGAACCAGCAGCCATCTCCGAACTGCTGCAATCCGAAACCATTGTTGACCCGCAACAAGAACGCACCCTGCCACCCACTGCCCTAGGTCGCGGCGTACTACCCAATAACCCTGACGCCGAATATCATACGGCACCAGTCCCAGACACTGAGGGGCAAACCTACCGCGCTGACTACGTCCTGCCCGGTGCTGACCTGTCGGTGACCGACGCTGGCGTACTGGAAACCGGTACCGCACATAATGACGTCTACCGCGGTCACTTCGGTATCCAATCCAGCGACAACCCACACCACATGGTCTGGGCAGACATCGCCATCGGCAAGTAATCTGACACTGTGGAAGCCATTGTCACAGTCATTGCAGCCCTCCTGATGTTCGTCGCCCTGGCCGGGATCATCTTTCCCATACTGCCCGGCTCACCGGTCGCCATCATCACCATGATCGCTTGGGCCTGGATCATCGGCTCCACCGCCTCCTGGGCAACCGGAATCATCGCCGCCGCCTTGGCGCTGGTGGGCTGGAGCGCCTCCCTGGTCCTGACCGGGCGCACAATGCGCCGGGAACGCATCCCCAACACCCCCATCCTGATCGCAACAGCCGCCGCGATCGTCGGACTGTTCATCATCCCATTCTTCGGCATCTTCATCGGCTTTGCCCTTGGCCTATTCGGTGCCGAATACTACCGACGCCGAGATGCTGTGGCCGCCTTGCGGTCCTCGCTTGAAGCACTCAAAGCAATGGGCATCGGCATGCTGGTGGAACTCGGCTGCATCATCACAGCCATCGCAGTCTTCGGTGTGGGCATTCTCATCCACTTTTTGACCGCAGCTTGACTAGAGTAATGGCATGTACCCAGAAACGCTTGCCACCGGCCACCGAGCCATCTGGTCCCTGCCCCAACACCAGCGCACCACCAAGCTGGTGCTCATCTTTCACGACGCCGGCTCCACCCCAGAAACCGTCGCCGAACACTACTTCTGTCATTTACCCACCGAGACCACCGGCCTGGCACTCCAAGCTGGCTTCAACGCTGCCTTCGGACACAACTGGTTCACCAGCCAAGACCACCAAAACCCCAACTTCCCAGAACTCCTCTCGGCAGCCCACCGAGTCTTTGATGCTGTTGACGACGACGAATACGGCACCACTTCCTACACCAGCATCCAGGCCATCGGCATTGGCCAAGGAGCAGCACTGGCCACCACGTTGCTACGAGTACGCCCCGAAGCCTTCAGCGGCGTTATTGGCCTCAATGGTTACGTGATTGATAACCCGATGCTGGCAGCACTTGATACGCCTGAACACGGCGCCCAATTAAAGCGGGTTTTATGGATCACCTTCGGTGAGGAACCAGACCACCCCTCCGCTGAATTCGCAAAACATTGGTTGACAACTCACACCCAATTCGTTGAGGCTAAAACCACCTCGGCCATCACGCCGTTTCTCATACAGAATGTGAGCTGATTTTGCCGGACAATAACGAAATTCCAACACCCAAAAACACCAAAACCAAGAGATCCCGACGCGATAAAGCCGCCCGCAATGCGCAAAAAATACTGGGCAAAGCAGTTGATTCGCAAGGCCGCCCCACACCGGCATTTCAACGTGCTGTTCTTGGGGCCATGAGTGTGCAGCGCCCGCTGGTGATTGCAGAATTACGACGATTGACCAAGAAGTACCCACAGGATAGTCCTGGTGAACTGGCCGACCGGCTGTCTCGGCGCTACATCGCATCACTGACCACAACTGGTGCCGCAGCCGGTGGGGTAGGCGGTGTGCCCGGAATTGGTACGGCTGCCAGCCTTGGCGCGTCCTTTGGCGCAGCACTGGGTTTCTTGGAATTTACGGCACTGTATGCACAGTCGGTAGCGGAGCTTGCTGGACTGGACACCAAGGATTCTCAAGAATCCAAGGCACTGGTCATGACGATCCTATTGGGCGAAGAAGGTCGTGAACTCCTCAAACAGGCCGCCAACGCACAACCAGGTACGCGCTTTGGGACACTGGGTCCTACCGCCTGGATCGCCTCGGGAATCTCTGGCATCACCGAACGAGCATTTAATACTTTGGCCAACCGATTCATGAAAACTCTGTTGCGCGGTGAGACGCTGCGTTTCTTTGGTCGCCTCGTACCGTTTGGTATTGGCGCTGGCATTGGCGGGTTTGCCAATCGTGCCCTGGCTCGGCAGGTGGTGGCACAAACCCAAGAAACGTTTGGACAACTTCCACAGTGGTATGAACTGCCCGAGCTGTTTGCTGAACTCAACACAAAACCAGAGCGCAAATCTAAGCAGCTCAAAGCCGGCAAACAACGCGCGGCCATTGAATCGGCTGCTTCAGCGGATAGCAGCAGCCCCGACGAATAATTCAATGCGCTCGGGAATGTGCTGGTCGATGATGTACGAATGCGAAGCCCACAATTTCCGGTGGCTATATCGTGACATCCTCAGGATCGATGTCGTCGCGGAGTCCCCGCCACACGGGATGGCGTAAGCGACCCGCTTCGGTGATACCTCCGAATTCCACCTCACCCACAAGTTTGGGGGTCACCCAATGGGCGTCTTTGCGTTGTTCGGCAGGAACCTCTGCCGGTGGTGTTTTGCGCTGCATCGCATCCAGCTTCTCGCGCAGCATTTCCAACTGGTCATGATCAAATCCGGTGCCAACCCGGCCCAAATAGACCAGACCATCAGGCCCGTGTGCACCCACGAGCAACGAACCCAAGGTTTGAGCGCGGCCGCCATTACCGGTGCGCCAACCGATAATGAGCACTTCGCGGGTAGCAGCGTGTTTGAGCTTGAGCCAGGTTTTGGTGCGCTTGCCCGGCATATAAACACTGGTCTTCTTTTTGGCCATGACCCCTTCCAGCTTCAGCTGTTTACTAGACGCCATGGCATCTGCAACCGAGCCATCAAAGGCCTCCGGCACATACACCTGCTCACCTTCTGAGACCACTTCGAATAACCGCTTCCGACGGTGCTCATAATCAACGCGCAGTAATGATTCGCCGTCGACTTCCAAGAGGTCGAAGACCATCAAATACACCGGCGTCTTGGCACGTTGCTTCTCAATATCGGAGCGTTTCTTCAGCCCCATGCGTTGTTGGAGTCTGCCAAATTCCGGTCGTCCCGACGGTCCGAATGCAACGATTTCCCCATCGAGCACACAGTCGGTGGTGACACATGCAGCAAGTTCGGCAAGTTCTGGGTACCGCTCCGTGATATCGATGGAATTGCGACTGGTGAGCGTTACGGCACCGGGCGAATCTTTAGTAGCAGCACGAACGGTGGCGATGGCACGAATGCCATCCCATTTCATTTCAAACGCCCACTTGTGCTCATCGTGTTCGACCGTCTGGACCTCACCGATGGTTGCTAACATGGGTGAATAGTCTGCTGGTTCAACGGCGTCGTCGGTGGAATCTTCTTTGAGATCTTCTTTGAGATGGATCATCCAGTTTTTGGCGGGATCCTCATTTGGCCCGTGCTTGCCGGTATTGAACAGCGCAAATTCTTTGATGCCACCCAGACCACCGTCGGGTTGGCCATGCAGCACCGCGGTGATTTCCTTGCCGTCGCGCCATTTTTTGAGCTCATAGGTGCCTGAATCCCAAATGGTCACCTCACCACCGCCGTACTCGCCTTTGGGGATGGTGCCTTCGAAGGTGGCATATTCCATGGGGTGATCTTCGGTTTGGATTGCTAGATGGTTATGCTGCGGGTCCGTGGGTGGTCCTTTGGGCAGTGCCCAGGACACCAGAACGCCGTCGTATTCGAGTCGAAAATCCCAGTGCAGGGCACGCGCATGATGTTCCTGGATCACAAAGGTGAGCTCATCGCTACTGCTGCCGTGATGCTCCGGCACCGGTTCGGGGGTGTCCTTTGGGTCACGCTTGGACCGGTAGGTGGCCAATCGATCCTTGGGCGTCTCGGCCGGGGCGGCGTCGGTCACCGAGGCTGCATCCGATGCTCCGGCACGTTGGGCCAGTGGTTCCAGCAGATCACCAAGATCCTCCAGGCGTTCCAGGACCTCTTCGAAGCGCAGATGTTCAACAGTCCCAGGGTCTGCCAACTCGTCCCAGGTTCTCGGGGCGGCAACGGTTGGCAGGAAGCGGCCCCGCAGTGAATATGGTGCAACCGTGGTCTTGGCTGCGGCGTTTTGTGACCAGTCGATGAACACCTTATTCTTGCGCAGTTTCTTCTTCATTTTGGACACGATCAGCTGAGGATAATCAGCTTCGAGGCTGCGTGCCAGCTCCTTGGCAACATCCGATACCTGCTGACAGGTGGCAGAACCATCCAACGGCGCATATACGTGCACGCCCTTGGATCCGCTGGTCAACGGGTAGGCAGCCAAGCCCATGCCATTGAGTAACTCCCGGATCAGATGGGCGACCTCAATACAGTCGGCCAATCCGCGACCCGCACCGGGGTCCAGGTCGAAGACCATGCGGTCGGGGTGGCGTGCATCTGAGGTGATCGTGCCCGGATCCGAGTCCGCTGGCAGCGCCCGCCACTGGGGGATATGTAGTTCTAATGACCCCAGCTGCGCCAGATACATCAGCGTGGCCTGATCTTGGACCAACGGGTAGCGCTTTATTCCGGTACTGTGCTGGATTTTGCGGGTGGCAATCCAGTCTGGTGCATGGTCGGGCAGGTCTTTTTCAAAGAACACTTTGCCCGGATTCTCGGGAGTACCCACGCCGTCGACCCAGCGCTTGCGGGTGGCAATCCGATCTGCGGCATGCCGAATAAAAACCGGTGCGATCCGGGCATAATAATCTAGGACTTCACCCTTGGTCGTGCCGGTTTGCGGGTAGTAGACCTTATTGAGATTTGTCAGGGTCAATCGGTGGCCGTCAATTGAGACGTGCTGTTCGTCGCGAGACATGCAGACCTCCTGTGCCGTGCATGCTACCGGAGCCACCCGGGCTGCGCATAGGGACTCCAGTTTGAGTTTCCCCCTCTAGCCAGGCGACATTCCGTGGGTTTTAATGGGGCCATGAGAGCAATCTGGTCAGGTTCCATCGCCTTTGGACTCGTGAACGTGCCCGTTAAGTTGTACTCCGCCACTGAGAGTCACGACGTCGACATGCATCAGGTGCATGATAAAGACGGCGGGCGCATCCGGTATCAACGCCGCTGCGAAGTCTGCGGCGAGATTGTTGAATACTCCGACATTGAAAAAGCGTATGACGACGGCGATCACCGGGTGATCATCACCAAGCAAGACATTGAGGCGTTACCGGCCGAGGATGATGACGACATTGAGGTTTTGCAGTTTGTCCCATCCGATCAGATCGATTCGATCATGCTCGAAAAGTCCTATTTCTTAGAGCCCACCTCCAAGACCCCGAAGGCGTATCTGTTATTGCGGCAAACGCTCGAGGACACTGATCGGACGGCGATCGTGAAAATTACGCTGCGTACTCGAACCCGGCTGGCCATTTTGCGGACCTGCGGCAAAATGTTGATGATCCAAACCCTGCGCTGGGCAGATGAGATTCGAGACGTGGATTTTAAAGGTGTCAATTCCAAAGCCAAAATCGGCAAGAAGGAACTGGACATGGCTGCGACTCTGGTGGAGTCCTATTCGCAGGACTTTGAACCAGCAGAATTCGAAGACGACTATCAAGTCGAGTTACGCAAGCTTATTGACGCAAAGATCGAAGCCGGCGAGGCGGTGGATCTGGAAAAAACCTTCCCAGATGAGCAAGAAGATGAAGAAACCGGTGGCGAAGTTGTGGACCTGATGGAAGCACTGCGACAGTCGGTGAATACGTCACGCAAAACCAAAAAATCAGGTTCCAAGAAATCCAAAAAGAAAGCCAGCTGACTGGCAACAATCAACACCCCACCGCATACTGACGGGAAATAATCGCAATGACCATTGACCGAATTACCTCAGTGTGGGGCGAACGCACACCGTATGACGCCGGGACAAGCTGGCCCGTTCGGGTCGATGCACACCTGGCTGAAGGACTCACAGAAGACGACGTGGATCGGTGGGTGCAGTCGGCTTCCGTTCTGCACTCTAACGGCGATGCCTTGGATATTGCTGTCAAAGATGAACGCATTGTTGGCGTGCGCGGTCGGGCCGTGGACCGAGTCAATCACGGCAGGTTAGATACCAAAGATGTCTATGGATGGCAGGCCAATGGGTCAAAAGATCGACTCACGACTCCACTGATTCGTCAAGACGGCAAACTGGTGGAAACTGATTGGGATACTGCCATGGACCGGATTGTCGATACCACCAAACAGTTGCTCGATGAGCAGGGTCCCAGTGCGGTGGGTTTTTATACCACCGGCCAGTTATTTGCTGAAGAGTACTACACGCTGGCCGCCATTGCTCATGGTGGCATCGGGACCAACCACCTGGATGGAAACACTCGCTTGTGCACGGCCACCGCCGCGGCTGCCCTCAAGGAGACCTTCGGAAGCGATGGGCAGCCCGGATCGTATACCGATATCGATCACGCCGATGTCATTGCACTGTTCGGGCATAATGTTGCTGAAACCCAAAGTGTTTTGTGGATGCGGATGCTAGACCGGCTCGCTGGAGATGACCCGCCGAAGATCATCTGTGTTGATCCACGGCCAACCCCGGTGGCGCGGCATGCCACCGTGCACTTGGCCCCGCGTCCGGGCACCAACGTGGCGCTGATGAATGCCCTATTGCATGAAATGATCGCCAATGAGTGGATCGATCGAGACTACATCGATGCTCATCTGATCGGCTTTGCTGAACTTTCCAAACTGGTGAAAGAGTATCCGCCGGAGCGTGCCGCCGAAATCTGTGATGTCCCAGTCGAAGAGATTCGTGAAGCAGCTAGCATCCTGGGACATGCACAACGGTTGGTGTCGACCGTCTTGCAGGGTTTTTATCAATCGCACCAGGCTACCGCGGCCGCAGTGCAGGTCAACAACCTCAATCTCATCCGTGGGATGTTGGGCAAGCCCGGGTGCGGAATTTATCAGATGAATGGTCAACCGACCGCACAGAATACTCGCGAATGCGGGGCAGACGGAGATCTGCCTGGCTTTCGAAACTGGCATAATCCTGATCACATTGCAGACCTTGCTCGGATATGGAACATCCATATGGACGATATTCCGCACTATTCGGCTCCAACGCACTTGATGCAAATGATGCGCTATGTGGAAGAAGGCTCGATCCGCCAGTTGTGGGTCAGTGGGACAAATCCCGCGGTCTCATTGCCTGAGTTGGCCCGCATCCGGGCATTATTATCAAAAGACAATCTCATGTTGGTCGTCCAGGACATCTTCTTAACTGAAACAGCACAACTGGCCGACGTGGTGTTGCCAGCGGCAACCTGGGGCGAGAAAACTGGCACGTTCACGAATGTCGATCGCACCGTGCATCTTTCTGAAAAAGCCGTGGAGCCGCCCGGCGATGCCAAACCGGACTTGGATATTTTCCTCGACTA